>DASVSS010000210.1:0-9440 GCA_036387945.1 Tepidisphaeraceae bacterium | reverse complement strand
TGGCCTTGGCGACGGCGATGAGGTAGCTGATCGGCTGCTCGGCCGTGCGGAGGGCTTTTTCCGAGAATGAGAACGGCGGGGGGGCCATGGTAAAAGCGCGGGATCGCGCGAGCGGCGATGCTAACGAGCCGCCGCGGGGGCGGCAAATCATACGTCTGCGCCGGCGCTCAGAAGCGTTGCATGTCTCCTGTGGCGGGGACGCTTGAGCAACTCCGTCTCGCAGGGTTTTCGATGGCGTATGGAGAGCATCGTCGCCGAAGCGACCACGCTGCGCGGGTTTTCGGTGGCTTCTTTGAGGGCTTGTTTTTAGACTCCCCGGTCGTGCTGGGCCTCGTCAAACGCTTTCGCGACGACCTGCTCGAGACGCTATACCCGCCATGCTGCGTGGTGTGCCGGGCGGGCATTGTGTCGGGGCGTTTTTGCGACGCCTGTGAATTCGACTTACGCGAGGCCGAGGGCCGCCCGCAGTGCCTGCGGTGTGCGGCGCCGGTGGCGGCGAGCGATCTGCCCTGCCAGCGCTGCGGCGGGCAGGGGTATCGATTGTTCGAGAGCGTCGTTCGGCTGGCGGTGTTCGAGCCGCCGCTGGCGGGGCTGATCCACCGGCTGAAGTTCTACCACAGCTGGACGCTCGCCGAGGTGCTGGCCGAGCGGGCGCTGGAACTCGATCGCATGCAGGCGGTGCTGAAACGCACCGACGTTCTTGTGCCGGTCCCTCTGCACGCCTGGCGGCAAACCGTCCGGGGGTTCAATCAGGCCGACGTCATCGCCATGCGGCTGCGTGCCGCGACGGGTCTGTCCGTCGCTCGCGTGCTCCTGCGCCACAAACGCACGGCCGCCCAGTCACAGCAGACGTCGCGGGCGGCGCGGTTCCGCAACATGCGCGACGCATTCGTGTGCGTCGCTCCCGACAGCGTCGCCGGCCGGCGGGTGCTGCTGATCGACGACGTGATCACCACGGGTGCAACACTCCGCGCCGCGGCCCAGGCGATGGAATCCGCCAAACCCGCGGCGATCAATGTCTTCACCCTGGCGGCGGTCGACCCTAAGGGCGCGGCCTTCGAGTATGGATGACATTGCGGATTTTGCGGGCCATTCGCCCAGTCCGCCCGTTGATCGGGGTCCGTCTGGTTCCTCCCACCTCCGGGGAGGCTAGGCTGGAGCGGGCCCTTCACCTGCTATAGCGGTTCGCTGACGCCAGGGAAGCAAGCCCCCCGCCCGGTACCCCGGGAGGGGGTAGGGAGAGGGCTTGAGCGTCCCAGGCGATTGATTGCGATAAGCGTCCGCCCGCGCTCGACCCTCGATCACTTTGTCGCATGCGCTCTGTGGCCCGTCGCCGGCAATTAATAGAATTGACACACTGCTAACAGACCCGTAGGTTCGCTCCACAGTTTGAAGGCCGATGAAACCCATCCCGAGGCCGCGACTGTCACCGCCAGTGTCGTCATCCCCGCCCGGTACGGCAGCACCCGCTTTCCCGCCAAAATTCTCGCTTCCGAAACCGGCCGGCCGCTCGTGCAGCACGTCGTGGACCAGGTCCGCCACTGCCATCGAGTTCGCAAGATCATCGTCGCCACGGATGACGCCCGCATCGTCGATGCCCTGACGCCGTTCGATACCGATTGCGTGCTGACGTCGGCGGCGCACCACAGCGGCACCGACCGCGTCGCCGAGGTGGCGGCGGGGTTACCGGACGACATTATCGTCAACGTGCAGGGCGACGAGCCGGAGATCGAGCCGCACGTGATCGACCTTTTGATCACGCGCATGGCAATCAGCGGCGACGACATGGCCACTGCCGCCACGCCGTTCGCGCCGCACATGCGGCCAGGCGACCCGAATCTGGTCAAAGTCGTCACCGACGTCGACGGCCGCGCGGTATACTTCTCGCGCAGCCCGATCCCTTATCACCGCGACGCCGCCGATCCTGAGCCTGGGTACATGCTGCACCTGGGCATTTACGCCTACCGGCGGTCGTTTTTGCTGCAGTTCACGCGATTGTCACAAACGCCGCTGGAAAAAGCCGAAAAGCTGGAACAGCTGCGCGCTGTCGAACACGGCAAGCGGATTTACGTCCTGAACGTCGATCGGGCGACGAGCGGAATCGACACCCCCGAGCAATACGCGGCGTTCGTCGCCCGCAACCGAACTTCGATTACGCATAAGTAGTACCACTGAAGGTGTTTTATGAGCTCATTTGATCTACTCGGCCGACTCGGCAACACGCAGGACGAAAGTGAGTTCTACACCCCCATGCCCGCCGGCTACCGGCGCGGGCAGCATAAGTACGTCATCGTCGTCGGCACGGTGATGTCCGGTCTGGGCAAGGGCATTTTCAGCTCGTCGCTGGCCAAACTGCTGCAGGATAAGGGCCTTACCGTCGCCCCGCTGAAGATGGAAGGGTATCTCAACATCGACAGCGGCACGCTCAACCCGTATCGCCACGGCGAAGTGTTCGTGCTCGACGACGGCCTGGAAACGGACATGGACCTGGGCACCTACGAGCGCCTGCTGGATCAGGACCTGGACGTGAGCCATTACACGACCAACGGACAAATCCTTTCCACCGTGCTCAAGCGCGAACGCGAAGGCGGATACCTCGGCCGCGACGTGCAGGTGATCCCGCACGTCGTCGGGGAGAT
Source organism: Tepidisphaeraceae bacterium (assembly GCA_036387945.1). Lineage (GTDB taxonomy): Bacteria > Planctomycetota > Phycisphaerae > Tepidisphaerales > Tepidisphaeraceae > DASVSS01. The sequence continues at coordinate 6,801 of DASVSS010000210.1, read as the reverse complement.
CAAGCTCAAGCTGCGCGAGCTGGCCGTCAAGGCCAAGGCGGACGTCGTGTTCGTCGAAGTCGGCGGCACGGTGGGGGATTACGAAAACGGCTTCTACCTCGAAGCGTGTCGACAGATCGCCTACGAAGAAGGCGAAAACTCGGTCATGTTCGTCGCCCTGACGTACGTGCTCGAGCCCGGCACGCTCGGTGAGCAGAAATCCAAGGCCGCCCAGCTCGGCATCAAGCAGCTCATGCAGGTGGGCATTCAGCCGCACGTCGTCGCCTGCCGGGCGGCCAATCCGGTTACCGAGAAAGTGCGGCAGAAGATCTCGATGTTCGCCAACGTGCCGATGAAGCGCGTCTTCAGCATGCACGACCAGACAAGCATCTACCTCGTACCCGACAGCCTTCGTGTCGCCGGCCTTGACCGGGAAGTGCTGACGCACCTTGATTTGCACGACCGTGTCGATCAGGCCAAGGAAGACCGCGAACGCGCCCGCTGGAACTGGTTCGTCGAGCGCATCCAGCCCCCGAAGGAAAAGACGGTGAACATCGCCGTCACCGGCAAGTACGTCTCCACGCGCGACGCCTACGCGAGCATCCTCAAGGCCTGCGAGCATTGCAGCGTGCACCTGGGCGTCAACGTGAACATCAAGTGGCTCGACACCAGCGAAATCGACCGTCGCAACGTGGCGAAAAAACTGGCGGACTGCCACGCGATCATCGTGCCCGGCGGGTTCGGCAGCCGCGGGACCGAGGGAAAGATCGAGTGCATCCGTTATGCCCGCGAAAACAAAATGCCGTACCTGGGCATCTGCCTGGGCTTCCAGATGGCCGTAATCGAGTACGCCCGCAACATCTGCGGCATGACCAACGCTAACAGCACCGAATTCGAGCCCCAGTGCCCTGCGGCCGTGATCGACGTGCTGCCGGAACAGAAGAAAATCGAAGGCCTCGGCGGCAACATGCGCCTCGGCGGCAAGGACGTGGAGCTCAAGCTCGGCACGCGCGTCAGCTCCCTTTTCGCCAGCGCCGGCCGCATCCGTCTGCGGTTCCGGCACCGTTACGAAGTCGATCCGAAGTACGTCCCGCAACTAGAAAGCGCCGGACTCGTCTTCAGCGGCAAGCACCCGACGCAGCCGATCATGCAGATGCTGGAACTGCCCGGCGACGTGCATCCGTTCTTTGTCGGCACGCAGGCGCACCCTGAAATGAGCAGTCGCCCCCTCAAACCCAGCCCCCTGTTCATGGGCCTGACAAAAGCCGCGATCGCCTTCGCGGCCCAGGGCAAGCCGGTTTTGGCGGCGACGTGAACTTGCGTTTCGTCACCGCGGGCGACCCCGCCGACGTCGAACCCCGCGCGTTCATGCGATGGCCGGTTGGCGCGTCGATCCCGGTGATCGCGGCGCAGGCCCGCCGCGAAGTCGCGGCATTGCCGTCGACGCAGATCCTGTACCTCGACGTGCCCTCAGCAGGGGTCGACGTGCGTCACGCCTGGCAGGTGATGGAAGCCGTCGGCCGCGCCAACATCAGACTCGCGTGGCCGGCAGATACATTCGAGCCGCCGTCGCTGGTGGTGCCGACGCTGAACTTGCGGATCGGGCTTTTGCGGGTGACGAAACTCGACGAACGAGCGAAGGATTACGTCCGCCGCCTGGCCGGCGTCGGCTCGTCGGCCTATGTCGTGATCGACCCCCCGGCAGGAGAGGACCGTATCGCCGACGCCCACGCAGCCATGACTGCCCTGCACGCGATTGTCGCGCCGCCGAAGCCCGCGAAGTCCGGCCGCCCGGCTTTCAAAACCGGTCACTCCGATGCCGCCCCCGCCGGTGGCGGTTAGCCACTGCCACGGTGCGTGGCCTCGGGGCAAATCCATAAGGTGTTTGGCGCGTTTTAGCCGCCGATGCAAGCTGGTGGTGAAAGGAATTGGCCACAGAGGCACAGAGCACACAGAGAGAAGAAGAGAAAATGTACGGGCGTCCGCCAGCGTCTCACCCGTGGTCCTCGCGCTGAAGCAGCAAACACGGGCGTGTTATAGCCCGTTTTGGCGTCCGGCGATTCGCCGTGTTTTCTTCTCCGTACTCTCTGTGTCTCTGTGGCCAACGTCTCCACCGCAGGAACGCAAAAATCGTCGACGACTGCCGCTCCCACCCGGCCTCCGTCGCGGCAGACAGGCATGAAGTAAGACGAAGGGATGAGAGAAACCACGGCCCGTGCGGGGGCCGTGGTCGGGATGAATTCGATTGCGAATCGATGAGCTGAACGATCAGCGACGGGCCGTCGCGGCGACGGCGGCTTCGGAGCGCTTCACGCGGAGTGCGCGGATGCCCTTGGGGCCGTCCTCGTACTCGTATTCCACGACTTCGCCGTCGCGGAGCGTTTTGAAGCCATCGCCTTCGATCACCGAATGGTGGACGAAAACGTCTTTGCCGGTCTCATCCATGGAGATGAAGCCGAAGCCTTTTTGATCGTTGAACCACTTCACCTTGCCCGAGGCCATAGGCGAACCCAAACCTTTCCCAGAATTGCGTCGCCGCCTGGCGCGGCGTTTCCCTTCGATCGACCTGCCGCTCGCAGGACCGATGGATGTGCCTGATTAAAATACCGTGAAGAGTACGATAGAGCAAAATATCTTCACTCAATGCGCCAGAATCTTCGCTGCTCAGGATTTCCCTTAGGCTCGCCGATGGTTATCCACAATTTCCACCCGGGTGGCGTGTCGGCGGCAAAGTGCGACAAATAAACCGCTTGTGAAGTATTGTTCACCGGCCATAGGTTTCGCATGGACGCGGGCGGATTAGACTAAAACCCATGTAACATCTTTAAGGTCAGGTGCTTAGGACACGAATGCGTGTCTACAACGGTTTTGGCAGTCGATGCCATAAGTCCGATAACGGATTAGCATTGCGTTCATCGCGTGTTTGCGGGGGATGGATGTTTCTGCCGGCCGGCATTCGTCCACGGGTTATCCACAATGCCGCGGCTTGATTTCCGGCACCGCCCGGCCATGCTACTTCGCTCGCCCCCGGGCGGGGCGGGAGAGTGCGAATGAATCTGTTGGAAGTCAGTAAACTGGTCAAGGTTTACAACGGGCGAAACGTCGTTGACGAGGTGTCGTTCGTCCTTGGCCAGCAGACAATCGTCGGCCTGCTCGGCCGCAATGGGGCGGGTAAGACCACGACATTCCGCATGATCCTGGGCATGGTCACGCCCGACCGTGGGGCCGTCGCCTTCAGCCAGCAGGACATCACGCACCTGCCGATGTACAAGCGCGCCGCCCGCGGCATCGGCTATCTTTCGCAGGAACGCTCTGATTTCCGACGCCTGAGCGTGTGGCAGAACCTGATGGCGATCCTGGAGACGCGCAACCTCCGCCGCGCCGACCGCAACAAGATCGCCGATCAGCTTCTAAGCCAGTACGGCCTGACGAAGCAGAAAAAACAGCTCGCCGACACCCTCAGCGGCGGCGAACGCCGCAAGCTTGAAATCGCCCGGGCATTGGTCACCCAGCCGCAACTGATCCTGCTCGACGAGCCGTTCAGCGGCGTCGATCCCATTGCCGTCGAAGATTTGCAGCGCGAGGTCAAACGCCTCAAGGAAGAGTTCGGCAAAACAGTCCTCATCACCGACCACAACGTCGCCCAGACGTTGCGCGTCTGCGACAAAGCCCTCATCATCGACAACGGCCGGGTCTTCAAGGAAGGCACGCCGAAGCAGATCATCAATGATCCGGCCGTGCGGAGCGCCTATCTGGGCAGCATGTTCAGGGGTGATGAGTTCGGTTGATCCCCGTGCCGTGAACTCCTACGCGCCGGCATTTGCAATGTCGGCAATGATCAGCAGCAGGCTTTCGTGGTCGAATGAAATAGGCGCGCCGCCAGGTGCGAGGAATACAGCGCCGCCTTGACGGTTGACCATCGCACGGGGGTGGTCAACCTCGAACCACTGCCCGCCGCTTATTTCGACGATAAACGGGCGAAACGGCTTGCGATCTGCCAGGGTAATGAGCACTTGGTCGAAGTGCTTTGCGGTCATGACGGGATTTTTGCAATCCGCCGTCCTCAAGTCACCGCCAAGCCGTTGAAACTCAATCTCAACGCCGTTAGACTTCCGCCTCGCGCCCCGGCTCCGGGGACGAGGAGCCCTTCGATCGATGGACAAAGCCTGCGAAAAACCTGTGTGTCCGACCCCGAACAGCGTCGATGCGTGCTGTCCGCTGACCCAACTCGGCATCGGCGGCTGCGGCCGGGTGTCGGCGGTGGCGGGGGACATCGACCTTAAGCGCCGTTTGCTCGAGATGGGCTTCTGCAACGGCGCGGCCGTTGAGGTCGTCCGCCGGGCGCCGCTAGGCGACCCGATCGAGTTCAAAGTCCGTGGCTATTACCTCAGCCTGCGCAGCGAACAGGCGAAGTACGTGCAGGTCAGCGTCGGGACTTAATTGCGCGTCGGGTGTGGCCGCCTCGATTGACCCCTGATGGACCACAGTCGGAATAACTCGGATGGCGCGCGATAACGGGGTCACCAACGTGGTCCCGCCGCGCGGGTGGATTCTGCTCGATTCGTTTTGGTCCGGCGTGCACCGATTCGCGCCCCTCTTCACCTGGCAATTTGATGACCCTTGCCCAAGCCGCTCCCCCCCGCACGCTGACCGTCGCCCTGGCGGGCAACCCCAATTGCGGAAAAACCACGCTCTTCAACGCCCTCACTGGGCTGCGGCAGAAGGTGGCGAACTACCCCGGCGTGACGGTCGAAAAAAAGACCGGCCGCTGCAAGCTCCACGGCGGTGAAGTCGTTCAAGTCATCGACCTGCCTGGGGCGTATTCGCTGATCAGCCGCAGCCCCGACGAAGTCATCACGATGCAGGTCCTGCGCGGCCTGCGGCCCGACACGCCCGCGCCTGACGTCGTGATCGCCGTCCTCGACGCCAGCAACCTGCAGCGCAACCTCTATCTGCTGAGCCAGCTCATCGAACTCGGCCGCCCGCTTGTAGTCGCCCTGAACATGGTCGACATCGCCCGCCGGCGGGGACTTTCCATCGCCGCTTCGCGGTTGAGCGCCAAACTGGGCGTGCCCGTCGTAGAAGTCGTCGCCCACAAAAAACAAGGCATCGCCGAACTCAAGCGGGCGATTACAGAGGCCGCCGTCGCCCCCGATCCCGACTTCGTCATGCCAGTGGCGATGCGCGAGGAGATGGCGGGATTGTCCGACCGGGTGATGGCGTTTTGGGGAGCGGGTTCCGGGTCCCGGATGCCGGGTTCCGAAAACGACACCCGATCGAAACTGCCGGAACCCGGCATTCAGGACCCGGAACCCGAACTCGGCCCCGTCCTCCCCCACGAGCCGCGCCCCATGTTTGTCGCCGAGCGGCTGCTCATCGGTGACAACGCGCCCGACCTGCAAAAATACCACGACGACCCCGGCATCGGCCCGGCCCTTGCCGCCGCCCACGCGCGCCTGCGGGATCTCGGCATAGACCCGATGCAGGCCGACATCGAGGCTCATTATCAGTGGATCGACCACGTCGCCGCGGCCAGCTTGGAACCGGCCTGCTCGGCGCTGGAAGAGGGTTCAGGGTTTGGGGTTCAGGGTTCAAGCCAGAAGGCATCCCTCCGGCACCCCGCAACTCAAACCCTGGACCCCGAACCCCGAACCCTGATCCCTTCCACCCTCGATTACGCCCACGCCCCCACGCTCACTGACCGCCTTGACCGCGTCTTCCTGCACCGCGTGTGGGGCACGCTGACGTTCATGGCCATCATGGCGGGCCTGTTCGTCGCTATCTTCCTGTTCGCCGCCCCGCTGATGGACGCCGCCGAGGCCGCCGTCGGGTGGCTGGGCGAGCGGATCGCCGCGTTCCTGCCCGCCGAAGGCCCGATCAAGGATTTGTGGACCGACGGCATCGTCGCCGGCGTCGGCGGGGTGATCGTCTTCGTGCCGCAGATCGCGATGCTGTTCCTGTTCCTCGCGGTGCTCGAAGACAGCGGCTACCTCGCCCGGGCCGCGTTCCTGATGGACCGTTTGCTCGGCAAGCTCGGCCTCAACGGCAAGAGCTTCATCCCGCTGCTGAGCAGCCACGCCTGCGCCATCCCCGGCATCATGGCCGCCCGCACGATCGAAAACCGCCAGGACCGCATGGCGACGATCTTCGTCGCCCCGTTCATGAGCTGCTCGGCCCGCCTGCCCGTCTACGGCCTGCTCATCGGCGCGTTCTTCGCCAGCTACAGCAGCTGGGTCAAAGGCGGCATCCTCTTCGCCTGCTACGCCCTGGGCATCCTCGCCGCCGTCGCGACGGCCGTGCTGTTCCGCAAGACGTTCCTCAAAGGCGCGAGCAACAGCTTCGTGCTGGAACTGCCGACCTACAAGGTGCCGCAGATCGGCCAGATTTTGCGGGTGATGTGGACGAACACGTGGGCGTTCGTCAGCCGGGCCGGGACGATCATCTTCGCGCTGAGCGTGATCTTGTGGGCGATGGCGTATTACCCACGGCTTTCACCGGATGGCGTAGCGAACGCGAAAGAACAGGCGGTGGATCGCTACAATTCCCAAAAACAGCACTGGCAAGGTTGGACTGAAGGCCTTAAATCTAATCCGACGCTTGAGCCACCGGAGCCGCTTCAAGCTGGCGACGACCTCGAGTCACCTCGAATCATAGCGGGTTACTCGGTGCGAGAGGCTATTAGCGGCGGTGTTGCTCTGAAACGTGACGTCGAACTCACGTTTGTTGAGTCGACTTCGTTTGAAGAAGAAGCCGTTGCCGCCGCCCAACTCGAACAATCCATCTCCGGCCGTCTCGGCCACCTCATCGAGCCGGTGATCCGGC
>DASVSS010000209.1:0-4801 GCA_036387945.1 Tepidisphaeraceae bacterium | reverse complement strand
CCCGCCATCAGCGAGAAGTCAGGCGGGCGAGACGCCCACCCCACGGTCGGAATGGCGTAGAGCCGACTACGAGCGTTCGGAGTTCGGCGCCTCCCCAGGTAGCACGGGCGTCCCGCCCGTCTCTTCTTCCGTTGAGTATCGCTTCAAACAGATACGCGAGACGCCCGTGCTACAGGCGCGCGTCAGCGCAACCGTTCGATCGAATCCCGAATGACGGCTTCGGGCACGTCGTCGCGCAGGACGACTTGGCCGATGCGGACCGGCAGTACGAACCGCAGGCGGGCGGCCTTCACTTTCTTGTCGCTGTACATCGCGGCGATGATCGTGTCGGTGTCGAGCGTGAGGCCGCCGGTCGGCAGGCCGAATCGTTTCAGCAGGGCGGCCACTTCATCGGCGGTGGCGGCGTCGATCATCTCGAGTGCGACCGCGGCGCGTAAGGCGGCGCACATGCCCAGGGAGATCGCTTCGCCGTGGGTGTAAGCGTAGTCCGATACCGTCTCGATCGCGTGGCCGAAGGTGTGGCCGAAGTTGAGGTGGGCGCGCTGGCCGTGCTCGAACGGGTCGGCCTCGACGACGCGGGCCTTGATGGCGACGTTGTGCGCCACCAGCGCCGCGAGGCGGTCGGGGTCGAGCGATAAGATCGCCTCGGCGTCGCGCGACAGGGCCGCAAAGCCGGCGGCATCGCGGATGACGTCGTGCTTCACACATTCTGCCAGGCCGCTACGGAATTGCCGCGCGGGCAGGGTGCGCAGCAGCAGGGGGTCGATCAGCACCGCCGCGGGCTGGTGGAACGCGCCGATCAGGTTCTTGCCCGCGGCGTGGTCGACGCCGGTCTTGCCGCCGACGCTGGCGTCGACCATCGCCAGCAGCGTTGTGGGCACCTGCACGAACGGCACGCCGCGCAGAATCGTCGCCGCCAGAAAGCCCGTCATGTCGCCCACGACGCCGCCGCCGAGCGCGATGATCGGCGTCGCGCGCTCGACGCGGGCGCCCAAAAATGTATCGAACGCCGGCAACAGGTGGGACAGCGTTTTGTGCGACTCGCCCGCCGGCAGAACGTGGACGACCGGCTCCAGTCCCGCCGCCCGCAGCGATGCCTCGGCGGCGGGGAGGTGCAGCGGGGCGATCGTGTCGTCGGTGACGACGCCGACGCGCCGCTGCGTCGTCAGGGCCGATATGGCCGGACCCAGGCGGCCGAGCAGCCCCGGCTCGATCCGCACGTCGTACGGCGAAGCAGGCAGGTGAACGCGAACGACGTGGGGCTCGACCGGCATCGGCGGCAGTATACGCGGCGGGGCGGCGGGGACGCAGGGGACAAAAATCCGTCGTCCGGGCATTGAATACGTCGGCAATCGGCCGATAAACGGGGTGCCGGATCGTCATCGAGGGTCGTTCATGTCATTCAGCGCAATGTTAGGTTCCTTCAGCATCCGCCGGGTACGCCTTTTCGCCGGCTTGGTCCTGGGCCTGTACGTCACGTTGCACCTGTCAAACCACGCGCTGGGGCTGATCTCGGTCGACGCCCAGGAGCGCGCCCGGCCGTACGTCATGGCGATGTGGCACACCGCGCCGGGGCAGGTGCTGCTCTACGGCAGCGTGATCGTGCACGCCTTGCTGGCGCTCTACGCCGTCGGGCGGCGCCGGCAGTTTCGCGCGCCGCGGTGGGAGTGGGTTCAGGTCATCTTCGGCCTGGCAATCCCGTACCTGCTTCTCGTGCACATCATGAATACGCGCGGCACGCGGGTGCTGACGCAAATCGACATCGATTACGTCTACGAGATCGCCAACCTCTGGGTCGACCCGTCCGTGCGCTTCCGGCAAGTGCTGCTCGTGCTGCTGGTGTGGGTGCACTTCGTTGTCGGGCTGCACTACTGGCTGCGTTACCGCGTCAGTTACCGAAAATATTTCGCCGGCATCCTTCTCGCGTACGTCCTGCTTCCGACGATGGCGCTGCTGGGGTTCGCCGAAGTCGGAATGACGATGACGAAGCGCGCCAAGGCCGATCCCGCCTGGTGGGCCGAGATCAGCACGCGCGGCAAGCCTGCTGATAAGGCCAGCGCCAAGCTGCGCAGCGATCTCAAGGCTTGGGCGCCGCCGGCGTGGCTGGGGCTGGTCGCTCTGGTGTTCGTGGGCGCGCAGGTCCGCAACCTGGTCGAGCGGCGGCGTTGGATCCGGGTGGGGTATCCGGAGCAGTGCGTCGTGCGTGCGCCGCGCGGCATGTCGATCCTTGAAGTCAGCCGGATGGCGCAGCGGCCGCACATGTCGGTGTGCGGCGGGCGGGCGCGGTGCACGACGTGCCGGATCCGCATCACCTGCGACGACGAGCTGCCGACGCCCAACAGCGACGAGGCCCGCGCCCTCGAGCGCATCGCCGCCCCGGCGGGCATGCGCCTGGCCTGCCAGCTGCGGCCACACTGCAATGTCAACGTCGAGCCGCTGCTGAACCCGAAGATGGTCAACGCCGGCAGCGTCGGCCGCGGCGCAGAGCTGGGCAAGGAGATGCACGTTACGGTCCTGTTCATTGACGTGCGCGGCTCGACGAAGCTGGCGGAGAACAAGATGCCGTTCGACGTGGTGTTCTTGATGAACCACTTCTTCCAGGAGATGGCCGAGGCCGTCGAGCGGGCGGGCGGGCACTACTCGAACTTCACCGGCGACGGGCTGATGGCGCTCTTCGGGCTCGACCGGCCGTACATTCCCGCCGCCCGCGACGCCATCGCCTGCGGCGTGGCTATGCTGGAGCGCCTGAAAAAGGTCAACGACCGCATGGAAGGCGAGATGGAAACGCCGCTGAGCATTGGCGTGGGCATCCACACCGGCGTGGCGATCGTCGGCCGAATGGGCCCGCCGAAAGCGCCGCTGGTGACGGCGCTGGGCGACACGGTCAACACCACCGCCCGGCTCGAAGGCACGACCAAAGACCTTGGCCGCCCGATGGTCATCAGCTACGACACGCTTCGCGCCGCGATGATCGAGGACGGGCTGCCCCTAACCGAAGTCAGCCTCCGCGGCCGCGCCACGCCGATGAAAGTGGCGGCCCTGACACTGGAAGAAGCGCAAGCCGTCGTCGCCCGCATCAAAACCCGCGGCAAACGCGGCGCCGCGCCGACGCCGGCCTAGTTTTGATATCTATGGTTCGCCCGCACCCTTCTGGGCAGGAGGGGCCCGCGGCCAACGCCCCATCGCAAGACATCGTCGGCGTCTGGTTCCTCCCCATCGGGGGGAGGCACCGGAGAAGGCGCTTAATTGCGATGAGGCAGATCACCCCTCGCCGATGGCGCTGCCTGTCGCGTGTGTTTCGATGTGGCTGATGCTGATGTGCCAGTGGCGGATGCCGCGTCGCTCGGCGACGATTTTGCTTTCGCCGGTGAGGGTGAGGACCGGTTGTCCGAGCGGGTTGGGCAGGATTTCCATGTCCGTCCACGCAATTCCGCCGCGCCAGCCGGTGCCGAGGACTTTGAGGATCGCTTCCTTTACCGCGAACCGGCCGGCAAGGTGTTCGACGTAGCGCTTCTCGCTGCGGGCGCAGTACGCCTGCTCGGCGGGGGTGAAGCAGCGGTCGAGGAACCGCTGTCCGTGCTCGTCGAGCATGGCGGCGATACGGTCGACCGAGACGATGTCGATGCCGTGGCCGAGGATCATGGCTGTGTGGTGAGGGCTTTGTCGCCGACCATCGGCCGCGTGGTCGAGCGCGGGGCGGGCGCGGTCGGTGGGCCGGCCTGCGAGGTCTGCAGCAACTCGGTCGATTCGAAGGCGATCATCACCGGCCGTCCGTCACTATCGACTGGCACGTCCAGGCCCAGCACCTGGCAGACGGTGGCGAAGGTGTCGTAGGTGCGGATCACCAGGTCTTTGTCGCGCGAGAGATCAAAGTCGCGCCGCACGCCCGGCCCGGTGATGATCCAGGGGATGTGAAGGCTGCGGAAATCGTCCTTCCCGTGCGAGCGCCCACGTCCGCCGTGGTCGGAGCTGAGCAGGATCGTCGTGTCGTCGCGCACGCCCGCGTCCGCGAGCGCCGCCAGCACCCGGCCGATCTGGGTGTCGGTGTCCGCCAGGCCCTTGAGCTGCTCGGGCGTGCCCCAGCCGACGCTGTGGCCGAGGTTGTCGTTGTTGGGGAAGTGAACAAACATCAACCGCGGCTTGTGGCGGCGGATGATGTCGATCGCGTGGCCGGCGACGTCGGCATCGCGGCCGGTCGAGCGTGGGTTCACCCAGGCGTGGTCGACGTCCTTCAACAGGATCGAGAACTTCGATTTCCCCGCGGCCATCGCGGTGGAGATGCCGCGGGCTCGGGCACGCTCGAACAGTGTCGGGCTCGTGGACGTTTGGCCTTCGAGGGACTTGTCGTCGTTACCGGTGATGCCGTGCCGCTCGATCGTCACGCCGGTGAGCATGCTCGTGTGCGAAGGCATCGTGACCGATGCCGGCGTGGTCAGCGCCCAGAAAGTGAACGAGCCGTCGCGCATGAGGGCGCGCAGGTTAGGCATGTCGGCGCGCAGCAGCACGTCCGGCCGGCCGCCGTCAATGCTGATGATGAGCACGCGTGGCTCGGCGGCGCGAGCCGCGGCGGCACACAGCGCGAGGTGGATCGAGAGGTTCACGAGCAGGGCGAGCGTGAGCGGGCGCATCAGCATTCCTTACCACTCCGGGGTTAACATTGTGTGTGATCCGCCGGCGATGTCGAGCGCCGCGGGCGGGCGGTTCTTGACACCGCGGGTCGATCGCCGAAGATGCCCGGCTCGTTTTTCGCAGGAGAGCGGCGTGCGCAAGTCGGTGTTGATCCTCGGTATTTCGACCGTCG
>DASVSS010000208.1:0-11689 GCA_036387945.1 Tepidisphaeraceae bacterium | reverse complement strand
CGCATGCGCGGCATCGAGACGACGTTCGTCAGCGATTTCGAAGGCCAGCAATACGACCGCACCCTCAAGGCGTCGCTGCCCAGCGCGGTGCTGCCCGATAAGCGGATGACCGGCATCATCGCCACCGAAACCGTCGACCCCACGAGCATCAACCCCGCCCCCGGCGACCAGGCGCGTCAGCCGGCGATCACGATCTTCAACCGTCGGCAGGTGGGCTTCACCAGCCAGGCCGACCGCGACGCCGACGTCGACGACGGCTTGCCCGAGACCGCCGACCTCAACGACGACGGCACGGTCGAAAACTACAGCTACCTCGCCAACCCCGCCCTGGGGGCGGTGCTGAACCGGCGCGTCCACCGGCTCGATACCCTGAGCTTCTTCGCCGGCGGCACGTTCGTCCCCAAGGCCGGCCGGTTCGGCAGCGCCGGCAGCATCTACCAGGACCTCGACCCGTTCCCCGAGGCCTGGGTGTGGTACGGCCACGCCCTCCAGCCCGGCGGCGCCGACTCGCCGCTGCTGACCAAGTACGCCGACTTCCGGCCCCTGCCCACGGGCAAGTTCCACCAGCCGGGCGTCTCGACGGTCGTGGGCGGCGTCGAGACCAACACCCGCAACTTCTTCGCCGGCGACTGGCTGCTCACGCGCGCGGTCATGTGCGTGAAATGGCGCGACCCGGGCCTCGTGCCCGAAGCCGCCGGATACCTGCGCGTCAACCAGACCACCGGCCGGCACTACGCCTTCTTCGGCGAGAACACGACGTACACGCCGTACCCGACAGTCATCGACGTGCGCAACGTCGACGTGCGCCCCAGCGGCACAGGACTCGTCGCCCTCGGCCCGCCGGTGGGCGTGCCCGCCGACGACGCCCCGGTCACCCCGGCGGCGCCGTTCAACAGCAGCCTCAACGACGTCATCGGCGTCGTGCCCGGCGGCTACAACACCGCCGTGCAGACCGCCGTCGGCGCGTTCAACAACGCTGGCGCGACCTACGACCCCGCGACCGCCAGCGGCCTGTTGCAGCGCTTCGGCGCCAACCCCATGTGGTGGCAGGGGACGGCCCTGCAGTCGGCAACGCCGCTGTTGCCATTGCGGTTCAACGCCATGAGCGCCATCGCCAAGCCCGCCAAGGCCGACGGCGAAGTCAATCTGCGCGAGAAATCCGCGATCGTCGCGCCGTTCCTGGCCAGCGGGTGCACGAAGTTCGTCGTCGAGTTCGCCGGCGATTTCGTCACCCAGGCCCCCAACGGCAACGTCAGCAATGCCGGGTCGTTCGGTCCGGACGGTGAAACCGATTTCGATGTCGTGGGCGGCGTGCGGCAGACGCAATGGTACGGCCTCGAGCGCGACGTCGACGGCGACGGCGTGGCTACGGCGGATGCCAACGGCCAGGCCGGCGGCGACGTCGTGCCGGCGTTCCGCAAGGCCAAGGCCACCGGGCCCATCACGGGATCGTTCGAACGCGCCTACGCCGCCGGCAGCGATTACCTCGTCGCATTCGGCCCCGCGGAGTTGTACGCCCCCGCGCCGCTCAAGCCGACGTTGATCCGGATCACCGTCACGCTCGTAGACAGCGGCGGCAATCTCGCCAACGGATTTACGCGGCAAATGATTTTCAAAGTCCGCTGATATATCCGGTGAGACGTCCGCTGCGACGTCGCCGACGTCCTGACCTTCGATTGCAACGGGGGCATCAAACGCCCCAACGCCGCCCGATGCGGCCCAAATGCTGCCTCCAAATGCTGCCTGCGGAGTTTTGTTATGCATAAGCCTGCCGACCCTGTTTCCCGCAGTCCCCGCCGGCGTGGCGTGGTGCTGATCTTCACCGTCGCGGTGCTGGTGCTGCTGGCGCTGATTGCCACGGCGTACCTGGCGACGTCGCGCATCGACCGCGTGTACGTCGACGTCAAAGGCGGCGCGATCGGCCAAGGCTCGGCCATCGGCGGCGGCGGCGGCGACGACCTGCCGGGCGCGGTGCTCGAAGATTTGCGCCGCGACGTCTTCGACTGGGCCCAGGGGCCTGGCGTCGGACCGACCGAAGAAGCCAAGTGGTACTACCGCCTTCCGATCGAGCCGGCCGACCCGAGCGTCGTCACCACCTACCGCAACTGGGATTACCTATTCGAGCTCCCCGGCACCGCCGGCGGGTTCGCCGGCGCGACGACGGCCGAAAATGCCGCGTCGTACGCCCTGCGCACGCGGTACGACCCGTGGCTGGCGTCTCGCACGCCACTGGCCTACAACGGCGCCGGGGCGTTCACCGAAGCCGGCGGGGCCGGCCTGCCGCCGGCCTGGCCGGTCATCAGCCGGTGGGTCGAGCGCTGGAACGACGGGGCCTGGGTCTTCCCGGCACCGCCGAATGTGGACAACAAGGGCTACTTCGAAAGCCCGATTGCCAATGGCGGGGCCGTTACTTACACCACGCGCCACGCCGCCATCCCGACGTGGGTGCGCATCGACTATCCCAACACGTTCGTCGCGCCCAAGCGCATGCAGGGCCAGAGCCGCGTGTACCCCGCGCTGCGGTTCGACGTCGGCCCCGATGCCGGCCGAACGTATCTCGCCGGCGACACCGACGGCGACGGCGTGGCGGACGCGGGGCTCTTCCCGCTCAATGGCCTGCCGCAATTCCCCGACGGCGCTCTGCCCGCGGGCTTTTACGCCGGTGAATTGCCGCCGGCGGCGCACACGACGCGCTGGTACGCCGCGATCCGCGTCGTCGACAACACTGGCGTGATCAACGTCAACACCGCATGGCGGCGCGACGTCGACATCAACCTCGAAGCCGGCGGCTACAGCGACGCCGCCGCCACAGGCGCCCCCGCGGGCGCGATGGCGAACTACGCCTTCTTCCGGTCGAACATCGGTTTGTACGAATTGCTCGATCCGGTCGGCAGCCCCGGCTCTGATCTGACGCAGGAATGGGACGCCTTCACCCTCTACCGTCATGGCGGGGCGACGGGCGTGACGACGGCAACGGGCCGTAACGATTACATCTACAGCTCGTTCGCCGAAGCCCTTGAGATGAACCTCGCCCGCCGGCCGTTCGCCCCCGGCAGCAGCGGTTCGACGACGTTCCGCGGGTTCGATGCGTCCCTGACGGCGAACCTGGCGTTTCTGAACGGCCTGATCAACCCCACGCAGGCCCCGACGCTGCTGGAACAAAAGCTCTACCGCGACGCCTACCGCAACGCCCCCAACTGGGCGGCGCTGGATTTCGTCACCGAAAGCGAAAAGGCGCAGCGGTCGTTCACATTCTACGTCGGCCCGCAGGACGCCAAAATCGCGACGGCGACGCCGGCGTTCCCGGCGGATTCGCCGCTGCTGTGGTGGCACTCGATCTACAACCCCAACGCCGCCGACCGCATGGCGTACCTCGGCGGCATCGGCTTCACCAACCCGCCGGCACGGCCGGTGCGGCACCTGCTCACGACCGCCAACCCGTTGAGCACCGGCGCGCGGCCGACCGAATCGGCCCCGTCGCCGACGTGGCTCAACGTCGGCAGCCCCAGCACCGTGGCCATGACGAAATTCCCCGGCGGGTATAAGACCCAGGGCGCGATCAACACCGACCCGTTCGAATCGCTGTGGCGCGACTTTTACCAGACCATGGCCGACCCGACGAACTCGTCCCTCGCTCAGGACCCCGCCGAGTTGAACGTCGTCGGCAATCGCCAGACGCTCACCCCCGCCGAGACGCTGCAAGTCCGCGCCGCCCTTGCGGCGATCAACGCCGTCGACATGCGCGACGGCGACGACGACATCACCACCCGCCGCATCCGCCCCAGCACCACCAGCACGGTCGACGTGATGGTCGCAGGGTGCGAGAAGCAGTTGTTCATCAGCCAAGTCACCGGCGGCGGGCCGTTCCAAGTGACTTTGCATAATCCGTATACGACGCCCATCAACGCCACGGGGTACCGCTTGGCGATCCTGCCGGCTGGAGGCGGGGGGTATACCAACCCGATCGCTCTTACCGAAACCACGATCCTTGCCGGCACCGACAGCGTACAGGTCAACCTCGCCATTGATGGCGTCACCGACGGCGACATCGTGCTCCTGCGCACCCGCCGGGCCGTGCCCGTGACCGGCACGCCCGAAAAGAGCGTGCTGGCGACGAACAAGTACGACGAATCGAATCTCCAGGACCTCGTGCCGGTCGACATCGTGCGCGTCGGCGCCTTGCCCAGCGGGGTGACCAATTACGCCCGCAGCAAGACCAACTGGCTCATCGCCTCCAGCGGCAACGGCATGGGTTCGCCGGGCACCACGCCGAATCCGTTCGGCCTTGACGCCATGCCCGGCACGAACAAAGCCGTCAGCACGACGAACAACCGCTTTCCGTTCGGCGGGTTCGGACGCAACGGCGACATGATGCTGATCCCGTACGTCGGCAGCTACGTCTTTTATCCCACGGCCAGCAACACGATCGTCAACGACGTCACGCCGATCACGTTCGACGTCGAGCGGGTGACCACCACCCCGGCGACCGGGCAGATCAAGGGCCGCTTCACCCCCGCCCCGGCCGGCCCGTCGGGTGACTGGCGCAGCCGCATTTTTGATAACTTTGCGGCGCTGGCGAACCCGAAGAACGACTACACGCCGAACATGGCCCCCGAATCCTGGCTCGGCGGCAAGAACGTGATGAACCCCAACGTCAAGAACGCCAACACCCCCACGCCGGTCGTCGGCAACGATCCCGACGTGCCCGACGCAACTTCGCCGGTGCACGGGCTCATCAACGTCAACACCGCCAGCCGCGAAGTGCTGCGCATGGTGCCGTTCGTCGCCGACACCGGCAACGGCATGATCGACCCCACGCCCGGCGGGCCGAACGACGACGTCGTCGACGCGATCCTCGCCCAGCGCCGCACCGGCGGGCCGTTCAAATCAGTGGCGGACCTGATTAATCGCGTGCCGGGCTTCTCGGCGTCGATGACGCCCAATCCGATGACCGGCCATTTCATGACCGACAGCAGCCCAGTCATTACTGACTACGCCAACACCTATCACAGCTTCATCCGCGTGAGCAACCTGCTGACGACGCGCAGCGACGCCTTCACGATGTACGTGCTGCTCCAGCAATGGCAGGACTTCGGCACCGCCCAGCCAGTGCTGCTGAACGAATCACGCTACGCCGCGGTCATCGACCGCTCGCAACTCAGCGACGTCGACCGCACCGGGGCGAAAATCAAGCTCGAAAGCGTGGCGACGGAGTAACGCTTTCGGCCGCGCCCGCCCCGGGCCGATGAAAAACGATAAGGCCCACGCCACGTGGCGTGGGCCTTTTTGCTTGGGAGAAGAATGGCATGCCGATCGCGCCTCTCTGGTCCCTCCCCGGCCGGGGGAGGCTAGGTGGGGACGGCCGATGACCCGCAGCGGCGGCTCGATGCCGCCCGGGGACCAAACCCCTCGCCCGGTACCCCGGGAGAGGATAGGGAGAAGGCCGACCGACTCGGCGATTGATCGCGCTGAGGCACCCGCCCGCCCCCACCTACCCTCCCCCGTAGGGGAGGGACCAGAGAGGCGCTTGATTGCGGCTAGGCGTCCGCCCACCACCTAACCTCCCCCGCGGGGAGGGACTAGAGGGCAGACCGCTAATGGGTGTCGTCTGCTTACGCCGGGCTGACCGTTAGCCAGTCCACGTTGCCGCCGCCGGCGGTGGTGGCGGCGGTGAGTTGGATGGTGTTCGTGCCGGCTTGCAGGGCAGCCGTCAGGGAGAGTTCAGCCCAGTTGGACCAGCCGCCGGTGGGGTTGCAGTCGAAGGTGCCGACGACCACGCCGTTGACGCTGATCGTCAGCGGGCGCGGGGTGGTCGAGCCGTTGGCGTGGCGGATCGTGAGCTTCACGCTCGCGGCGCTGGCGGAGTCGAAGGTCCATGTCGCCGCCGATCCCTGGCCGGCGAAGTCGGCAAAGCCGGTGCCGGTGAAGCCGCCGTTGTTCGAGCCTTTGTACGTCCCGCCGGTGAGGGCGGCGTTCTCGGCTTCGTACTTGGTCGCCGTCGGGGTTGGCGTCGGCGTCGGTGTGGGCGTCGGGGTCGGAGTAGGTGTCGGCGTGGGGGTTGGAGTCGGCGTCGCGGTGCCGCCGGGGGTGTAGACGAGTTGGGCGGCGTTGGCACTGGTGCGCGTGGCAAACGATGCGTACTTCGTGCTGTTGGTCGATCCCTGCAGGCTCAGCGCCACGGTCGTGCGGCCGGCGGCGATTTCGCTGCGGACGTAGTTCGTCACGTCCACGTCGTACCACTTATTGCCCGGCGTGGCGGTGAAGCTGCCGGCGACGCCGCCGTTGGCGGGGGCGTTGTTCCAGGTGAGCGTGGATTCGTCCCACGCGCCGCTGACGCCAACGACGTTGATGCCCACCGATTCGGTCGCGCCCGCCTGCGTCGCGCCGTAGACGCGGAAGATCACCTTCCCGTCGTTGGCCGCGCCAAAGGACGAGGCGTCGAACTTCACGTACGCCCTGCGCTGATAGCCGACGGCCGGCTCGGTCTTGACCTGCAACTCGGGGGCGCTGTTGTAGTTGGTGCCGGCGTAGGCGCCGTCGCGGTTGTAGCTGTCGCCGCTGGCGACGACCGTTACCGGCGCACTCGGCTGCGTGGGGGCGGCGGGGGTCGTGACGCTCTGGGCGTTGCTGGCCGAGGCGTCGCCGACGCTGTTGAACGCGCGGACGCGGTAGGCGTACGTCGTCAACGGGCTGGCGGTCGTATCGGTGTACGCCTGGGCGTTGGCGGCGAGCGTGGCGATCGTGCTCCACACGCCGTTCACCTGCCGCTCGACGCGGTAGCCGCTTTCGTTGGCGGCGTTGTCGCGCCAGTTCAGCAGCACGCTCGTTGAGCTTTGCGCGCTCGCCGTCAGTTCGCTGGCGGCGGCGGGCACGGTCGCGGGCTGGGGCGGCTGGGCCGCGGTGTCGCCGAACTCGCGGTACTTGGCGGTGACGGCGACGGTGTTGCTCTTGGCCGCGGTCGCCAGGCCGAGGTAGACCGTGCCGCCGACGTCAAGCGTCGTGCTGCCGAACGCCGTCCAGTTCTGGCCGTCGGTGCTGACGAAGGTGTTGAAGGTGTTGCCGACGCGCTGCAAACGCACCCATGCGTTGGGCAGCGAAAGGTTCTGCGTGCCGACGCCAACGGTCGCGCCGTTGGTGGCGGTGCGGTAGGTCGTGCGGAAGCTGCCCGGGCGCGCCTTCACCATAATGTTGCGGCTGCCGGTGGCGAGCGATTCGCGCGCCATCAGGCCGGCCTGCACGTTGGGGTCGTTGTTGGTGAGGTCGGTCACGCGCACCTTCACGTCGAAGTCGCCGGTGCGCTGCTGGTGCTGGAAGTTGAAGCTGTCGTAGTTGCCGAACACATCGAGCCCACCGCTGGTGACGTCGAAGTCGGCGGCGCTGATGGCGTTGATCGTGCCCTTGGGGTTGGGGTTGCCGATGTCGGTGCTGGTGAACATCGACGGCGTCGGCGTGATGACGCTCGACTCATTGGCCGAAACGGTTTCGCCGACGTCGTTGATCGCCACGACGCGGTAGGCGTACGCCGTGCCGGCGGTGAGGCCGGTGTCGGTGAAGCTCGTGGCGTTGGCGATCGTGGTGACGACCGTGGCGTACGCGCCAGTGCCGGTCTTCCGCTCGACGCGGTAGCCGTTTTCGTTCGTGGCGTTGTCGAGCCAGGTGACGCTGACGCTCGTGGGAGCAGTGGCGGTGGCCTTGACGTTGCTGGCCGCGGCGGGGGCCGTCGGCTGCTGAGCGGTCGTGGTGACAACGGCTTCGTTGCTGACGGCGCTGGTGCCGCCGCTGTTGAAGGCCGACACGCGGTAGCCGTAGCTCACGCCCGGCTGCACGGTCTGGTCGACGTAGCTTTCGAGGTTCGCGCCCACGTTGGCCAGCAGCGCCCAGTTCCCGCCCGCGAGGCGGCGCTCGATGCGGAAGCCGGTTTCGTTGCCGCTGGTGTCGTCCCACTGCAACGTCACCGCGCCGCCGCTGGCGGCGGCCTGGGCGTTGGTGGGGGCGCTGGGCAGGGTCGCGCCGTCGACGCGCGTGGCGCTGACGACGTCGCTGGCGGCGCCGCTGCTGCCGCTGCTGTTGACGGCCTCGACGTAGTAGTAGCTCGCGGAGCCGAGCGGGGCGGTGGTGTCGAGGTACTCACTCGCCGACGTCGGCGAGGCGTTAAGCCTGGTGAATGCACCGTCAACGGCGTTGCTGCGGTAGACGTTGTAGCCCACGACGTTGCCTTCGACGTTGTCGGCCCAGTTGAGCGCGATGCCCGCGCTGCTCGGCGAAGCCGTCGGCGTGGCGGCCTTGGCGGGGCCGGTCACGGGCTTGACGTTCGTGATGAGGTAGATGTTGTCCTGGTAGTCGTAGTTGGCGTAGCTGGGGTTCACGTAATCGACGGCCATCAGGTAGGTGTCGGGGATGACCTTGCCGTCGCGGTCGCGGGCGGCGTAGAAGCGCACGCCGTGGCCGGGATTGTTGGCTTCGTTGGGGGTGTTGAGGGTGTCCTGGCTCCAAATGCTGTCGCCGCGGAAGCCGAAGGTCTGCACGCTGCCGGGGTTGAAGCTGCCGGCGGCGAGTTGCGTGGTCGAGCCGTCGATCAGCGGCAACAGCGTCTGGCCGTCGCTCTGGCGGTGGGTGAAGACCTTGGTGATCCGCGGCTTGCCGTCGGTGCCGAGGTTCGTGGGGTTGTACCACCAGAAGGTCGCCTTCGTCGGGTACGTGCCGGTGGAGTCGGTGTAGAGCTTCTGCTGGTGGTACGACGCCAGCTGCGTCACGTGCACCGGCAGGCCGTTGTCGGCGCGCTGCCACAGTTCGCTGAGCACTTCTTCACCGGCGGCGGTCTTCACGCCCTTGGTGTTGACGTTGCCGATGTTGGTCTTGTACCCGAAGGCGTTGATGACCATCTGCACGGTCGGCTCGGCGCTAAGCCGCTTGCCGCCGTGGTCTTCGCTGTGGCTCTGCCACACGCCGCTGAGCTGGATCTGCTTGGCCGATTCGTCGGGGTCGTTGGAGTTGACCGTAAGCGTAGCCGTGCGAATGCTCACGCCGAGGTTGCTGGAGTTGTAGACGAACTTGACGACGACATCGACGTAGGTGTTCGGGTCGCTCGCCGGCCCGACGCCGAGCGTGCGCGCCCCGCCGCCGCTGACGATCTCGAACTCGGTGTTGCTCAGCACCAGGCCGGTGATGTTCAGCGGCTTGCTGCCGGTGTTGCGGACGCGCAGCGTCGTGGTGTCGTGCACGGTGTTGGGCATCACCGAATCGAGGTCGCGCACGCGGCTCATCACCAGGCGGTCGGCGAACGGCACGCCGTCCTTGTTCTCAAGCCCGATCTCCGCGGCGTCGGCGGCGGGGCGGACGTTGCGGATGATGCCGACAATGTCGTTCTGATCGAACGCAAGGTCGTACTCTTCGAACGTGAAGACGTAGGCGTCCGGCACGACGCTGCCGTCAGGGTTCTTGAGTTTGTAGAACCGGACCTTCTTCTGGTTATTGACGTTGCTGTCCCAGGTGTTGAGCGCGCTTTCGCTGAACACGTCGCGGTTGAGCGGGTTGGTCGTGCTGCCGAGCGTGAAGTTGCCGTACACGCCGAAGCTGTTGCTGCCGGGTTCGAACGTGAACTGCCCGTCCTGCAGGGGGGCGATGCTCTGCCCGCCGGCGGTGGGCACGCTGGCGACGCGGTACTTCGTCTGGCTGTTGCCCGCTTCGTACCAGCCGAAGATCGTCGCGGCGTTCTGGTTGGCGAAGACGCCCAGCAATTCGACGCTCACCGGCGCCGTGCCGCTTTTTACGAGGCGCGGCATCGTCACTTCGTCGGCGCTGACGGCGTTGGTCGGGTAATCGGTGGTGTCGGGCGTGGGGTCGCCGACGTTGACGGGGATCTGGAACAGGTCCAGCACCTTCTGCAGCGACGGCTCGAGCCCGCCGCCGGCCCCGGCGAGGCCCAGGCCGCGCAGGGCGACGTCCTTCTGCCCGTCGCTCGTGGTGACGTTGAGCTGCGCGGTGCGGATCTGGTTGGTGGCGCCCGTCTTGAACACGACGTAAAAATCGTGCCGCTGCCCCGGCTGCAGCGTGATCGTGCCGCTGAGCGGGTTGGTGAGCGTGAACTCCGATGCGTTCGTGCCACTGAAGCCTGCAGCGCTGATGGTCAGCGCGGCCGTGCCGGTGTTGGTGATGCGCACGGTCTGCGGCGCGCTGCTGCCGCTGCTGTTGGTCATGTCCGACAGGTAAACCTTGTTGCGGCTGAGCGACGCGGCCGCCCCGGCGCTGGGGTTGTTGCCGGGATCGGTGGGCGTCGGTGTGGGCGTCGGCGTCGGGCTGGGGGTCGTGACGACGGGGGCCGCGAGCAGGGTGATGCCGGCGTCGGTGCCGGGCAGGCGCGCCGGGTCGCCGAACTCGACGACGTAGAGGTTGCCGGTGGCCGGGTCTTCGACGAGATCGAGCGGGTTGACGAACCCGCCGAGGCCGCTGAAATCGGTCTTGGCCTGGGTGATGTTGCCATTGGCGTCGGGCGTCATCACCATGACGTCATCGCCGGCGGAATAGCGCACCACCAGCAGCTTGCCTTTGAGCACGCCGTTGAAGGCGCTGCCCTTGTATTCAATCATCCCGTTGGGCGAGAAGTTCTTGCCGAAGTCGTACGCGAAGCCGCCGTAGTTGCTCGGCGGGGCCGTGCCGACGGCGTACTCGGGCACTTCGGCGGGATCGATGCCGCCCGTGGGGTTGCCGCCGTTAAGAACGTACTCGCCGCGCAGCGGGTTGGGGTGGCCGTAGTATTTGCCGGCCTTGATGTTGAAGAGGTAGTCGTTCTGCGTGCTGACGTTGGTCTCCGCCGCCGCGCCGCCGCCCGCGGGCGTGTTGCCGCCCGCCGCCGAGCCGTTGGTGGCCGAGTACAGATTGCCGTTGCTGTGGAACAGCACGTCGTACGCGCTGCGCAGCCCGGTGGCGTAAATCTTGACAAGCGCGCCCGCGGCGTACGGGTTGTACGGGTTCGCCACGCCTTCGGTGCGCGTGTCGACCGTCGACGTGCCGATGGCGCTGGTGTCGATCTGCAGGATCGCTGCGGCCATGAGCGTTTCGGGCTTCTGGCCCCAGGCGTTGTCCGGCGCGCCCATGGCGCTGAGCGATCCCTGGCTGACATACAGCTTGCCGTCCGGGCCGAACGCCATCTGGTACGTCTGGTGATCGCGCACGCTGCGCGGCAGGCCGGTGACGACGTCCTGGCTGTTTTCCAGGTTCGCGCCCCAAAGCTTGGTCACCTTGCCCGTGAAGTTGCCGGCCGGGCCGAGGTTTTCGGCGTGGTATTCCTGCAATTCCAGGCCGGCGAAATGGCCGTGGCTGACGTAGGCGATCAAGTTGCCGGCGGTGCTGGCGGGGTCGAACACGATCGAGATCGCCGAGCGGCGGACGCCTTCGCGCTGCTGGATCGTGAGGATCTCCTGCCCCGCGCCCAGCGTGCCGCCTTCGCCGATGGCGAAGCGCATGACCTTGCCGTCGATAGTGGTGGCGTACACCTTGCGGTCCGGGCCCATGACGATCGACGTGTAGCGCTTGCCCGACGTCGCCGCCTGTCTGGTCTTGGTGAACGACACCGACGTATCGACTGCGCCCCCGGCCGTGCCGGTGGTAAACGTGCTGCTGTACGGGAGAAAGCCCGCGCCGCTGATGTCCTTCACGCCGTCGGTGATTTCGAAAACGTACTGTGTGTTGG
>DASVSS010000207.1:0-5778 GCA_036387945.1 Tepidisphaeraceae bacterium | reverse complement strand
CCCCCCCGACACCGGACGATCGCGCCGATGCGACAGCCATAACGGCTACGGCGACTGCTACGGCTACGGCAACCGGCAAAATCCCCACGCCGCCTGGCTCGACGGAACATACGTTCGCCTCGCACGACGGCGCTGCGTTGTTCTACCGCCACTGGCCGGCGGCAAATGAGACGTCGCGGGCCGTGCTGCTGTTCCACCGCGGGCACGAGCATTCGGCGCGGTGGGCCGAAACGGTGCAGAAGCTCAACCTGGACCAGGACGCCCACGTCTTCGCCTGGGACCAGCGTGGCCACGGCAACTCACCCGGTGAGCGCGGTCACGCCGCGAGCGTCAGCGTCCTGGCCCGCGATGCCGATCATTGGGCGCGCCACCTCGTGGCGGCGCACAACATCAGGCTGCCGGAGACCGTCGTCGTCGCGCACAGCGTCGGCGGCGTGGTGGCGGCGGCGTGGGTGCATGATTTCGCCCCGCCGGTGCTTGGCTTGGTGCTCGCCACGCCGGCGCTGCGGGTGAAGCTGTACGTGCCGCTGGCCGTGCCGTTCCTGCGGCTGAAGCAAAAGCTGCTCGGGCCCGGGCAGGTCAAGAGCTACGTCAAGGCAAGCATGCTCACCCGCGACCCGCACGAGGCCGCCGCGTACAAGGCCGATAAAGCGATCTTCCGGCAGATCGCGGTCAACCTGCTCCTGGACCTGCACGACACCGGCACGCGCCTCATCCGCGACGCCGGGGCGATCGGGTGCCCGACGCTCGTCCTGGGCGCGGGGCGCGACTGGGTCGTGAAGCTGTCGGCGCAGTGGAAGTTCTTCGGGCGACTGGGCGCGCCGGTGAAGCGGATGGAAGTCTTCGCCGGCTTCGGGCATGCGATCTTTCATGAAACCGGGCGGGAGATCGTGTTCGATCGCGTGCGCGCGTTCGTGCTCGAATGCTTCGACCGCGGCAATCGCACGCCGAATTTGCTCGACGCCGATCTCGGCGGATATACGCGCACCGAGTACGACGCGCTGCGCTCGCCGAGCAAATTCCACTGGCGGCTGGCGCGCCTGGGCCTGCGCACGGTCGGCCGCCGCAGCGACGGCATTCGTCTGGGCCTGGCCGAAGGCTTCGACAGCGGCGTGATGCTCGATTACGTCTACACCAACCGCCCCGCCGGCGTCGGCCCGCTCGGCCGCGCGATCGACCGCAACTACCTCAACAGCATCGGCTGGCGCGGCATCCGCGTGCGCGGGGCGCAACTGCAGACGATGCTGCGCGACGCGATCGTGCGCACCGACGCCGACGGCCGCCCCGTCCACATCGTCGACATCGCCGCCGGCCCCGGCCGGTACGTTCTGGAGGTGCTGCGCACGCTCCCGCCGAGCATCACCGCCACCGCCACGCTGCGCGATTACAAGGAGGCCAATCGCGCCGCCGCCCGCGCCCTCGTCGCCAGGCTCGGCCTGAGTGACCGCGTGACGATCGAGCACGGCGACGCCTTCGAGCGCGCCGCCCTGGCGGCGCTGCAGCCGCGGCCGACGATCGCGATCGCTTCGGGGCTGTACGAACTGTTCCCCGAAAACGCCCCGCTGCGCGACTCACTCGGCGGCCTGGCCGACGCGATCGCCCCGGGCGGCACATTGCTTTACACCTGCCAGCCGTGGCATCCGCAGGTCGAGTTCATCGCGCGCACGCTCACCAACCGCGAAGGCCGCCCCTGGATCATGCGCCGCCGCACGCAAGGCGAAATGGACGCCCTCGTCGCCGCGGCAGGGTTCGAAAAGATCGACCAGGACATCGACCGCTGGGGCATCTTCACCGTCAGCGCCGCGCGGCGGGTTTGATGCCCGGTCCCCTCTCTGTACACCCGGAGGCATCGATCTACGCCACCCAGCCGTTGCGCGGGTTTAATGTCCGGTCCCCTCTCCCGGTACGCCGGGAGAGGGTTAGGGAGAGGGCTTGAGCCAAAAGATGCAGAGTCCGACCAAGGCCCCTTCCCTAACCCTCCCCCGTACGTCCGCGGGAGAGGAAACCAAAGGCGCTGTCGCCAGTGCCCGGCCGCATCGGCTGCGCGCGGCGCTCACGTCCGCCGGGCTCTGCCTCTTCTTCCTCGTCGTCTACGGCGCGTGCAATACGTTCACCGCCACGCGCGACGACGTGGGCGTGTGGGTGTATGCGTGGGAACGGCACATCCCGTTCGTGCCCCTGATGATCGTGCCCTACATGTCGATCGACCTGTTTTTCGTCGGCGCGCCGTTTTTATGCCGCGACAGCCGGCAGCTCCGCGTGCTCGCCGGGCGGATCGTGCTGGCGATCTGCGTGGCGGCGATCTTCTTCCTGCTGATGCCGCTGCGCTTTTCGTTCGAGCGACCAGTGACCGGCGGCGCGCTCGGGGCGGTGTTCGACTGGTTCCGTTCAATGGATTTGCCATACAACCAGTTCCCCTCATTGCACATCGCGCTGCGCACGATCCTTGGCGACGTGTACGCACGGCGATCGAGCGGCGCGTGGCGCGTCGCGGTCAACGTGTGGTTCAGCCTCATCAGCGCGTCGACGCTGCTGGTGTACCAGCACCACCTGATTGACGTCGTTGGCGGCTTTGCGCTCGGGGCCGTCTGTTTGTATGCCGTCAGCGAAGCGCCGTGGCGGACGGCGGTGACGCGGCGCGGGCGGCTTGCCGGCTATTACGGTGCAGCGGCAATCGTGTTGACGGCAGCGGCGTTGCTGAAAACGCCGTGGACGTTGTGGCTGCTCTGGCCGGCGGCGTCGCTGGGAGTGGTGGCGGGGGCGTATCTTGGGCTGGGGCCGGGAGTGTTTCGCAAGCACGCCGGCCGCGTGCCGGCGGGCGCTCGGCTGGTGATGGCGTGGCCGCTGCTGGGGCAGTGGCTGTCGTGGAAGCATTACGCCCGCCGCAGTCGCCCGTGGGACGCGATCGGCGATCAGGTGTTGCTCGGCCGGGCGCTAAGCGTTGCCGAAGCCCACGCGGCCCGCGCCGCCGGCGTGACGGCGGTGCTCGACGTCACCGGCGAATTCTCGTCGGCATTCTCCCGCCTGAACGGTTGCGCCTACCTCAACGTGCCGGTGCTCGATCTCGCCGCGCCCACGCGCCAGCAGATTGAGCAGTCCGTCGCCTTCATCGAGCGCCAGGCCAGGGGCGGCGTCGTGTACGTTCACTGCAAGGCGGGCTACTCGCGGTCGGCGGTCATGGTAGCGGCCTACCTGATCCGCAGCGGCGCGGCGCGCGACGCCGAAGAAGCCATCGCCATCCTCCGCGCCGCCCGCCCCGGCATCGTCATCCGCCCCGAAGCGGCGGCGGCGATTCAGGCGTATGCCGAGGAAGCGCAGCGCGCAGCGCCCGCGGCGACGATTTGAAATCTTTTTCGTCGCGCCGGCCGGGCGATTCGCGCTGCGGCGGCGGTATTTTCCGTCGGCCGGCGCAGCGCGACGTGTATGGGTGGAGGGGCGTGCGCGCACCGCGCCGACCGAGGCAACGGGCCGGCGCGATCAAAAATGGCCGAACGAACCCAACGCGCGGCGCACGTGATGGCCGCTCAGTGGCTTGCGCAATTGGGTTCGCCTAGAGGCGCGATTCACGGGGCCTCGGTCGCTGTGGGAGGGGCGAGTTTCTATCCTCCGGGGTTTTCGATACAAAGTTCAACGACATGACTGCCACCGCACCCAAAAAAATCGTCCTCGCCTATTCCGGCGGGCTTGATACGAGCGTGATCCTGCCCTGGCTGAAGAACCGCTACCCGGGCGTGAAGCTCGTCGCCTTCGCCGCCGAACTCGGCCAGGGCAGCGAGCTCAAAGGCGTGGAAGAAAAGGCCCGCAAGAGCGGGGCCGACGAAGTCGTGGTGATGGACCTGCAGAAGGAATTCGCCGAGCAGTACTGCTTCCCCATGCTGCGGGCGCACGCGATTTACGAGCAGGATTACCTTCTGGGCACGAGCATCGCGCGTCCATTGATCGCCGCCAAGCAGGTGGAAGTCGCCCGGCAGACCGGCGCCGACGCCGTCGGCCACGGCGCCACCGGCAAGGGCAACGACCAGGTCCGCTTCGAGCTCACCTACATGGCCTTGGCGCCGGACCTGAAGATCATCGCGCCGTGGAAAGACAGCACGTTCGAGCTGCGCGACCGCGAAAGCGCCATCGAGTACGCCGAGAAGCACGACATCCCCATCCCGGTGAGCAAGAAGAAGATTTACTCCCAGGACCGCAATCTCTGGCACATCAGCCACGAAGGCGCCGAGATCGAGCACCCCGACGCCGAGCCCAACTGGGACGCGTGCCTGACGATGACCTCGCCGCTGGGCAAAACGCCCGAGGAAAGCGAAGTGGTGACGGTGGACTTCGAGGCCGGCAACCCGGTCGCCGTCAACGGCCATAAGCTCGCGGGCGACGCGCTGATTGTCATGCTCAACGAACTCGGCGGCAAGCACGGCGTGGGCGTGACAGTGCTCGTGGAAAACCGCCTCGTGGGCATGAAAAGCCGCGGCGTGTACGAAACCCCCGGCGGCACGATCCTGTACGAAGCCCACAAGGCCCTCGAGCAACTCTGCATCGAGCGCGACACGCTGCACTTCAAGCAGCAGGTCGCCCTCAAGTACGCCGAGCTGGTCTATTACGGCCAGTGGTTCCACCCGCTGCGCGAAAGCCTGCAAGCCTTTATCGATCACACCAACGCCACCGTCACCGGCCAGGCGAAGGTGCGCCTGTTCAAAGGCCGCGCCATGGCCATCGGCGCCGCCAGCCCGCACAGCCTGTACGACCCCAAGCTCGCCAGCTTCAGCATGGAAGGCTACGACGTCACCGCCGCCCGCGGGTTCATCGATCTGTTCGGCCTGCCGATGAAGGTGGCGCAGCAGGCGAAGCGCTGGTGAGCGACCCGTCGATCACAGGAAGCCGACCACGGTATACTTCCTGACGTGGACCCGATCGACGAGGCCTGGCAAATCGTTCGTAGCGGCGGGCCGATCGACGCCGAGCGGCTGTTTCGCGTCGTGATGGCCGAGCCGATGCTCACGACGCAGGACCGGCGCACCCGACGACTGGTGTACGACGGCATCGTTGCACTCCGCGACTACTGGGGGGCCGCGGCATTCGACGCCCGGGTGCGAAGAAATGAGAAGTCGGATCACGTCGCGGCGCTTGCGACCGGGCAGCGTGTCGGCGACGGCTTTGTCACCTTGCGGGAGCGACTCGTGTCGGCCACTGAATCCAGTGTGATTTTGCAAATGTTTCGTGAGCTCGGCGGACGGATGCCCGCGGATGCTTCTCTTGTCGTCGGCGGGTCGATCGCGTTGATGCTCGACGCCATCCTGATCCGCCACACGGACGACGTGGACGTCGTCGACGAATTGCCCGAGTCTTTGCGGCGCGAGCACGGGCTGCTGGCCGATCTGGCGACACGTTACGGCCTGAAGCTGACGCACTTCCAATCGCACTATCTGCCCGACGGCTGGGCGGGGCGCACCGGAGCGCTCGGCCGATTCGGTCGGCTCGACGTGCACGTGGTCGATCCGATCGACGTGCTGACGGGCAAGTTGTTCAGCCGGCGGACGAAAGACCTGGACGACGTGCGGCTGGCCCTGCCGAAGATCGACGGAAATGAGTTTCGCCATCGCATCGCCACGAGTACGGCGGCCTTCCGGCGCGACGCGACGCTGCTCGAGGCGGCGACGCGGAATTGGTACATCGTCACCGGCGAAGAGGCGCTGCCCGGCCCGGCCGATTCGGCCAGGGCGTAAACGTGGCGCAAAAAAAAGCCGCACCGGGGAGGAATCCGGTGCGGCTTGGCGGAGGAGG
>DASVSS010000206.1:0-8840 GCA_036387945.1 Tepidisphaeraceae bacterium | reverse complement strand
CGCGCGCGTAGGCGAACTCCGTCGGCAGGACCAGCGCTACGCGGGTGAAATGGGCAGTCGCCTCGGTCATCGGTGGTCAGTATACCCTGTAGCCCGCGTCGCAAAGCTGAAGAACGCCTACCCGCCGATCGCACCATGTCCATGCGGCGCTAAACCGGGGCGGTGTCGCAAATATGAAGGTGATTTACGCTTAACCGCAGATGGCCACGGCGGCGGCGGGGTTACTTTTATCCTCCGACGTAGATCGAAACTTTCATCGGCGGGTTCATGCACTATCGGCTTGGCGGGGCGCGGTCCGTGGCTGTCGCTCTGCTCATCGCGGCGCGGCCGGCCTCGGCGGAATTTTTCATGGGCGCCGACGTCTCGCTGCTGCCGTTCATGCAGCAGCAGAATGTGGCGTTCAAGGCCAACGGCGTCGCCAAGCCGGCGGACACAATCCTTTATGACGCCGGCGCGAACCTGTTCCGCGTGCGGCTGTTCGTTAATCCGCAGACGACGTACTCCAACACCAACTACGGCGCGGTTCAGAGCCAGTCGTATGCAATCGCCTTGGCCCAGCAGCTCAAATCGCATGCGCCGGGGGCGAAGCTTCTGCTGGACCTGCATTACTCCGACACCTGGGCCGATCCGGGTCAGCAGACGCTGCCGCAGGCATGGGCCGGACAGTCGCTGGCGCAGCTGCGAAGCACTGTCCAGACGTACACGGCCGACACCCTGACGGCGTTCAAAGCCGCGGGCGTGATGCCCCATATGGTGCAGATCGGCAACGAAACCAACGGCGGCATGCTGTGGCCGGTTGGGGCCATCAACTTCAACGGAACGACTGCGGCGCAGAAGACGAGCTGGGCGGCTTACGGCTCGCTCGTCCGCGCCGCCATCGCCGGCGTGCAGCAGGCGCAGGGTACCGGCACAAGGCCGCAGATCGCACTGCACATTGCCAACGGAGACAACGCCGGCGGCCCGCAGTATTTCTTCGACAAGCTCGGCGACCCGGCATACGGCAACGTCGACGCCGCGTCGTTCGACACGATCGGCCTGAGCTTCTACCCCAATGCCGCCGCCGACATGGCGACGCTGCGAACGAACATGACCGACCTCGCGAGCGAGTACGGCAAAAAGTTGATGGTCATGGAAACCAACGCGCCTTGGAAGTCCACCTCCAACGCCAGCGACCCGGCTTATGCCGACACGCCCGCCGGGCAACTGCGGTTCCTCACCGACCTGCGGACGCTCGTCGAAGGCCTGCCGAATGACCTCGGCCAGGGCGTGATGTACTGGTATCCGGAAGCCGTTCAGGTCGCCGGCTACAACATCTACAATGGCGGCACGACCGCGTTATTCGATACAAGCGGTAACGCCCTGCCGGCCCTGGCGGCGTTTGCCGTGCCCGAGCCTGCCACGCTGGCCGTTATCGCCACCGCGAATCTTCTGCTGCTCCGCCGGCGGCGTGTCGCAGATTGAAAGCACAAAGACGCGAGTCCACAGGGCCGAATGCGCCTGCATGATTTAGATTGCTCACGTAGAGATGTTCGTGTCCGCGGCAGGTCCATTTCTCTTGGCGTTCGCCAGCCGTCGCCGGCACGTGTTCCCTTTTGGAGGAAGAGTATGCGTTTGATCGATTCGAAGAAGATCGCCGCTGCGGTGGCGCTTGTTTCCGTCTGCGGTGTCGCCGCCCATGCGGCGACGTTCAATGTGTCCAACACCGAGAATACCAACCAGGCCGGAACCATCCGCGGCCAGGGTTTCCAGGCGACTTCCACTTCCGGCGACCCGGGCGTCACCGGCGGAACGTCGGTCTTTCTGCAGCAGTTCCGGTTCCTAAAGGCCGGCGCCGTCAATGCGACCAATGTCTCGCTCGTGGTCTTCAACGTCCCCTACCCAGACCTCGACGTCGCGGCGACGAACGGATCCATTGTCGGGACGTCGACCAACGTGATCGCCGACACGTCGACGCTGGCCACCGACACGCCGATCGTCTTCAACTTCGCCAACCTTGCCCTGACCTACGGGAGCAACTACTCGGTCGGCCTATTCAACGGCGCGGTCTCCACCGCCAACTCCGTCGGGATCACGGTCCGTACCGCGGACTATGCCGAGGCCACGCCGGGCGCGGGGTTCACTCCTGTCACCAATTACGGCGGCTTGGATAATTTCAGTGCCTCTGCGTACGGCGGCGTGAACGGCGACGGCTTTTACACCGCCTACGGCCGCGCGGGCGACTCGAATTTCGTCGCCACGCTCACGACCGAAGTGCCCGAGCCCACCGCCCTGGCGGTGCTCGGCCTGGGCCTTGGCGTGCTCGCACGCCGTCGCCGGGATTAAGCGATGGGAGACCGGACGGATTGTCCGCGCTCCGATTGAAGTGATATCGCAATGTTCACCGAACAGGTCCGACGTATCGTCGGACCTGTTCGCGCTTGCGCCGTCGGGTCACAACGATCCGGGCGCGACGGACATCAAACTTCAGCGCATCGAGCGGCTTGGTCGCTTAAGCGACCAGGCCAGGGACGCTACAGCTCATTCACTTCCCGCCCGTCGTCGCGATCCCCTGCACGAACGTGCGCTGGGTGAGGATGAACAGCACTAGCACCGGCAAGCACACCAGCACGGACGCCGCCATCAGCAAGTGCCACTCCGTGCCGCCGTGTTGGCTCTGGAACGACTGGAGCCCCAAGGCCAGGGTGTACTGCTCGGGCCGCTGCAGATAGACCAGCGGGCCGAGGAAGTCGTTCCACGTGCCCATGAACGAGAACAGCGCGACGACGGCCAGCGCTGGACGCGACAGCGGCAGCACCACGCGCCAGAAGATGCCGAACTCGGTGCAGCCGTCCAGCCGGGCGGCTTCGGACAGCTCGGTCGGCAGCGTCACGAAGAACTGCCGCAGCAGAAAGATGCTGAACGCATTGCCAAAAAACGCCGGCAGCCACAACGGCTTGAACGTGCCGAGCATCTGCAGAAAATTGTCCGGCCCGAACAGCGTCGCCGTCTGCACGTCGACCCATCGGAAGGTGCGAAACAGCGCCACCATCGTCACCGGGAACGGGATCATGATCGTCGCAAGCATGATGGCAAACAGCACGCCGCGCCCGCGAAACGGGATCCGCGCAAAGCCGTACGCCACGACCGCGCTCGACAGCGTCGTGCCAACGACCGTGAGAAGCGTGATGACGAGCGTATTGTGCGTGTACGCCCGCAGGCGAAACGACGGGTGATGAAACAGCTCGGCGTAGTTGCCCGGCTGCGCCGGGGCCGGCATGGCGCGGGGCGGGTATTCATTGGCCTGCTCGACGGTCTTCAGGCTCGTCGACAGCATCCACCCGAAGGGCAGCAGGAAGCCGCTGCACACGCACAACAGGCCGATGTGGATCGAAAGGCTCATCCACATCGGGCGCTTCCCGCGCCCGCCCCGGCGCGCTTGGAAATCAGGACGCAGCGCCGGCGTGACGGGTTGCGGGGCGACGGTGTCCACTGCCGTCAGATGGTCAGCCATAATGCACCCACCGCCGCGCACTGCGGAACGCCAGGCCCGTCAGGCCGAGCATGATGACCAGTTGCACCCAGGCTAGCGCGCTGGCGTACCCCATGCGCAGGTAGCGGAAGGCCACGTCATAGGTGTACATCGTGTAAAAGTACGTCGCGTTGTTCGGCCCGCCGGCGGTCATGATGTACGGAATCGTCAGCACCGAGAACGTGCCGATGATCGCCATCACCAGGTTGAAGAAGATCACCGGCGACAGCACCGGCAGCGTGACGTTGAACAGGCGGCGCAGCGGCCCGGCGCCGTCGATCTCGGCGGCTTCGAGCAGATCCTTCGGCACGTCCTGCAGGCCGGCGAGGTAGATCACGACGGTGTTGCCGATGCCCCAAAGGCTCATGAACGCCAGGGACGGCATCGCCAGCGCGCCTAGCCAGTCGGCGCTCGGTGCGCCGATCTTGCCGAGCAGAAAATTCAATAGCCCGAGCCGGCCATTGAACAGCCACAGCCACACCATCGCCGACGCGACGGCCGGGATGAGCGAGGGCAGAAAGATGATCGCCCGGTAAACGCCCTGCCCGCGCACGTCGGAATTGAGCATCAGCGCCAGGCCCAGCGACACCAGCAGCCCCGCCGGCAGCGCCATCGCGGCGTAGCGGAAAGTGTTGGCCAGGCTTTTCCAGAAGATCGGGTCGCCGAGCAATTCGCGGTAGTTCG
This sequence comes from Tepidisphaeraceae bacterium, assembly GCA_036387945.1. Taxonomy (GTDB): domain Bacteria; phylum Planctomycetota; class Phycisphaerae; order Tepidisphaerales; family Tepidisphaeraceae; genus DASVSS01. The sequence goes on along the minus strand of DASVSS010000206.1, from coordinate 4,648 downwards.
TCAGCCCCACCCAAACCGGGCCGCGGTCAGGGGCGGTGAGGGCGTAGTCGCAAAAGCTGTAATACAGCGACAACGCCATCGGAATGGCGGTAAAGGCCAGCAGGCCGATGATCCAGGGCGAGATGAATGCCAGGCCTTTCCAGAGTGTGCGCCGGTCGCTTTTGTTCATTGTGCAGCCGCCGGCCTGCGCATGCGCTGCGTGCGATTGAAGCCGTCGAGCTTGCCTTGCAACCGCGCCTGCGCCGCCCGCAGCACGGCCGCCGGCTCGGCGCCCTGAAGGGCGACGGCCTGCGTGGCGTCGGTCAATTCCTTCACCACCTCCGGCCAGATCGGCACCGGCGGCACGCTGCGTGCGCCGGGTCCGGCGGCGAGATCCTGAAAGACGCGGATGTAAGGATTCGGGTGGCGGTCGAAGAAGTCCTGGCTCACGTTCCGCAGCGGCGAATTCGTGCAGTGCAATCGCGCGAACTGTTCGGCCACGTTCTGACGGCTGAGATACGCGATGAAGGCGAACGCCTCGGCCTTGTGGCGTGCGCCGCTGGGGATCACCAGGGCGTCGAACATGCAGTACGCCGTCTGCCGCCCTGCCCCCGACGGCCCGCTCGCCGACGGGAACGGGGCGATCGCCCAGGCGTAGTTGTCCGTCCGGTCCGCCAACTCGTGCTCGCGCGACTTAGGCACGCGTACCTGCGACATCGACGGCTTGTTGCGCGCGAAATATTCCGCCACCCACGGCCCGTGCTGCTGCATCACCAGCTTGCCGGTGAGCATCGGATTCTGCGGGCTGTCGAAGTTCGCCATCACGTGCGAGGTATTGAAATCCTGCACCGCCCGTGTGCCGAGGCGGTCGGAATAACTCTTGATCCACTCGAACGCCCGCACCGACTCCGGCGAATCGAGCGTGAACCGCCCGCTAGCGCGGTCGTAGACGGCGTCGCCGAACCAGAAGCCGGTGAACTGCACGAACCAGCTCTGCATCGGCATGAACCCCGCGCGGTCGAGATGCCCGTCGGGCGCATGCGTGTCCAATGCCCTGGCGTAGCGATCTAGCTCTTCGATCGTGGCCGGCGGCCGCTCCGGGTCGCAGCCGGCGGCGCGCAGCACCTCGGCGTTCTCGCGCATGAGGGCCTTGTTATAGACCATCGCGACGGTGGCCGGGGCACTAATAAGGCTATAGAGCCGGCCTTCGTAATGGCAGGCGTCCCAGTAGGCGGGAAGAAACGTGTCGCCGTTGATGCCGTGAGCGGCGGCCAGCTCGTCCAGCGGCTCGATGGCGCCCAGGGCCGCGTATTGCGCGACCTGCTGGTCCCAGATGCCCGCGATGTCCGGTGGCACGCCGGCGGAGACGCTCACGAGCGTCTTCTGGTCGATGTTCGCCATCGACAGGTAGCGCACGAAGATGTTCTTCTCCCGGCCGACCGTGGCATTGAAGGCGTCGACGATCTGACGCATCTGCTCGGCCTCGGCGCCGGTCCATTTTTCCCAGTAGGTGACGACGGTCGCGCCTGGCGGCGCGGGCGCGGGCTTATCGCCAGACCCAAACGCCACGAACCCCACGCCCGCGAGGATCATGGCCACGAGGATGAACCGGCGGATTGTGCGCATAAAATCATCCGGTCGCGGCCGCACCACGCACGTCGGGGACTGAGTCGAGTTCCACTTCCGCAGGCTCGAGCCCGAACGCTTCGGCCCGAACGTGAACCCGACCGGGAACCGTCGTCGCCCGCACGAGTGCGGTGGCGATGCCGGCATCGGCCCGGACCGGGTTCGCCCCGGGGGCGTGGATAATGACGCCTTCGCCATGCGTGTCAAAGCGGACCTCGTCGTCGGCGAAGGGGCAGAGCGTGCCGTGCTGGTCGCAGACACGGGCGTGCACGCGCACGAAATCCACCCCGTCAGCGACCAGTGAATGCCCGGAGAAATCCACTTCGATCGCGAGCTTTCGCGCCACGCCGGGCGGGCGGACGACGTGCGACGCCACGACGGCCCCGTCGATCAGGCCCTCGGCAAGCAGTTCCAGCGGGGCGCTGCCCGGGCCGCCCATGCCGGTCATGTACATGGTCGACTGCTCGCCCGAGAACTGCTCGACGGTGAATGTAAACGGCGGGTGCGCGACGCGGTGGCCGCTGTCGGGCGTCCGAACCTCGACCACCCGGCCCCCGTGGACGAGCCGCACCTGCTCGCAGTTGCTGAAGACGGTGACGGTTTTCGGCGAGAGGAACGTGGCGAAGTTGGCGATGAAGACCATAGGCCCGCCCGTCGGCCCCGTCGGCGGACGCTGGCTCTGGAACAGGTAGAAGTCGAACTTCGGCAGACGGAATGCGTCGATCGGCCCGCCGTAGAAGGGCTGGTGGTGGTATCCGCGCTGGCAATCGATGCCCGCCCACAAGCAGGCCCCGGCAAGGCGTCGCCCGTCGTCGGTCTTCGTGCCGTGGTGCGCGTCGCGCAGCTCATCGAGGCGGAACAGGTGTGCCCGCGTCTGGGTGAGCATCGGCCATTCGCCCCACCCGCGCGCGACACGATTGGCCGACTGCTGGTCGGACCAGTTGTCGACCGCGTCGCCCCACTCACGCACCCAGTACGGCTTCGTGCCGTCGTTGTGCAGGTAATCGATGTCCCATGCGCTGGGCACGTCGGCGCCTTTGTCGTCGGGGCCGGCGAAGTGCGCGTTGCGGTCGCCGGCGGTAAAGCACTGGTCGCCTGGGTATTCCTCGTGAATCGCGCTATGGAGCGCACCGGCGAGCGCGCGGTTGTCGGATTCGTTCAGGGCGGCTTCCCAGACCAGGACCGATGGGTGATTGCGGTCGCGGCGGACCATCAGCCGGGCATTGTGCAACGCGCGCTGCTGGAACAGATCGCCGCCGACGAATTGCCACCCCGGGTTGGCGACGATCGCCAGAATGCCGAGTGCGTCGCAGGCATCCATGAACGCCGGGGACTGCGGATAGTGACTGCGGAACGACGTGAATCCCGCTTCGCGCAGGTGGCGCGCGTCGCGCCATTGCGCCGCATCGCTGAGCGCGTAGCCGACGTAAGGGTGATCCTGGTGCCGATTCGCTCCGATGGAGACGAACTTCGCGCCGTTGATTGCCAGCCCGTCGGCGGCCGAAAACTCGATGCGGCGGATGCCGAGGCGTGTGTCGACGCAGTCGACCGTTTCGCACCCCTCGACGACACTCGTGCGCAGGGTGTAAAGGTGCGGATGATCCGGATGCCACAAGGCCGGGCGCTCGACGACCAGGGTTTGGTCACACGTCGCGTCGACGGCCACGTCAAGATCGTCCGATGCGCTGGCAACGAGCGATCCGCTCGGGTCGAACAGCTCCTGGCGCAGGAGGCACGAGCGGGGCTCAACGCCGGCGTTGCGCAAATCGGTCCGCACGCGCACCTCGGCCCGCTCGGGGGACACGAGTGGATAGGTGACGAAGACGCCCCCGCCGCCGACGCAGTTGGCGTGCACCGGGTCGCTCACGTGCAGCGGGTGCACGATCTCGAGCCGCACGTTGCGGTACAGCCCGCCGAAGTAGACGAAATCGAGTTCCGCCTGCGGCTTGCCGGGCGGCACGTCGGGGTTGTCGTTGTTGTCGAGGCGCAGCACGAGCAGGTTTGCGTCGCCCGGCCGCAGCATGTCAGTGACGTCGAGCACGAAGGGCGTGTACCCGCCGTGGTGCCTGCCGAGCTTTCGGCCGTTGAGCCACACGTCACACACCTGCATCGCGCCTTCGAAGTGCAGGTAGACTGTGCGGCCGGCCCACGCCGGATCGGCGCTGAGAAATCGGCCGTACCAGCAGACGCCCTGGAAGTTCCGCCCGCCGCTGGCGTTGAGGGGTTCCAGACGCACGGTGTGGGGCACGTTGACCGATTCCCACTGCGCCGCCGGAAACGCGGGCGCGCCGTTGCCGGCCGCGGGCGGAACGTCTGTGGCCAGGTCGTCGCAGCGCTTGAAAAACCAGTTGTGGTTCAGGCTCTTAACAATGCGGCCCGCCGGGGCCGGCGCGTGTCCTGCCGTAGCCGCCAGCGTGTGGGTTTCGGAAGTCATGGCCATTCGATTACTCGTTCACCGCGGCAGCTAAGTCTTTTTCAGGGCTTTTTGTTGGCAAAAGCGGACAGCGCTGGCAAGGCGTTGCCGTCGTGGTCGAACAGCGCTTCGGCTCCGTCGCGCCAGATGCGCAGGCTTTTGTCCGGCACGCGGATCGAGTCCGAGTACCACCAGACGAATCCGATCCCGCGCCCGCCCGGGGCGGCGGCAAGCGCCTCGCGCGTGGAGACGAGGTACTGCAGCTGCCCTTCAGGCGTCATCGGCCATTGCATGCTCTCGCGCCCCTCGATGTCCGTCACCGGCGCCCAGGCGTAAGCGACTTCGGCCAGAAGGATGTCCTTGTCGTGCGCCGCGATCAATTCGGCCATGTTTTTGTTCAGCGCAGCGAGCGTGTCTTTCCACGCGGGATAGTAGCTCAGGCCGATGATGTCATAATCAACGGTTTCGCCGCCGTTTTGCATCAGCGTTTTGAAGAACCATTGCGGCAGCCCCTCCCGGCCGCCGCCGTGGACGTGCAGGACGACGCGGATGCGCTTGCCATCGCGCTCGGCGGCGCGCACGCCGCGGCAACCGGCGGCAAGAAGCCTGGCGAACTTCCGCCACTGCGCC
>DASVSS010000205.1:0-12226 GCA_036387945.1 Tepidisphaeraceae bacterium | reverse complement strand
GCTGTCGGTCGGTAGCGGTGGGCCGAAGCTCGCCGCGCCGAAGCTGCTGCCCGGCCCCTCGGCCGCCGGCGGGCCGCACGCGCCGCTGCTCGACGGCCGCGCGATCGAGTTCGTCGTCGCCTGTGACGTGGGCAATCCGCTGTACGGCCCCGACGGCGCGGCCTGCGTCTTCGCGCCGCAGAAAGGCGCGTCCCCCGACGCAGTCGCCCAGCTCGACGCCGACCTGCGCCGCTTCGCCACGCGCATCGCCCGAGTCGACCTCGCTGCCGCTCCCGCCGCCGGCGCCGCCGGGGGCGTCGGGTTTGCGATGATGGCGTTCTTCGGGGCGCGGGTCGCCAGTGGCGCGGATCTGATCGCCGGGCTGACGAACCTCGACGCGCGCGTCGCCGCCGCCGACCTGGTCATCACGGGCGAAGGACGCCTGGACGCCCAGACGCTCCAGGGCAAAGGCCCGCTCGCGGTCATGCGGGCCGCGAAGCGCCACGGAAAGCCGTGCGTCGCGCTCGCCGGCCAGATCGCGGCCGACGCCGTCGGCTTTGCCGACGAAGGGGCGACGGCGACGTTTTCGCTCATGACGGGCGTGATGACGCTCGCCGAATCGTCCGACCGGGCGGCCGAACTGCTCGCTCGCGTGGCAGAACAGAGCACGCGCCTTTTCTGCTGGCATCCGCGCTCGATAGACGTTTAAACGCGTAATGCGCTTTCGCGTCTTCCACTCTGTCGTCTGCCGCCGATTCAGGGGTTTGCACACCGCCGCACGAACCGTCACACGGCCACCGGCTCGCCGGATTTTTCGATCACGAACGCCTGATTCGCGGCGTCGACGTCGATGCGGATCGTGTCACTTTCGGCGTAGCCGCCTTCGAGCAGCCGGGTGGCCAGCGGGTTTTCGATCCGCTGTTGGATGACGCGGCGAAGGGGGCGGGCGCCGAACTGCGGGTCGTAGCCTTCGTCGGCGAGCAGCTTCTTAGCGGCGACGCTGAGCACCAGCGACAGGCCGCGGGCGGCGAGGCGCTTGCGGAGGGACGCGAGCTGTACGTCGACGATCGCGGTGAGCTGCGCTTTGCCGAGCGGGTGGAAGACGATGACCTCGTCGACGCGGTTGATGAACTCCGGCCGGAAGTGCTCGCGCAGCTCGGCCTTGACGGTGGCCTCGACCTCCCATTCCTCGGCGTTGCGCCCGGTGAGATCGAGGATCTGCCGACTGCCAATGTTGCTCGTCATCACGATCACGCTGTTCTTGAAATCGACCGTGCGGCCCTGGCCGTCGGTGAGTCGGCCGTCGTCGAGCACCTGCAGCAGGACGTTGAAGACGTCGCGGTGCGCTTTTTCGATTTCGTCGAACAGGATCACGCTGTACGGCTTACGGCGTACGGCCTCGGTCAGCCGGCCGCCTTCTTCATAGCCGACGTAGCCGGGGGGCGCGCCGATGAGGCGGGCGACGCTGTGCTGTTCCATGAACTCGCTCATGTCGATGCGGACCATGCTCGATTCGTCGTCGAACAAGAACTCCGCGAGGGCTTTGCAAAGCTCGGTTTTGCCGACGCCGGTGGGCCCGAGGAACATGAAGCTGCCGATTGGGCGGTTCGGGTCGCCGAGGCCGGCGCGGTTGCGGCGCACGGCGTCGCTGACGGCCCGCACGGCGTCGGCCTGGCCGATCACGCGCCGGCTCAGGCGGTCTTCCATCTTGATGAGCTTGTCGCGCTCGGTTTCGAGCATGCGCGTCACCGGAACGCCCGTCCACCGGGCGACGACTTCGGCGATCTCGTCGGCATCGACCTGCTGCTTCAGCAGCCGCGGCGCTTCGCGCGAGGCCTTGGGCTGCTTGTCGATCTCGTCGAGCCGCCCTTTCAGCCGGGCCAATTCCCGCTCTTCCGACGCCACGGCCTGCAGCTCTTTTTCGTCGACGCGGCGGCCTTCGCGCAGCGCGGCCACGATCGCGGATTCGCGGCGCTCGTAAGCGTCGCGGCGCTTCATGTAGTCGGCGCGCAGCGTGCTTTCGTCACCGAGTCCGCCTTTTTCGAGTTCCCACTGGCGGTTGAGCTCCTGCAATTGCTTTTCGACATCAGCCAGTTCGTCCTTGATGGCCGCAAGCCGCTTGACGGCGTCCGGGTCCTGCTCGTTTTTCAATTGCCCCTGCACGAGCTCGAGCTGGGCCTGGCGGCGGATGAGCCGGTCGATTTCCTCCGGCACGCTGCCGTTCTCCAGCGCCAGGCGACTGGCGGCTTCGTCGATCAGGTCGATCGCCTTGTCGGGCAGGAAGCGGTCCTGGATGTATCGGTCGGACAGCATCGCCGCGGCGACCACCGCGCCGTCGGTGATGCGCACGCCGTGGTGGGTTTCGTAACGGTCTTTCAGGCCGCGCAAGATGGCGATGGTGTCGTCGACGCTCGGCTCGCCCACCTGAATCGGCTGGAAGCGCCGTTCGAGGGCGGGGTCTTTCTCGACGTGCTTTCGGTATTCGTCGAGCGTCGTCGCCCCGATGCAGCGCAACTCGCCGCGGGCGAGCGCGGGCTTGAGCAGGTTGCCGGCGTCCATCGCGCCGTCGGTCCGCCCTGCGCCGACGACGGTGTGCAGTTCGTCGATGAACAGGATGATTCGCCCGTCGCTCTTTTGCACCTCTTTCATCACGGCCTTGAGGCGGTCTTCGAACTCGCCGCGGTACTTCGCGCCCGCGACGAGCGCGCCCATGTCCAGGGCAATGATCTTCTTGCCCGCGAGGCCGGCGGGCACGTCGCCTTTGCTGATGCGCAGGGCCAGCCCTTCGACGATCGCGGTCTTGCCGACGCCGGGCTCGCCGATGAGAACGGGATTGTTCTTCGTGCGCCGCGACAGCACCTGCATCGTGCGGCGAATTTCTTCGTCGCGCCCGATGACCGGGTCGATCTTGCCGGCTTCGGCCAGGGCCTGCAGGTCTTTTCCGTATTTTTCCAGCGCCTGGTATTTCGCTTCGGGATCGGCGTCGGTGACACGCTGGTTGCCGCGTACGTCTTTCAGTACGCCGAGAATCGCGTCGGCCGTCACGCGTACGTTTGAAAGAAGGCGGGCGTGTTCGCCGCCGACTTTCAGCAGCGACAGCAGGAGGTGCTCGGTCGAGACGTACTCGTCCTTCAGCCGCTCGGCCTGCTGGTGGGCGTCTTGCATGACGTCCATCAATCCGCGACTGGCGCCGATCTGCGTGCCAGCGGAATTGGGCAGGCGGTCTAGCTCGGCTTCGACGGCCTGCGTCAGTTTCGGAACGTCGACGTCGAGCTTTTCGAGCAGTGCGCGGACGGTGGATTGGTCCGGCGCCAACAGGCCGTGCAGGACGTGAAGGGGCAGCACCTGTGGGTTATTCCGTTCGGCGGCAAGCGTCTGCGCGGCCGACAGGGCTTCCTGGGCTTTGGTGGTGAAACGGTCGATTCGCATGGTTGATTCCTCGACCATATCAGTTGCAAACAGCGCGCCAGCGACGCTCGCGGTACAGGCGTACCACCCCTGATTTCTGCGGCAAAACAGGGCCGGGACGCCTGTGCTACATGGGGCGGGATGTCATCGCGGCACCTTCGGCGTGGTGGGCGTCAATCTGACAGATCGCCCGCAAGGCCGCCCGCCATTCGACGTAGTAGTACGGCACCCGGTGTGTCTCGTGCAGGACCTTGAGGCGGGTATGGAACTGTTCGTACTGCTCGTGCTGCCAGTCACCGGCGCTGGGGTCACAGAAGAAGATCCGGCATCCGAACGGTCGGTAGGCGTGGGCGTTGCAAAGCCGATCGGCCTGCAGGGGGCAGCCGGCGCCGTCCCAGGCCGACAGATCGAGCGTCTTGCCGGTCGCCCCGCGGTGGGCGGCGGCGAAATGGGCGGCCTCGGCGGTGGTGACGAACAGACGGTGGCCATAACTCTCGAACCGGCAGCAGCGGCCGCTGGCGTCGCAGCGGGGGCGGCGGGCGTCGATGACGGATTGCACGTCGGCGTAAAGGGCGTCGATCGCCGCCAGCAGCGACGCATCGGCCGCGGCGGCGAGGGCGGCGGCGCGGAAGGCGGCTTGCTGGTCGGGCGTGAGGGCTAGCACCGGGGCATCGTACCACCTTGAAAAGCGTGTGCATCTCAAGACAATGCCCGCGTTATCGTTCGACCGCTTCTGGGCATGGTCGCTGGAGCGACCATGCCGCTTCATTTGAAGGCCAGGCGCGTCGGGTACGGGACTGTGAAGGAAAACGCGCATGAAGAAGCTGCTGGTCGCCAACCGCTCCGAGATCGCCATCCGGGTGATGCGCGCCGCCACCGAACTCGGGCTTCGCACGGTCGCGGTCTACACCCACGAAGACCGCTTCGCGCTCCACCGTTTCAAGGCCGACGAGGCGTACGTCATCGGCCCGCCGGAGGGCGGAGAGCCGGTGAAAGGATATCTCAACGTCGAGCAGATCATCACTGTCGCCCGGGACTGCGGCGTCGACGCGATCCACCCCGGTTACGGGTTTCTGAGCGAGAACGCCCACCTCGCCCGCTCGTGCGCCGCCGCCGGCATCACGTTCGTCGGGCCTACCGGCGACATGCTCGACCGCTTCGGCGACAAGACCGCCGCCAAGCGCCTCGCCGACAAGGCGGGCGTGGTGACCGTGCCCGGCACCGAGCACGGGCTGCTCGACCGCAAGGCCGTCGAGAAGGCGGCGAAGGAAATCGGCTTTCCGCTCATCATCAAAGCCAGCTTCGGGGGCGGCGGACGCGGGATGCGCGTGGTCGAAAAGCCCGCCGACCTTATCGGCCGGCTCGAAGAAGCGCAGCGCGAAGCCGGCGCGGCGTTCGGGCGCGCCGAAGTGTTCATCGAGCGCTACATCAAGCGCGCCAAGCACATCGAAGTGCAGATCCTCGGCGACACCCACGGCAATCTCGTCCACCTGTGGGAGCGCGACTGCAGCGTCCAGCGACGGCACCAGAAAGTGGTGGAAGTCGCCCCGAGCTTCAACCTGCCCCAGAAGCTGCGCGAAGAGATCTGCGCCGCCGCCGCACGGCTGATGAAGGCCGCCGACTACGTCAACGCCGGCACCGTCGAGTTCCTTGTCGACGTCGATCGCAACGAGTTCTTCTTCATCGAAGTCAATCCGCGCATCCAGGTCGAGCACACCGTCACCGAGCAGGTCACCGGCATCGACCTCGTCAAGAGCCAGATCCTCGTCGCCCAGGGCCATCGGCTGCACGAAGCGCCGATCAACATCCCGCAGCAGGACGGAATCGTCACACGCGGCACGGCCATCCAGTGCCGCATCACCACCGAAGACCCGGAGAACAAGTTCATCCCCGATTACGGCCGGCTGACGACGTACCGCTCGCCGGCGGGCTTTGGCATCCGACTCGACGGCGGCAATGCGTTTTCCGGTTCGGTCATCACGCCGTACTTCGACTCGCTTCTGGTGAAGCTCACCGCCTGGGGCCAGACGCCCGCGGACGCGATCAAGCGGTCGGACCGCGCGCTGCGCGAGTTCCGCGTGCGCGGGGTGAAGAGCAACATCCCGTTCCTCGAGAACCTCATCAACCACCCGACGTTCGTCGCCGGCGACGCGACGACGACGTTCATCGACACGCACCCGGAACTGTTCAAGTTCACCCCGCGCAAGGACCGGGCGACGAAGATCCTGACGTACCTCGGCAACGTCATCGTCAACGGCCGCCCCGACGTGAAAGGCAAGACCAACCCGAAAAAGGAGTTGCCGATCCCCGCCGCCGCGCCGCTGGCCGTCACCGGCGAGCCGCCCGCCGGCACGCGCACGCGACTGCTGGCCGAGGGGCCGGAGAAGTTCTGCCAGTGGGTGCTCAAGCAAAAGCCCCTGCTGCTGACCGACACGACAATGCGCGACGCGCACCAGTCGCTGCTGGCCACGCGCGTGCGCACGTTCGATCTGCTGGCGATCGCCCCGTTCGTGGCCCACAGGATGTCTGGCCTGTTCAGCCTCGAATGCTGGGGCGGGGCGACGTTCGATACGTCGATGCGGTTCCTCCAGGAAGACCCGTGGGACCGCCTCACGCAGTTGCGCGCCCGCATCCCCAACATCTGCTTCCAGATGCTGCTGCGCGGCAGCAACGCCGTCGGGTACACCAATTATCCCGACAACGTCGTCCGCGAATTCGTCAAGCTCGCCGCCCAGCGCGGTATGGACGTGTTCCGCATCTTCGACTCACTCAATGTGCCCGAGAACATGGCCGTCTCGATGGAGGCAGTGCGGACCGACACCAAAAGCATCTGCCAGGCGTCCATCTGCTACACGGGTGACATTCTCAATCCCGCGCGCACGAAATACCCGCTGAAGTATTACGTCGATCTCGCCAAGCAGCTCGTCGACATGGGCGCGCACATGCTGGCGATCAAGGACATGGCGGGCCTGTGCAAGCCTTACGCGGCGCACGCGTTGGTGAAGGCGCTGAAGAACGAGATCGGCATTCCGATCCACTTCCACACGCACGACACGAGCGGCATCAACGCCGGCAGCATCCTGCGCGCCGCCGACGCCGGCGTGGACGTCGCCGACGCGGCGTTGTCGGCCTTCAGCGGCATGACGAGCCAGCCGAATCTTAACTCCATCGTCGCCGCCCTGGCCCACACGCCGCGCGATACGAAGCTCGATCTCGAAACGCTCGACGACGCCAGCGTTTACTGGGAGCACGTCCGCCAGCTCTACTACCCGTTCGAAGAAGACATGAAGAGCCCCACCGCCGAAGTCTACCTTCACGAGATGCCCGGCGGGCAGGTGACGAACCTCAAGCAGCAGGCCAAATCACTCGGCCTCGAAGACCGCTGGAAGGACGTCGCCAGCACTTACGCCGAAGTGAACCAACTGTTCGGCGACATCGTGAAAGTCACGCCCAGCAGTAAAGTCGTCGGCGACATGGCGCTGTTCATGGTGACGAACAATCTCACGCCGATGGACGTGCTCAACCCGGCAAAGAAGCTTTCGTTCCCTAAAAGCGTCGTCGAGATGATGCAGGGCGCGATCGGCGTGCCGCAGGGCGGGTGGCCGAAGGTGCTGCAGAAGATCATCCTCGACTCCGCGGGCGTGAAAGCCTTCAAAGGCCGGCTGTCGGCGACGCTGCCCAAGACCGACCTGGCTAAGACCAAGTCCGAGCTGTCGGCGACGCTCAAGCGCGAGGCGAGCGACGACGACGTGATGAGCCACCTCATGTACCCGCAGGTGTTCGGCGAGTTCGAGGCCCACCGCCGCGCGTACAGCGACACCTCGATGCTGCCGACGTCGGTCTTCTTCTACGGCCTGCAGACCGGCGAAGAAGCGACGATCGAGATCGAGCCGGGCAAAAAGCTCATCGTGCGCTATCTCACCGTCGGCGAGCCCCATGCCGACGGCACGCGCACGGTCTTCTTCGAACTCAACGGCCAGCCACGCGAGGTGCGGATCGCCGACAAATCGCTCGAGGGCAAGCTGCACCGCCAGCCAAAGGCCGACCCGGACAACGCCAAGCACGTCGGCGCGCCAATGCCGGGCAAGATCAGCAGCGTGACGGTGAAGCCAGGCCAGCCCGTCAAGGAAGGCGAGAAGCTCCTCAGCATCGAGGCGATGAAAATGGAGACCGCCGTCTATGCCCCGCGCGCCACGACGGTGGCGTCGGTCGACGTGAAGGCCGGCACGACGGTGGCGGCGGGTGATTTGCTGATTACGCTGGAGTAGGCCGCGTGGAGAGGCGGTATTTGCTAGAAAGATCGAGACTGCGGCAGCCCCTTGATTCGTCCCCTGCGGCGGACGTGACGGCGGCAGGATACAGAATTGCAATCGAGGGCCGACCCCCGGTTCCTCCCCCGCCGGCGGGTGCCTCATCGCCACAAAGCGCTGTCATGCTCGGCCCTCTCCCTACACTCTCCCGGAGTATTGGGCGAGGGGTTTGGGTTCCCGGCGTCAGTGAGCCGCTATGGCAGGTGAGGTGCCGCCCCCACCTAACCTCCCCCGATGGGGAGGAACCAGATCGGCCGTTGACACCGGTCGGGCGGCGATCGATGCCGGCCGGCGCTCTGGATCTGAACCGAACTGTGAACGACAACGCCTTCAACCTCGACGCCCTCCACAAAAGCCTGCATCCCTTTCGGCTCCACTTCTTCACCCGCCTGCGATCGACGAATGACCATGCCGCGCGGATGCGGCGTGACAAGCGGCTGTACGCACCGGCGGTCGTCGTCGCCGGCAGTCAGTCGGCGGGGCGCGGGCGCGGCTCGAACGTGTGGTGGTCGGGGCGGGGCTCGCTCACGGTGACGTTCGTCCTGCCGATCGATCCCGAAGTTCCGCCGCACCGGGTGCCGCTGCTGGCGGGGCTGGCGGTGCGACGCGCGGTGTGTGCGGCGGGCGGGCCGGCCGCCGCGGACGTGCGGCTGAAGTGGCCGAACGATCTATGGCACCGCGATCTCAAGTTCGCCGGCCTGTTGTGCGAGCGGGTCGACGGCGTGGATTTGGTCGGGCTTGGTCTAAACGTCAACCTCGGTATAGACGACATACCTTCCAGCTTGCGACCGCACGTGACCAGCCTCTCTGCGTTTACCGGACGGACGTTCCCGCTCGGCGGCGTGCTGGCGGCGGTCGGTGAGCAGGTGCGGGCACTGTTGCTCGACCGGGCATACGGCTCGTACGCCGCGGTGTTGCGCGAGTACGAATCGGTGCACGCCCTGCACGGCCGGGACGTCGTCGTCGACGAGCCCGGCACGCCGGGTCCGGTAACCGGCCGCTGCGTCGGCCTCGATGCCGAAGGCCGCTTACGGCTGCGCGTCGGCGGCGCGGAGCGGTCGATTACCGCCGGCAGCGTGCGCCTGGCGTAAGCCTTGCACCTGGCGTGAAAAACAGTTCAGTTCGCCCCGGCCGGCCCCGGGGGACTATGCTTCGTCGGATCAGTTTCGGAACAGTCTTTCTATGCGGATCATCCCTACCTTCATCGTCACCGTCGCCCTGGCACTCCTGGCCGGCGGTTGCGCCGACATCAGCCCGGGCAAGCTCGCCGACATCGCGCCGGTGTCGGACACGAGCCACCAGCGCGTCGGCAACGTCTATTTGTTCCGCGGCTTCATTGGCGTCTTCTCGACGGGCATGAACAACCTCGGCGAGCAGCTCAACAAGGACGGCGTGCGCACGCGCGTCTACCAAGCCGACCAGTGGGCCGACGTCGCCGACACCATCGCCGAGAAGTACAGGGACCGCGCCAACGTCGAGCCGGTGGTGATGGTCGGCCATAGCTACGGGGCCGACAACATCCTCAAGATCGCCCAGCGGCTGAAGGACAAGAACGTCAACGTCGATCTGCTCATCACGCTCGACCCCGTCACCCCGCCGAAGGTGCCCGCCAACGCGCTCAAGGTCGTCAACTTGTACAAGCCAAACGGCGCGTGGGACGCGATGCCGTGGCTGCGCGGCATCCCGCTTGAGGAAGAAACGCCCGGCAAGATGCGCCTGATGAACGAGAACATCCTCGACAACCGAAAAGACCTGCTCACGAGCGACCTCAACCATTTTAACATCGAAAAGCAGCCGAAGATCCACGCCGAAATCACCCGCCAGATCATGGCCGTCTGCGTGACGCGGGGTCAGTGGGCGGCGATGAAGTCGTCCCCTCGGCCGGCGATGGTCACGACCCCGGCCACGCGACCGGCGGTGGGCATGCAGGCGATGGCGGAGTAACCACGCGGGCGAGTCGCGTCTGTCTGATTCCTCCCCCTCCGGGGAGGCGAGGCGGGGGCGGCCCTCACCATGCAATAGCGGCTCGCTGACGCCCGGGAACCAAACCCCTTGTCCGGTACTCCGGGAGAGGGTAGGGAGAGGGCCGAGCGGAGTGGCGCTTGACCGCGATGAGGCGGCCGCCCGCTCTCACCTAACCTTCCCCCGCAGGGGAGGGACAGGGCGAGGCGGTTCCTTCATTGAGAGGCAGCCGCCGCCGTCGATCCACTCGCGGAGCGGCCGTCGCGGTGGACCGTGCGGTGAAGCGCCTTCCCGGCCCCGCTCAGCTCCAGATAATTAATCCCGGCTCGAACGGCGTCGCCATGTCCGGCACGCCGGGCAGGACGCGGACGGCGAAACCCTGGCGGCCGCTGTGCTGGCAGGCGATGCGGCCGAGGTACAGGTGCCGGCCGGGGGCGACTTCGCGGGTGTGTTCCATGCGGATCACCTGCGGCGAATCGATCGTCTCGCCGCCGCCGCTGATCGGGCCGGCATAGAGCTCGACGCTCAGGTCCGTCGGGCTCAGTGATGGCAGTTCCAGCAGCGCCTCGACCTGGAGCGATTCGCCGACGCGGTAGTGCCCGTTGCCGCTCGTGTGCACGCCGAGAACCTTGATGTCCGGCCAGTGGTGGCGCAACCGGTCCTTGTTCGTCGACAACGTCGTCGCCCGCGCCAGATCGCCGGCGGCGAGCTGCGCGCCGCGGCGGGCGGCGGGCAGGTACAGGCGCTCGGCGTATTCGCGCACCATGCGGTTGGTGCTGAAGACCGGCGCGAGCACGCGCATCGCCGTCTTCATCCGCCGCACCCACTCGTGCGGCACGCCGTCGACGCCGCGGTCGTAGAACGTCGGGGCGATCTGCTTTTCGAGCAGGTCGTAGAGCGCCTGGCTTTCGATGTAATCCTGGTAGCCGGCGTCGGGGTACATTTCGCCGTGGCCGATGGCCCAGCCGACGCTGGGGTCGAGGGCAAACCCTTCTTCCCACCACCCGTCGAGTACGCTGCAGTTGAGCACGCCGTTGGCGGCGGCCTTCATGCCGCTCGTGCCGCTGGCCTCGTAGGGGCGGCGCGGATTGTTGAGCCACACGTCCACGCCCTGCACGAGATAGCGGGCGACGTTCATGTCGTAGTTCTCGAGGAACACGAACTTGCGGCGGTGCTGCGGGTCGCGGGCGAAGTTGCTAAGGGTTTTGATCAGCTCCTTGCCTTCGTGATCCGCCGGGTGCGCCTTGCCGGCGAAGACGAACTGGATCGGCATCTTGGCATTATCCAGAATGGCCTTGAAGCGATCGAGATCGCGCAGCAGCAGTGCCCCGCGCTTGTACGTCGCGAACCGCCGGGCGAAGCCGATCGTCAGCGCCTCGGGGTCGAGCAGCGTGTCGGCGGCATTGAGCACGTCGATCGTCGCACCGCGCCGCCCGAGTTGCTGGCGCATCGTCTGGCGCGTCCAGACGACGAGCTTCTCGCGGCAGCGCTCGTGGGCGCGCCACAATTCCTCGTCCGGCACCTGGCTGATGTCTTCCCACACGCCCGGGTCGGCGGCGTCGTTGAGCCAGCGCTCACCGAAGTATCGCTCGAGCACGAAGTTGATCTCCGGGCTCAGCCAAGTGCGCGTGTGGATGCCGTTGGTCACGCTCGTGATCGGGATCTCGCCGTTGGGCACGCCCGGCCAGAGATTGTGCCACATGTCACGGCTGACTTCGCCGTGCAGCTTCGACACGCCGTTGTAGGTGTCGGCCAGACGCAGCGCCAGCACCGCCATGCTGAAGCCGCCCTTTTTGTTGCTCACGTCGTCGCGGCCGAGCGACAGAAACCCTTCTTCGTCGAGCCGCAGCGCTGTGAAGTAGTCCTTAAAGTACTTCACCATCAGTTCCTGCGGGAAGTGGTCGATGCCCGCCGGCACGGGCGTGTGCGTGGTGAAGACGTTCGTCGCCATGACCTGCTGGCGCGCCTGGTCGAACGTGAGCTGCGTGTCGCGCAGCAGCACGCGCGTGCGCTCGAGGGCCAGGAAGGCGGAGTGGCCTTCGTTCATGTGGAAGACGTCGATCTTCAGGCCCAGCGCTTCGAGCGCACGCACCCCGCCGATGCCCAGGACGATCTCCTGGCGGATGCGCATCTCGCTGCCGCCGCCATAGAGGCGGGCGGTGATGTCGCGGTCGGCGGGCGAATTGTCCGGCAGGTTTGTGTCCAGCAGCACAAGCGAAATCCGGCCGACGTGCGCCTTCCAAACGCGAACGTGCACGCGGCTCTCGGGCATATCGACGGTCACGATCACGTCGGCGCCGTCGGGGGTTTTCTGCGGGTCGATGGCGAGCTGGTAGAAGTCCAGTTCCGGGTATCGCTCCTGCTGCCACCCGTCGGCCGAAAGGTACTGCTCGAAATACCCGTTGCGGTAGAGCAGCCCGACGCCCGTCAGCGGCAGACCGACTTCGCTGGCGGATTTGAGGTGATCCCCCGCCAGCACGCCCAAGCCACCGGAATAGATCGGCAGCGATTCGTGAAGCCCGAACTCCGCCGAGAAGTACGCGATGTTCAAGCCGCGATCGCGGGGG
>DASVSS010000204.1:0-13078 GCA_036387945.1 Tepidisphaeraceae bacterium | reverse complement strand
CGTGTCCGACTTCATCCCATTGGCGCCCCACTGGGCGACCAGCTCCGGCTTCAGCTCGCGTAAGGTGGCGACGCCGACCGATCGCGCGAAGTCACTCCACGTACGGCGGCAGCTGTTGGCTTCTTTTTCGGAGAGGTCGGGCCGGTTGAAGTATTCGTCCCCCACCGCTCTCAACGTAGGGCTCGGCTCGGGCTCCACGAGGTCCCGCAGCCACGCCAGCTGCTCGATCCCAGTCTTCAAAGCGACGAATTTGGGTTGGGTGATGATCTGCTCGCGGACGTACGCCCACAAGGCGTTCACGTCTACGTCGGTGTCGGGGGCTGCCAGCCGGTGGGTGGGATGTAATCGAACTCGTGCGGCTTGGCGTCCACCAGCGGGATGGCGACCTTAGACGCCTTGTCGCGGATCGCGTGATACCGGGCCCCGCCAGCCGCTCCTCCTCTTCCACGAACTTGATGGGCTTCGCCTGCCCGTCGAACGGCGACACCTTCCAGCGGCCGTCGGACAGCCGGCTGAGGCCATCGACCTTGGTGCCGTCGGCCATTCGATGAAACGCAGCGGGCCGCCCCTTCTTTCGCATGGAGTTCATGCGAGCAAGGTAGCGGCCCGTTAGCTTTTCGTCCAGCATTTCGTCCATTTCTGGCCGAATACTGAACTCCCCCAGTGGAGGCGGAGGGAATTGAACCCTCGTCCTGAAACAACCCGAATGATGGCCTCTACATGCGTAGCCGTATGATTTATTGTCGAACCCGCCGGCGATCACCGGCAACCTTCAGCGGGCTCCAGGCCTAGTGTGTCTTGCTCGCCTCGAAAGACCGGTCTTGGCGAGCCAGCCCGCTGTTTACGGGTGACGATCAGCGAGCATCGCCGTCATCCCGAGACCGCTGTGTCTAGTCGTAAAACGACTAAATTAGGCAGCCATTGCGAACGCCGGGGCACCGAAACCGATGCGGCCAGCCACTGCACCATTGTCATTGGCAGTTAATGTTTGCCAGCTTTTGTAACCGGGCCAAGCTGACGTCCCGGGCATGCCACCATCACCGTAGCCATCCAGTCGAAACCGGTCGCCCCCGGTGAAACAACACTTGTACGATACATTGCCGGGGCCGGTTCGGCAATGTGCGGTTACCGCCGCTGCGGCCGGCTCAGGTGGGGGCGGGCCAGAACGTACGCCGACGGCTTCCACGCCGACTCCGGCGACGGTCGCCACGGCGGGATCGAGGGCCATCGCCAGTCCGGAGGAGCGGCTTCGGTGGACCAGCCGGGCGGGCGAAACTCTTCATCCAAGGTGTGATTGGCACCGAACGATGCGATCGCCGGTTCGTGCAAAAACGAATCCGTCGCGACAGGCGGCGACACCTCGGTGGCTCGACCGGTGTCAGGTCTTGCGCGGCCGCGCAAGGCCGCCCATAGCAGTCCGATAACGACGGCGTGCACCAGCAGCGCGGCAACGAATGAAAGTCCAAGGCGGCGGCCGGCGGACGTGTTCTGGAGGGAGAGCGCCACGGCCACCAATATACGGCAAATCAGGCAGCGATGATCGGATCGGAACGTCACGGCTGGCCGGGACAAGCAGTCGAGACGTTGAGTGAACAGCACGCGCATGGGGCGTCCTGGCAACAGGCCGGATAAACGGCCGGGCTGTCGGTAAATACGCATTCATGGTGGGCTCAGAACGGGTACAGGTAGGCTTGCTATCCTTCGGCACTGTGCTTGCTGCCTTGAAGGGAACTGTGAAGATGACCGCGATCAAAATTCTGCAGACGCCGGCTTTCTGGGACAAGAAAGTCCGCATCGCGATTCTCGCCCTGGCGACGTTCGTCGCGTTGTGCTGAGTTCGTTCGTTGGCGTTGCACCGACTCCTCGGCCCGTCGGCGATGCCGTCTGGTGGGCGGCTAACGCCTTTGATCTCATGCGCCTTCCACATCGGTCGGGGAGATATAAGAGACGCTACGGCGGCGAACCCTGAAGGTCGGACCAGGCTCGCCATTGGCCAATAGCGATCGGCTGCGCCACGCATGACGTCGCGCTAATTTATCGTGCGCTCTCCGCCTGCCCCTTCGGGGAGATGCCGAAGATGTGGAACTGGTGCGAGAGCAGCTCATACCCGTGTTCCTGGCAGATCTCGGCGCACAGTTTCTGCACGCGCTCGGACCGAAACTCTACCACCTGCCCTGTCGCCACGCAGATGAGGTAATCGCTCGCATCGCGGCCGGCGATGACTTCGAAATAGCTCTGGCGGTTGTCGAAGAAGACTTGCTTGAGCACGCCCGCGTCCTGCAGGTGGTTTAATGTGCGGTAGACCGTAGCCCGGCTGACGCGGTGGCCGCGGGTGCGCAGGTCGGCGGTCAGCCCTTCGGCCTCGAACAGCCCTTCGCTGCGGAGCACGGCGTCGAGGATCATCGCGCGCTCGGGGGTGAACTTGAGTTTCTGTCCGTGCAGGTAGCGCCGGAATATGGCGCACACCGGCTCATACGCATTGGCGGTGCGCATCGCGTGATGGGCCACTTTGGGCGGCGATGACAGGACTTGCGGAATACGGGCCATGTGGGGACAGTCTAATCGACTCCTCGCCGCGGACAAAACGGCACTTGACACCGGCGCGGGCGGCCGGAATGATGGGCGGCGCATGCGAACCGCCCTGCTTACCGCCGCGCCGGCCCTGCTGCTCAGTGAGCAGTCGGCACGATCGTAGGCGAGCGCTTCAACGCATTGAACCGTCAACGCCCTGCGATCCGATCCCGGCCGCAGGGTTTTTTGTTTGGTGATTCCGTCATGGCGCCCGGCGATAGTCCGCCGGCCCCAGGGAGCCGATATGGACACGATCCGGATTTTCGACACCACCCTGCGTGACGGCGAGCAGTCGCCTGGCGCAACGCTCACGCTGCCCGAAAAACTCGAGATCGCCAAGCTCCTCGAAGCCATGGGCGTCGACATCATTGAAGCGGGTTTCCCGATCTCCTCCGACGGCGATTTCGAAAGCGTGCGCCAGATCGCGGGCATCGTGTCGGGATCGGTCGTGTGCGGCCTGGCGCGCTGCGTGAAGATCGACATCGAGCGCGCCGGCGAGGCCGTCAAGAGCGCCAAACGCGGGCGCATCCACACGTTCATTTCCAGCTCCGACGTGCAGATCCAGCACCAGCTCCGGTCGGACAAGGCCTCTGTGCTGCAGCGCACGCGCGACATGGTCCAGCTCGCCCGCGGGTTCACCGACGACGTCGAATTCTCGGCGATGGACGCTTCCCGCACGTCGATCGATTTTTTGATCGAGCTCACCCACGCCGCGGTCGAAGCCGGGGCGACGACGATCAATTTGCCCGACACGGTCGGCTATTCGACGCCGCGCGATTACGGTGCGATTTTCAGCACGGTGATCTCGAAGCTGCCGGTGATTCGCGAGCGTGGGATCGTGCTGTCGAGCCACTGCCACGACGACCTGGGCATGGCCGTCGCCAACAGTCTCGCGGCGGCGGAGAACGGGGCGCGGCAGATCGAGTGCACGATCAACGGCATCGGCGAGCGGGCGGGGAATGCGGCGCTGGAAGAGATCGTCATGGCCCTGCGCACGCGGCGCGATTTCTACGGGCTGGACACGCGAATCGACGCCACGAAAATCTACGCCGCCAGCCGGATGGTCAGCACGCTGACCGGGCTCACGGTGCAGCGCAACAAGGCCATCGTCGGCCAGAACGCGTTCGCGCACGAGAGCGGAATCCACCAGGACGGCGTGCTCAAGCACCGCGAGACGTTCGAGATCATGAACCCCGAATCCGTCGGCGTGCCCAAGAGCGAACTGGTCATGGGCAAGCATTCCGGCCGGGCGGCGTTCAAGGACCGGGTCGGACAGCTGGGCTACAAGCTCAGCGACCAGCAGGTCGAGGAGACGTTCGTGAAGTTCAAAACGCTCGCGGACAAGAAGAAGGAAGTCTTCGATGAAGACATAGAGGCGCTGATCGACGACGTGCTGGAGAAGGAAACGTCGTTGTGGACGCTCAGCGGCCTGCAGGTGATGAGCGGCACGAACAGCCTGCCGACGGCGACGATCACCCTGCGCGACAGCAACGGCGACCTGCTGCAGGACGCGAGCATCGGCGACGGGCCGATCGACGCGATTTACTCAGCGATCCAGCGCATCACCGGTGTGCGCGCCACGCTCGTCGATTATCGCATCCGCGCCGTCACCAAGGGCAAGGAAGCGATGGGCGAAGTGCAGATCGAGCTCGACCACAACGAAACCATCGTCCGCGGCCGGGGCGTGAGCACCGACATTATCGAGGCCAGCGCACAGGCGTACCTCGCGGCCATCAACCGCCTCCGCGCCAGCGAGCAGCGCAAGCGGACGGTGACGCAGCACAGCGGCGTGTGATATGATTGAAAGATAGGGAGAAATCGATGCGGACGACCTATACGGCCATACTCGACGGTGAAAAAATCACATGGGTGGGTGAAGACCCGAAGCTCGCCAAGCCGACCCGTGTGGAAATCGAACTTGAGGCCGGCCCCGCGCAGTCAAACGGGCCGGAGGTCGCCCGGCTATTCGAACAACTTTCGAAGTCCGACCCATTCGCCGACATCAAGGACCCGGTCGCCTGGCAGCGTGAGCAGCGAAAAGACCGGCCACTGCCCGGACGAGAATGATGCCGAATTTGCTTCTGGATTCGAACATCGTGATCTACGCCAGCCAAGCAGACGATACGGCGGTGCGGCCATTGATGGCCGCGCACACCAACTTCGTGGCGGCCATCACGCGGATTGAAGTGCTCGGCTTCCGTAAGCTCAGCGTCGATCAGGAAAGCATTTTTCGCTCGATCTTTTCGACGATTGAGCAGCTCCCCCTCAACGAACTCGTCATTGAACAGGCAATCACACTAAAACGCATCGTGCGAATCGATACGCCCGATGCTGTCATTGCCGCCACGGCGCTTGTCCACCGCATGCCGTTATGCACGCGGAATGTAAACGACTTCAAGGCGATCGAAGGCTTGAGCATCATCAACCCGTTTGACTCAGACTGATATGCCCGAACCCGAAAAAATCATCTTCTCCATGGTCGGCGTGACCAAGGAGATCAATCGCAAGATCATCCTCAAGAACATCTACCTGTCGTACTTCTACGGCGCGAAGATCGGCGTGCTGGGTCTGAACGGATCAGGCAAAAGCACGCTGCTGAAAATCCTGGCGGGCATGGATACGCAGATCGACGGGCAGATCATTCGCCAGCCGGGTTACTCGGTCGGGTTTCTGCCGCAGGAGCCGTTGCTCGAGAAGGGCGCGACGGTAAAGGGCGTCGTCGAGCAAGGGGCGAAGGCGACGCTCGATCTGATCGAGAAGTTCAACCTCGTCAGCGACAAGCTCGCCGAGCCGATGAGCGACGAGCAGATGAACAAGCTGCTCAACCAGCAGGGGGAGATCCAGGAAAAGATCGACGCACTCGACGGATGGAACCTCGAGCAGCAGCTCGAGCAGGCGATGGACGCGCTGCGCTGCCCGCCGGGGGACGCGGTGGTCGACAACCTGTCCGGCGGCGAGAAGCGGCGCGTAGCGCTGTGTCGGCTGCTGCTGCAGAAGCCGGACGTGCTGATCCTTGATGAGCCGACGAACCACCTCGACGCCGAGAGTGTCGCGTGGCTGGAGCACCACCTCCAGCAGTACGCAGGCACCGTGATCGCGGTGACCCACGACCGTTACTTCCTCGACAACGTCGCCGGCTGGATTCTTGAGCTTGACCGTGGCACGGGCATCCCGTTCAAGGGCAATTACACGCAGTGGCTTCAGGGCAAGCAGTCACGCGCAATGGTGGAAGAAAAGCAGGACAAGGCACGCGAGAAGATGCTCGCCCGGGAGCTCGAATGGGTGCGTGCTTCGCCGAAGGCGCGGCAGGCGAAGAGCAAAGCGCGCATCGCCAATTACGAGCGCATGGCATCGGAAGCCGAGCGGCAGAAGGACATCGATCTCGACATCTTCATCCCCCCGGGCCCGCGCCTCGGCCAGAAGGTGATTGAGGCGCAAGGCCTGTCAAAGGCGTTCGGCGACAAGCTGTTGTTCGACCGCGTCGATTTCACCATCCCCCCCAATGCCGTCGTGGGCATCATCGGCCCCAACGGCGCGGGCAAGACGACGCTCTTTCGCATGATCGTCGGCGATGAATCGCCCGATGGGGGACGGCTGGTGGTTGGCGACACCGTCAAGCTCGCCTACCTTGACCAAAGCCGCGAAGCGCTAAAGGACGAGGAGAGCGTCTGGAACGCCATCAGCGGCGGCGACGAATGGATGCTCCTGGGCGCGGCGCGCGTCAACAGCCGCTCCTACACGACGCGGTTCGGATTCAGCGGCACGGACCAGTCAAAGGCCGTCGGTGTGCTCTCGGGCGGCGAGCGCAATCGCGTGCACCTCGCCCGCATGCTGCGCAGCGGCGCGAACGTCATCATGCTCGACGAGCCGACGAACGACCTGGACGTGAACACAATCCGCGCCCTCGAAGATGCCGTCGAGCATTTCGCCGGCTGCATGCTTGTCATCAGCCACGACCGGTGGTTCCTCGACCGTGTTGCGACGCACATCCTGGCATTCGAAGGCGACAGCCAGATCGTGCTGCACGAAGGGAATTTTCAGAGCTACGAAGAGGCCAAGCACAAGCGCCTGGGCACGAGCGCGGACAGGCCGCACCGGATCAAGTACCGGAAGCTGACGAAGGCGGGATAATGAGAAGGCTGAAGGGTAAAGGATGAAAAGGGGTAATTCCTTTCATTCTTGATCCTTCGTGTCATTTTGCGCCGCGGCGCAGGAGCACTGCCGGGATCGTCTGCAGCATCAGCTTGATGTCGTGCAGGACTTCGGAGCGTCGGACGTATTTGAGGTCCATGCGCATCCAGTCTTCGAAGCTCACGCGGCTGCGGCCGTGCACCTGCCAGATGCAGGTCAGGCCGGGCATTACGTCGAGTCGGCCCTTGTGCCATTGATCGCATTGCGCCTGCTCGTCGAGCGGCAACGGCCGCGGGCCGACGAGCGACATGTCGCCCTTGAGCACGTTGAACAGTTGCGGCAGCTCATCGAGGGAGGTCTTGCGCAGGAAGTGGCCGACCGCGGTGATGCGCGGGTCTCGCGTCATCTTGAACGCCGGGCCGTCCTGTTCGCTATGGGCGCGAAGCGCCGCTTTCATCGCGTCGGCATTGGCGCACATCGTGCGGAACTTATAAATCTCGAACGGCCTCCCGCCGAGACCGCTACGCCACTGCTTGAAGACGACCGGGCCTTCGCTGGTGAACTTGATGACCGCGGCGAACAGCACCATCAGCGGCGCAGCCAGCGTCAACATCGTTGTCGCCACACAAACGTCGATCGCCCGCTTGGCGAGCGACGGCTTTTGAATCAACAGCCTCCGCAGGGGCAGGCTGTTGGCACGGATGGCCTGGGTTTCGGCGGTCGTCTCGGGTGCGATCCGCATGGGGGCTGGGCGTTCGGCGGAAAGGCCGCCCGCGGGGCCGTCGCCGCCGGGCTCGTCGAGCCAGGACGTAGGATACGTGTAGACGACCGGTTCGATCGTGCCCTGCTTCGGGCTGGCGCAATCATGCACGCGCTGGATGAGTTTCCACGCACCGTCCGGGCCGGTGTCGGGAAGGATGGCGCACACGGTGTTTCGGTCGAACTGCCCCACTTCGTCGGCCACGCGCACCTGATTGAGCACGAGGCGGCAGAGACGCAGGGTGGCAAATCGCCCGGTGGCGGGGACCTGGCGGAACATCACGAGAGAGAACTGGCTCTTCTGGCGGTCGGCCCGGGCGCGTTCGCGGCGGATGACGGCTGTGAGGTTGCGCGGGAAATGAATCTCGTGCAGGCGACGGTGCTCGTCGACCGGCGGCTGACAGTCGCGCGGCTTTCGGCCGAGCAAGGCGCGGAGGACGCGCTGGTGCATAACTTCTTCTCCCGTCCCGAACAGCCCCCGGCTTTCACGCCGTTGGCCTTACATGCGCTATCGGCCGCTCGGCAGGCCAGCTTTCATTTCGCGGCTTTATCGGACCACTTCTCCGACCTTCGGCGAGCCGCCCTGCCAGTGCCGAGAGGGGGCAGCCTGCCGTCAATGCCCACGCGGCCCCTTTTCAGGGACCGCGGGGCTGAATCTCATCTTCCGCCGGTCGGCCCGCGTTTAGCGGCCAGAGCGCAGACGCGCGAATTGCTCGCTCGTACTGGTGCGGTCGCCGGTCGGGCCCGGGCGTCGTTCGCCGCCCGCCGGGTAAGCCGCCGCGGCGGCGTCGTTGACCACGATGCCCATCAGTGTCGCGCCCACGCTCAGCAGCGCGTCGCGCGCGGTCGCCACGGCGAACCGATTGCTCTTCTCGCCGCGGACGACCAGCACCGTCTGGTCGCAGCCGGCGGCGATCACGCGCGCGTCGTTGCTGCCGCTCACCGGGGCGGCGTCGAAAATCGCGTGGTCGTAACGCAGGTGCAGATCACGCAGCAGGTCGCCGAAACGGTCGCTGTTGAGTTGTTCGCTGATGTCCGGCGTGCGCGGGCCGGCGGTCAGCAGGTCGAGGTGTTCGATCGGCGTGCGTCGCAGCGAGCTTTCGAGGTCGTCGCCGTTAAGCACGCCACTGAAGCCGATGCCGTTGTCAGTCTTGAAAATCTCGTGCAGCGTCGGGTCGCGGAAGTTCGCGTCGACCAGCACCACGCGCTTGCCCGACTGCGCCAGGGAGATCGCCAGGTTCGTGGCCAAGGTCGTCTTGCCGTCCTTCGCCGCCGGCGAGGTGACGGTGATGGTCTCGCAATTGCCGGCGCCGAAGAGCAGCGACGTGCGAATCGAACGAAACGCCTCGGCGGCGGCGGAGTCGGATTGCTCGTGGGTCGTCAGCGCCAGCTCGCGCAGGCCTGCGGCGTTGACGCGCGGCAGCGTGCCCAGCAGCGGCACGCCGACGGTATCGGCCAGGCGATGCACCGAGCCCAGGGCCGGGCTCACCCACTCGCGCACCAAGGCGGCCATCATCCCCAGCACCAGGCCGATGATGCTGGCGATTCCGAGCGTCTTCCAGGTGTTCGGCACGGCGCTGTTTTCGACGATCGTGGCTGGATCGAGTTGGCGGGCGGTAATGCCGACGGATTCGACGAGCGTCATCTGGCTGAGCTTCTCGTCGAGCAGCGCGACCTGTTTATTGAGCGATTCCACCCGCTGCGTAATCGACGCAAGCTCGGCAGCCTTTTTGTTCAGGCCCTGCACGCGCTCGTTGCCTTCGTTGAGCTGACGACGCACGGTTTCTTCGCGGTCGGTCGCGGCGGCGTACATGCCGCGCAGCGTCGCGGCCTGCGAGAGCTGCAAGTCCTTCAACTGCGCCTGGATCGTCCGCACCGCCGGGTGCGTCGGCACGAACTGTCGCTTGGCTTCGATCAACTGTTGGCTCAGGCCAGCGAGATTGCCGCGCAAAAGGTCCATGCTCTGGGGCGCGACCGCGGTCGCCCCGGCGAGCTTGGCGGCATCGTATTTGTCGACCGACCAGCCGAGCCCGCGGAGTGCTTCGGTGAATTCCGACCGCACGCGCACGGTTTCCAGCTCTGCCGTGGAGACCGCCTTCGACAATTCCGTCACCCGCGCCAAGGCGGCATTGACCGCCGGGTCGTCGCCGGCTCCGGTGGTTTCGTTCTTGAGTTGCGTCAGCAGCGACTGGGCGCCAAGACGCTCGTCGTCGAGGTGCTTTCGCTGCTCGCGCAGGGCTTCAAAATCGCCCATCGCGACGTTGTTGCTCTGGGCGGCAATGTGGCTGACGTACGCCTTGGCCACGCTGTCGATGATCGCCTGCGCTTCGGCGGGGTTGGTGGCGGCGAACTGCAGTTGAAGGACGTTCGTGTTCGGCTTCAGCGCGACGTCGATGTTGCGCTTGAGGAAGTTTACTTCGTTCTCGCCGCGCGGAATGACGCTGGCCTCGGCGACGCCGGGGCCGTCCATAGCCGGCTCGAGCACGGTGGCCGAGCGGATGATCTCGATCTGGGTGTTGAGGAAGACGGTGAGGTCGGCATTCTTTGCGTCGCCGGCATTGGGGACGTTGCGTTCGACGATCACCCGCGTCTGGGCCGTGTGGCGCTTAGGGATGACCATCAGCGCGACCGCCGCGGCCATAACGGTGAGGAAGAAGACGCCGGCAAGCAGCGCCTTGCGGCGCCACGCGATTTCGATGACCGAATCGGTGCGCGGCATTTTTGACGAAGGCGAAGGGGTGACGGTATTCACGACGCAAGCTCCCGGGACATGGCAGCCGCAGGCATCGTAGCCATGCCGGGGCGGCAACCGACTCCAAACGTTCCTTGTGCCCTGCGGAAGTCCGTTCCCGCTGTGGAAATGGCACAATTGTAACGTCTGCAGCGCCTGACGGTGCGACAGGACCGCGCAGGGCGACGAAATATCGGTATATTTCGCGGACGTGCGCCGCACATTGCCGGACGCTGCAGCAGTTTCTTCGGCAGTTGTCCGCCGCGGATCGCACCAAACGGGAGATTGTGGATTATGGGACTTGTCACCGTCGAAGTCTGGGACGCCACGGGCAACAAAAAACGCCAAGTCGAAATGCCGGACGACGCCCCGTTGCAGCGCATTCTTGCGGTTCTCATCGAAAAAATGAGCTTCCCGCAGTACGGACCTGACGGACAGCTGCTCAGTTACAAATGCCAGCACCGCAATTCCGGCAAGCAACTGCTCGACAGCCAAACCCTCAGCGACGCCGGCGTCCGGGGCGGCGACGTCCTGAGGCTGCTGCCGGAAATCACGGCGGGTACACGCGATCGCCGATAAGCCCGATTACCGCTTGCGGCGCCTTGGGCGATTCCGACCTGCCCCTACCGCTTCCTATGACCGACGCCCTTTCCATCTCTCCCGCCGACCTTGCCGACGGCGATCGGTTCGATCGCTTCAAGCTTATCGGCTGGTGGGATCAGCCCCGCCTGCGGGCGGCGAAGGTGCTCGTCATCGGGGCCGGCGCACTCGGCAACGAGATCGTGAAAAATCTGGCGCTGCTCGGCATCGGGAACGTCATCATCGCCGACAAAGACCGCATCGAGCACTCGAACCTGTCGCGGTCGATCCTGTACCGCGCCGAAGACGCCGGCCGCCCCAAGGCCGAGGTGGCGGCGCGGGCGGCACGGGAGATTTATCCGGACATGAACGTGCATGCCCTCGACGGCGACGTCCTGCACACGCTCGGCGCGGGGGTCTATCGCTGGGCGGACGTCGTCATGGGCGGGCTGGATAACCGCGAGGCGCGGCTCGCGATCAACCGCCAATGCTGTCGCATCGGCCGGCCGTGGATTGACGGGGCGATTGAAGTCATCCAGGGCGTCGCCCGGGTGTTCGTGCCCGATGCCGCTCAGGAGAATCCGTGCTACGAGTGCACGATGAGCGAGCGCGACTGGAAGCTGCTGGCGGCGCGCCGCTCGTGCAACCTGCTGACACGCCGCGAGATGGAAGGCGGCCGCACGCCGACGACGCCGACGATCGCGTCGATCATTGCCGGCGTGCAATGCCAGGAGTTGCTGAAGCTCCTGCACGGCCTCGATACCCTCGCCGGCCGCGGATTCGTCTTCGCCGGCGACAGTTGCGACAGCTACATCGTCAGTTACCAACGCAAGCCCGACTGCTCGTCACACGACACGCTCGGCGAGATCGTCGCGCTTGAAGGCACGTCGCAGACCGTTACGCCGCTGGCAATCCTGCAGGCGGCGCGGCAACGGCTCGGTAACGACGCTGTGCTCGACTTCGGCCGCGACCTTGTGCGCGCCCTGGCGTGCCCTGCTTGTGGCCGTCGGACGATGGTCTCCTGCTCGCTGGCGTCGCTGCGGGTCGGCGATGCGCGGTGCCCGGACTGCGACGCGCCGGAGCGGCACGTCGAAACGTTCAACACCCTGCGCGGCGACGAGCCCGAAGCCGCCAAGCCCTTGGCGGAACTGGGCGTGCCGCCGCTGGACATCCTCACCGCACGCACGCTCGAGGGCGCGATCGGCTATGAGATCGCCGGCGACGCCCCAGGCGTCATCGGGCAAGCCGCGGGCGACACGGGCGACGAAGGCCTCGAATGGACGTGACGCACCCGTCCGACACCCCCGCCGCCGGATCGACGGCCCCGCTGGTGCAGGCGCACCGGCCTGAACTCGACACCTCGCGGATCGACGCCGACGACGCCGCGCCCCGGCCGATCGAGCGGCACAGCGGCGTTCGTGGCGACGATTTTACGGTCGTTATCCGCCGCAGCGCCCTCGACGCCATGCATGCCCACGGCAGCGCCGACACCGCGGTCGAAGTGTGCGGCGTTCTAGTAGGCCGGCTGTACCGCGACTACGACGGTGTTTACCTACTCATCCACGCCCACATCGCCGGCGACAAAGCCGCCAGCAAGCAGACGCAGGTCACCTTCACCGCCGCCACCTGGGACGACATCCAACGGCGGATGGAATCGACTTATCCTGGCGACAAAGTCGTCGGCTGGTACCACACGCACCCGGGGTTCGGCGTGTTTCTATCGGGAATGGATCTGTTCATTCAGGACCACTTTTTCAACCTGCCGTGGCAGGTGGCCTGGGTATATGACCCGATCGCGGGCACGGACGGCGTGTTCGTGTGGCGGCAGGGCCGCAGCGAGCTTGTTCCCTTTGCCGTCGAGGAAGACGCCGCCCTCGCCGCCGGGCCACCCCCGCCGCCGATGCCCGCCGCTCAGCAGGTGGCAATGACGGTTCTATTGTTTGCGGCGGGTTTTCTGGGCGTGTGGTTTTTCCTGCAGTGGATCACGGGTCATGGATTTCGCGTCCGCTTGCCGATCGAATGGTGAGCGGGAGAATGGCGACGCGAATGGCGGACAAGCTGCAAATTTCCTGGGACGACCTCAGCACCGAGAAGGTTGATAAGAAGCTCGCCGAACAGGACGCCGTCTCCGGCACCGCCGCGCATTACGAGCAGACCAACGTCACTGTCCCCCAGGCGACGCGGCGATTCGGATTTCTCAACAACGCGATCGTTTACCTCACGCTTTTCGGTGCCTTCGGCGGGCTGCTTGGCTGGGCGTTTGGAGAGGTGCTCAATTTCCGTCCTGATCTTCAAAAGGACGCCGCA
>DASVSS010000203.1:0-11443 GCA_036387945.1 Tepidisphaeraceae bacterium | reverse complement strand
CCCCACGGTCGGGGCTCGCGGCTGAGCCCCGCGGGTAAACTGACCGAAGCCTAAACCGCCGCGCCGTGGCAGTTCTTGTACTTCTTCCCGCTTCCGCACGGGCACGGATCATTGCGGCCGACTTTCGGCTCATCGCGCGTGATGGTCCGCACGACGGTCGCCGTCTGTGGCTGCTGCGGCTCGGCCGTCGGTTCGTCGACGGCCGATGCGGTCTCGCGGATGTTGTCGCCCACGCCGTAATTGTCCGTTGCCTGGTGCTGCGTGCTGCGCACGTTGTAAGCCGACTTGGTCGTCACTTCCTGTTTGTCGACGCGCACGCGGAAGATCAGGTCGGTGACTTTATCGCGCACGCCTTCGAGCATCTGCTCGAAGAACTTGTACCCCTCGCGCTTGTACAGCACGCGCGGGTCGCGCTCGCCGAAGCTCTGCAGGCCGATGCCGCCCTTGAGCACGTCCATCGCGTAGAGGTGGTCCTTCCACGCCCCGTCAAGAATGCTGATGAGCACGTACTGCTCGAGCCGCGTGAGCTCTTCGCGCAGCACCGTGCGGGCACGGCGGAGGACGATGTCCCGTGGCGTGACCGTGCCCGAATGGTCCTCGTCGACTTCCTTCGTCCCCTTGCGACTCTCGGCGGTGAGCGGGTCGAAATCGCGGGCGACCGTGCGCTGGCCGAACCGCGCGTTGAAGGCATTGGCCACGTTCGCCAAGTCCGGGCCGGCGGCCATGATCGTGTCGACGTCGCGGTCGAGCTGCCCGCCGCGGAGGTAGCGCTCCTGATGGGCGATCAGTTCGTCACGCAGCGTCCGCACCGGCGTGGACGTGACGTGATCGAGCTCGATGTCGACGTCGTACTTCGCCTTCGCCCAAGTCTTGAGATAGTCCGCGGCATACGGGTTATCGAGCTGCTCGACTTCGTTGCCGCCCACCATGCTGAGAATGTGATCGACCGGGTACTCGATCTCGCGCCGACGGTACGCTTCGCGCGCCCGCGTGTCGATCAAGTCGACGATCACCCGCGCGGGCTTGAACTGCTCGCGCTCGGCGTCGGCAAGGATCTCTTCGGGCTTGAGCTCGATGCCGAACTTGTCGTCCGCCCAGTCGCACAGCGCCTGCGCCGCGAAGTTGGGCTCGAGGAAACGCTGCAAGCCGCTGACGTCGCGGGCGTCGATGAAATCGAGCGTACCCTGCTTCAGCGCGTCTTCCAGCTCGCCGTAATCCATGCGGCGGATGTCCGACTCCTTCAACGTCACGTGGTACTGCCGCTCGGCGAGCTTGGCGATGCTCTTGACGTCCCATTCCTTCGGGTCTTCGGGGCTTTCGCCGAGGTATTCGCCGAGCGTCTGGCTGATGGTCGTTTCGACTTCGAGCTTGGCCTGGTTTTTGATGTAATCTTCGACGTCGGTGTACCGCCGCACGCCTTTGAGCTCGTTCGTCTCGATGTTGGTTTCGAAATTCGTCCGTGCCCACTCGGCGATGTTGGCGGCGACGTAATCTTCGGTGACGTACTTCGCCACGGCGTCTTCGATGGCCTTGCCGATCATTTCCCAGATCACGTCCTCGATGCGGCGGCCCTCGAGCACCTGCTGGCGCAGGCCATAGAACGTGAGGCGCTGGCGGTCCATCACTTCGTCGTAATCGAGCAGGTTTTTGCGGGCCAGGAAGTTGCGCTCCTCGACCTTCTTCTGCGCCTTCTCGATGCCGCGGGTGAGCATGCGGCTTTCGATCGCTTCGCCGTACTCCATGCCGATTTTCTTAAACACGTTGATCGTCCACTCGCCCATGAACATGCGCAGAAGATCGTCCTGCAGCGACGAATAAAACCGGCTGCTGCCCGGGTCCCCCTGCCGCCCGCTGCGCCCGCGCAGCTGGTTGTCGATCCGGCGCGACGTGTGCCGCTCGGTCCCGATGACGTGCAATCCCCCCGCGGCCTTGCCGCTGAGTTGGTACGCCGCGGCCTTGGGGTCATCCGCCTTCACCTCGATCACCGCGTTCGTCCCATGCTGGGTGAGTTTGTAATGATCCCCTTCCTTCGCCACGTCGTACCACGCCTCGGCGGCGAGCTTGATGTCCGTCCCGCGGCCGGCCATGTTGGTGGCGATCGTGACGTTGCCGACGCGCTCGCCGAAGGCGTTGACGTGGGTCTGCCCGGCGACGGCAACGATGTTCGCCTCGCGCTCGTGCTGCTTGGCGTTCAAAACCTCGTGCTTGATGCCGAACTTCTGCGTCAGCAGCCGGCTGATCTTCTCGCTCTTTTCCACGCTCGTCGTCCCCACCAGCACCGGGCGCCCGGCGTCGGAGTAAAGCTTGATCTCCTCGATCATCGCCTCCCATTTCTCGGGCTCGGTGCGGTAGACGCGGTCGTCGAAATCGGCGCGCACGACGTGGCGGTTGGTCGGGATGCCGACGACTTCGAGCTTGTAGATTTTGTTGAACTCCTCGCTCTCGGTCATCGCCGTGCCGGTCATGCCGCCGAGGAACTTGTAGAGCTTGAAGAAGTTCTGCAGTGTGATCGTCGCCAGTGTCTGCGATTCCTTCTTGATCGGAACGCGCTCCTTGGCCTCGACCGCCTGATGCAGCCCGTCGCTCCACTGCCGGCCGACCATCTTTCGGCCGGTGTATTCGTCGACGATCACGACTTCCATCTCGCCACTGCTGCGCGGCGACGTGCCGCGCTCGACGACGTAATCGCGGTCGCGCTCGTAGACGACATGGGCGCGCATCGACTGCTCCATCAGGTGCGGCCACTCGACGTTCTCGCCGACGTAGAAACTGCCCACGCCGGCCTTCTCCTGTGCTGCGGCGATGCCTTCGTGGGTGAGGTGGACGCTCTTTTTGTCGATCTCGACTTCGTAATACTGCGTGAGACCGGCCTTTTTCAATTCAGCGTCTTCGAGCGCCTTCGTCGCTTCCTCGAGCCGCTTCTGCGCGGCGGCCTTCTCGTCCTTGTTGCGGGCTTTGTCGATGTCGCCTTCGGCGGCCTTGACGGCGCGCTTGAAGCCGTCGACTTCCTTCTCCACCGCCGCGTACGGCTTGTGCAGTTCCAGCACGTGACGCGCCACGACGTCGGCGACGGCGTACTTCTGAGGGTCGTCGACGGCGTCGCCGCTGATGATCAGCGGCGTGCGGGCTTCGTCGATCAGGATCGAATCGACTTCGTCGACGATCGCGAAATCCAGCGGGCCCTGCACCTGCAGGTCGGCGCGCTCTTTCATGTTGTCGCGCAGGTAGTCGAAGCCGAACTCGCTGTTCGTGCCGTAGGTGATGTTCGCTTCGTACGCCCGCCGGCGGCTGTCGCCGCCCGGGTCCATGTCACTCTGGATGAAGCCGACGCTCAGGCCCAGCGCGTCGAAGGCCGGACGCACCCACGTCGCGTCGCGGCGGACGAGGTAGTCGTTCACCGTCACGACGTGGCAGCGGTAACCCTCGAGCGTGCGCAAAAAGCACGCCAGCGGCGCGACAAACGTCTTGCCCTCGCCGGTGGCCATCTCGGCGATCTTCCCTTCGTACAGCACGAGGCCGCCGATGAGCTGCACGTCGAAGCAGTGCGCCCGGAACGGCGGCCGCGAGTCGGGATACGCCTCGCGGACGGCGGCGTAAATCTCGTTGGGGATTTCGACCGTCCGCCAGTCGGCAAGGCCCTGGATGATGCGGTCCTCGATCTTCGCGAATGCCTCGAACGCCGCTTCGCCCTTGAGCTGTTCGGGGTTGAAGGCGTACTCGGGATTAAAGACGTTGCGGATGCCGATGTTGCGGTCCATCGACTCGCGCACGATGGCCAGCGCTTCGGGAAGCACGCTGCGCATCGTCAGCTTTTTATGCACGACCTCGTCGCGAATCTGCTGGGTGCGCTGGCGGAGTTGCTCGTCCGTGCGGGCTCGGACCGTCGGCTCCAGGGCGTTAACCTCGGAGACGATTCGGCGGTAGCGCTTGATAAGGCGGTCGTTGCGGGATCCGAAAACTTTGGTGAGGGCTTTTCCGAAAATCATGGGGCGTTCTTGGATTGAAGGCGGCGCAAGCAGGTGCGCGAGATCACTGGTTTAACGAACGAAGGCGGCCAAGCCGCGTAGCGGCCTGGTTCCGAGGCGTGATCAGACCAGAGGCGGGGGCAGCGGGAACTCAACGCGCGTAAGCGTCGGCCGCGCCGGGCGGTCGGGAGCGACCACGATCAACGCCGGCCGCGCCCCGGAGGGAGGGGTGAAGGCGATGCGCCGCAGCAAGGCGGCCCGCGTGATGGGGTTCGACAGCCCGACGGTCAGCCGCTCGATCCACTGCGTCCGCGTCGCTGCCGGCGCGGCGTGCGCAGCGGCAACTACCGGCTGACGCGTGCCCAGCACGGTCGAAAAGACGACGAGAATGACCAGCAGCTTAAGCGGCATCAAAAGGCAAATCAGACCGGAAACCAACGCCGACGAAAGGCGAACGAAGCAGTATCCGCCGCAGATTATACGGCGTCAAGGCGAATCCAGGCGCAGACACGGCCGGCCCGGCGGCGCGTCCGCAGCTGCGCTGCATCGCCAGGTACGCCGGGTGCCACGGTTGGTCACTTCAAGCCGTGCTCTTGCGGTCGAAGACACGGCTTGGAACACCCAATCGTGGCACCCGCACACGAAACGGCCAGTTCTTACCTCCGACAGGGGTGAACGGGATACAGAAAGTGTCCCTCCACTTCCCACCGCCCGCCTGCTACGCTGCGGACATGCCCCAACTCACCATTGACTCCCTCGGCACCTTCGACGTCGCCCCCGGCAAGCGCCTCATCAACGCGATCCTCGACGCCGGCGCCGACCAGCACCACTCCTGCGGCGGCATCGCCAAGTGCACCACCTGCCGCGTGCAGTTCGTCGAAGGCGAACCCCAACAGATGACCGAGGCCGAGCAAACCGTGCTCTCCGCTAAAGACCTCACCGCCCAGCCCGGCGTGCGCCTGAGCTGCCAGATGCTTTGTGACCACGACATGAAAATCCAGCTCCTCGTCCCCAAGCCGCCGGATAAGTCGCCGGCGAGGCCGAAGGATGAGATCGAACCGCCGCCGGTGTGGGTGAAGAAATAATAGACAAGCTTTCCTCTGCGGTCAGACTCAGCAGACGGCGGCGGCGCGGCCTTCATCGAAAAGGTGGCTCGTATCCGATCTGAAGCGTGGCTGCCGGCGCTTAGGGCGTTCGCAGTGAGGCCTCGATCCGCTCGAGCATAAAATCGGCAACGGCGTTTTCGTCCGCGTGAGACTCCCACCAGGCACGCGTCGCCACCGCCGCGCGTTCCAAGGCGGCGTTATCCCGCAGCAATTCGTCGACCACGCGAGGCAGCTGCGACCACTGCCGCAATGTGACGGCCGGCAGGCCTTTGTAATACCAGCGGTCGGGAAGCGGTTCGGTCACGATCACGCAGCCGCTTTTGGCCGACTCGAACAGGCGAAACGTCTCATCAAAATTGCCCCTCGGGCAAAGGGCGATTCGCGCGTTCATCATCCGCGTCGAATACTCCTCGGGCCCGTACGGCGCGTCATTGCCGGCGCCGCAGGCGACGAGGAGGTCTGGCCGCCGGCGCGTGAGCTCGGCGACGGCCTCGCCCATCTGCCGCCGCGCCGCGACCGAGGGGCGGAGTTGGAAGCGGCTTTTTCCGGCCGGCACCGTGCCGGCGAAAAAAACGTCCGTCCGCCGGGCCGGCCAATCGACCCACGGCACGTCCAGCAGCTGTGCATACCCCAGGGGCATGCCGAATACCCGGTCCCGCAGCGCGTTCAATGGCGCGACGCCCGCGCAGCGTCGCCGCAGGCGAACGGCCGCGTTCCGCGCGTCGCGCACGATCACCCGCGCGCCGATCGACGGCGGCAGCGCCAGCGTCCGCCGTATCGGGTTTGGCGTCGTTCCGCCGGTCTTGAATACGAGTTTCGCTTTGGGCAGATGGCCCGGCACCTGGTACCGCTCGTCGCCCACCAGCAGGACGATCGCATCGGAATGTTCGTCAGCGTCTGCGTCGAGTTCCCACGTCAACAGAAACCGCAGCGACCGCGGGCCAAGCTTCTGATTGAGCAGATGCAAAACCCGCGCGAAATACCGCGCGTCGGTCGGCGGCCGTTCGTCGAACAAGTCGACCGGGCGGAACGGCTGCGGCCGGGCATTCCTGCGCCGGATGACGAAGGTGTTTTCCATGGCCCGCTGTTCTATTTGTATCTATTGTGCGCGAATACCACGTCGGTGGAGAGCAGCAGCCCACTGGTCATGCTGGCTTGATAGATGCCCTGCAGCCAGTACCCGTGATCGAACATGAACCGCGAGACGGTCTTGAATTCCGCCTGCCCAGCATAGATTTTCCAGAAGTTCAATTCGAGCTGGACGAAACCGATCTTTGCGGCTGAAAGCAATGGCGCGGCACCCTGGAGGGCGAGCATCTCGGCGCCCTGGATGTCCAGCTTCAGCAGGTCGACCTGCTCGATTTGATGTTCATTAGCGGCGGCGGCAATCGTGGTCGAGCGTACGTGAATCTCCTTGGACTCACTCGGCGCGATCTTGCTCGTGTCGTTCGGCAGCATCGAGTTCCAGACCGAGTTCGGACGCACATGGAACGTCAGTGTGCCCTCACGATCCGAGATCGCAGAGTCGATGACCTGCACCGACTGCTGGCCTGCGTAGCGGCTTTTTAGCCCGACGAGCACGTCAGGAGTGGGCTCGAACGCGAATATCCGTGCGTTCGGAAACAATGCCATGACTTCGGCCGTGTAATCGCCCTTATTCGCGCCGACGTCGAACACGACGTTCAACGACTGGCCGATCGACCGGACGTACCTCGCAACACTCTGAAGAGCATCATGCTCGGCCACTTGAGTCGGTGTCGGCGGCCTCCATTTCTTAATCTCATACCCGAGCCCTTTTGACAGCCGTTGCACCATCTGTTTGACCATTCGGAAATCCTCGCACGATTTAGTCTCGACGTCGATGCTGGCACAGGCAGGCGATGCGCATCGCAGATCAATCCCCCGCCTCCAAGATCGCCAAGAACGCTTCCTGCGGAATGTCCACGCTGCCCATGCGTTTCATCCGCTTTTTGCCTTCCTTCTGCTTTTCCAGCAGTTTGCGTTTTCGGCTGACGTCGCCGCCGTAGCACTTGGCCGTCACGTTTTTCCCCATGCTCTTGATCGTCTCGCGGGCGAGGATTTTGCCGCCAATGGCGGCCTGCAGGGGGATCTCGAACAGGTGCTTGGGGATTTCTTCTTTCAGGCGGCTGAGCAGCCGGCGGCCGCGTTGGTCGGCGTGGTCGCGGTGGACGATAATGCTCAGGGCGTCGACTTTGTCGCCGTTGACGAGGATGTCGACCTTCACCAGATCGCCGGGGCGGAAGCCGGTGACTTCGTAGTCCATCGTGCCGTACCCCTTCGTGGATGATTTCAAGCGGTCGTAGAAATCGTAAATCACCTCGGCCAGCGGCAATTCATAGACGAGGATCACCCGGCCGCTGTGGCCGAGGTACTCGGTCTTTTTATAGATGCCGCGGCGCTCTTCGCAGAGCTTCATCATCAGGCCGACGCAGTCGCCGGGCAGGATGAGCTGCATGTCGATGAACGGCTCGCGGATTTCTTCGACGTGCGTGAGGTTCGGCAGCTCGCTCGGGCTGTCGATCTTTTCGGTCGTGCCGTCGGTCTTGAGCACTTCGTACGTCACCGTGGGGGCGGTCTGGATGATCTCGATCTGGAACTCGCGCTCGAGGCGTTCCTGGATGATCTCCATGTGCAGCAACCCGAGAAACCCGCAGCGGAAGCCGAAGCCCAGGGCGTCGTTGTTTTCGGGATCGAAGCTGAAGCTCGCGTCGTTGAGGCTCAGTCGATCCATCGCGTCGCGCAGCTCGTCGTACTGTGTGTTGCCGCTGGGGTAGAAGTCGCAGTAGACCATCTGCTGCACGGGCTTGTAGCCGGGCAGTTGCTCGGTGGCCTTGTTGTCGTCGTCGGTGATGGTGTCGCCGACGCGCACGTCGTGAAGATCCTTGATGGCGGCGACGACGAACCCCACTTCGCCCGTGCCGATCTCGTCCACGCGCTTTGGGCGCGGCATGTTCTTGCCGAGGTCGGTGACCTGGTAGAGCTTGTTCGTGCCCATGAAGCGGATCTTCTGGCCCTTGCGCAGTTTCCCGTCGACGACGCGCACATAGGCAATCACGCCACGGTAGTCGTCGTAGATGCTGTCGAAGATGAGGGCGCGCAGCGGCTTGTCCGGGTCGCCGCGCGGCGGGGGCAGCTTTTCGCAAAGAGCGGCGAGCAGTTCGGGGATGCCCTGGCCGGTCTTGGCGCTGACAGGGATGCAATCCTCAGCCGGCAGGCCGAGCACCTGCTCGGTTTCTTCGGCGATCTCGACCGGCCGGGCGCTGGGCAGGTCGATCTTGTTCAATACCGGGATGATCTCGAGGCCCGCTTCCACGGCCGCATAGGCGTTGGCGACGGTCTGGGCCTGCACCCCTTGGCTGGCGTCGACGACGAGGATCGCCCCTTCGCAGGCCTGCAGGGCCCGCTGCACTTCGTAATGGAAATCAACGTGCCCGGGCGTGTCGATGAAGTTGAGCATGAACTGCTCGCCCTTGTGCTCATGGAAGACCGTCACGGCGCTGGCCTTGATCGTGATGCCGCGCTCGCGCTCCAGATCCATGTCGTCAAGCATCTGGTGCTGGAACTCGCGCTGGGTGATGGCCCCGGCGCTCATCAGCAGGCGGTCGGACAGGGTGCTTTTGCCGTGGTCGATGTGGGCGATGATCGAGAAATTGCAAATCCGCATAGGCAAGACAGCTTCGAGTGTGAGGGAAACCCCGCCGGCGCGTGGGGAAACGGGCATTGTAGCGGGCAATGGACGCCAGACATAGATGCCGGGCGTTGCTGCAGCGCCGCAGCGGGTTAAATGACGTTCGCGGCCAAGAGGCGCGAGGGTACCGTTGACCTGGGAACCGATTCACCCGATCGGCACGGCCGAGAGGCCACTGGCGGCAGCCTTATCACGCCAAAGCGCCGCCATGCGGTTCCTCCCCCTCCGGGGGAGGCTAGGTGGGGCCGCCCCTAACCTGCAATAGCAGCCGGCTGATGCCAGAGAAGCAAACCGCTCTCCCGGTACCCCGGGAGAGGGTAGGGAGAGGGCCGAGCGTCATTGCGCTTTGTTGCGACGAGGCAGCCGCCCGCCCCCACCTAACCTCCCCCGCAGGGGAGGAACCGGATTCAGCACCTTGTGCGATGACGCGGCCGCGAACGCCCCCTCCCTTCCCTCCCCCGAATACGGGGGAGGATGTTGCGGGCCGGGCTGCAGGGCGCCGGGGGCGTGCAAGAGATGTCTGGAAGGATTCCGACCCTTGCGGTGCCCCATCGCAGTGGAGGGGCCGGGCGGGAATGCACAGATCAATAGCAAAACAGAATATTGCCGGCCGCCGGGGGTGAAATTCGCGCAGTTATTAGGCACGTCAGCGCGAGTGAAACGAAATCGCGCAGAATGTCCCAGCGCATTCGACAGGTGCTTATAAATTGTGACGTTCCTGCTAACGCTGATAAACCTGCCCAATGTCGTGGCATCCTGCCGGCCGTCATGGGTGATTTTCGTAGCGACCCTCGCGGTCAGCCCCCACCAGCGGCGGTGCTGGCACGGGGTTTGTTATCACCCCCCCCATCGCTTGCCGGCGTGGGTCCGGCATGGCACTTCGGCTCTCTCTCACAGGTGGACGCATATGCAGAGTTCTTTCTCATCGCTGCGGCGGTGGTGTATTCCGGCCTTAGCAGTCGGGACGATGTTGGCTGCTTCGTCGATGGGCTTCGCCCAGGACGCGGCCGCCCCGACGACGGCCCCCGCCGCGGCGGTCACCCGGCCGGAGATCAACACCGGCTCGACCGCGTGGATGCTCGTCTCGGCGGCCCTCGTGCTGCTGATGATGCCGGGCCTGGCCCTGTTCTACGGCGGCATGTCGCGGGCCAAGAGCGTCCTCAACACCTTCCTCAACGTCATGGTCTGCTGCGGCGTGATCGGCGTGCTGTGGGTGGTCATCGGCTACGCTCTGGTGTTCCCCGTGGTCGACACTTCCGCCGACACGGCCGACGGCACGAATGCGCTCATTACGTTCGGCTCACAAGGCTATACCGAGGCGGGCGTGCAGGACGACGCCGGCCCGATCAAGCGCAGCAAATCGATCGTCGGCTTCAATAAAGACCTAATCGGCCTCAGCGCCATCAGCATGCCCGACCAGAAGGACGCTGAGGGCAACGTCACCGCCTATGCCACATGGAGCAACCCGGTCACCAGCGGCGACACCGTCGGCGCGGTATCGACCGGCGTGCCGGAACTCGTCTTCGCCATGTTCCAGGGCATGTTCGCGATCATCACCCCGGCCCTGATCATCGGCAGCGTCGTTGAGCGCGTGCGGTTTGGCCCGCTGCTGGCGTTCCTCGTGCTCTGGTCGCTTATCGTCTACTGCCCGATCGCCCACATGGTGTGGAACGTCAACGGGTATCTGTTCCAGAAGGGCGTGCTCGACTTCGCCGGCGGCACGGTCGTCCACGTGCTCGCGGGCGTGTCGGCCCTGGCGCTGACGATCGTGGTCGGCCCGCGCGTCGGCTATCTGAAGCACGCGATGGCCCCGCACTCGCTCGGCCTCACCTTGATCGGCGCAGGCCTGTTGTGGTTCGGCTGGTTCGGCTTCAACGCCGGCAGCGCGATCGCCATCGGCGGGGCCGAGCTCCCGACCGCCGGCGGCGTCGCCGCCCTGGCCTTTGCCACCACGCAGACCGCCGCCGCGGCCGCCGCGACCGGCTGGATGCTCACGGAGTGGCTCAAGGACGGTAAGCCGACGATTCTCGGCTTCGCCAGCGGCATGATCGCTGGCTTGGTCGTCATCACCCCGTGCGCCGGCCACGTCACCCCGGGCGTCGCCATCGGCCTCGGGTTCTCGGCCGGCATCGCGTGCTACTTCGCTTGCCAGCTCAAGAAGGTGTTCCGGTATGACGACTCGCTCGACGCCTTCGGCGTCCACGGCGTCGGCGGTGCGATCGGCGCGATCGCGGTCGGCTACTTCGCCGTCCGCCCGGTCACCGGCAGCATGGAACAGGTCATGAAGCAGCTCGTCGGCCTCGGCATCGCCGTGGTCTGGGCGTTCGGCATCTCTCTGATTCTCGCCCTCGCGATCAAGGCCATCGTCGGCCTGCGAGTGGAAGAAAAGAGCGAAGAAGAAGGCGTCGACGTCGTCCTGCACGGCGAGTCGGGCTACAACCTGTCGATCTCGAACTAATCGTTCGCTTTCGCCAACGCGGTTTCGATCCTCAAAGCCCCGGCCGTTATCGGCCGGGGCTTTGTCTATTTCCCGGCACCAGCGCCATCGCCCCAGTCCGATCCCTTCCCGCGGGAAGGCCAGGCGGCCGTGCACCGCCTCATCGCAATGAAGCGCCTCTCTGGTCCCTCCCCTGCGGGGGAGGCTAGGTGGGGGCGGGCGGACG
>DASVSS010000202.1:0-15668 GCA_036387945.1 Tepidisphaeraceae bacterium | reverse complement strand
CGCAATAAAGCGCCTCGACGCTCCGGCCCTCTCCCTACCCTCTCGCGGAGTACCGGGCGAGGGGTTTGCTTCTCTGGCGTCATCGAGCCGCTGTTGCAGGTAGAGGGCCGCCCCCACCTAACCTCCCCCGGAGGGGGAGGGACAGGAGGGGCCTCTGCCACTCGTATCGCAAGAGGGGCCGTAGGAGCCATTGCGTTTGCGGGATTCACAGTGCTCACGCGCGCCTCAGGTCCAGCGTGAACGGGAATTCCGCCGAGCGCGGCTCGTCGGCGACGCGCATCGGCCCGGGCGTGTGGCCGTGGCTGAAGAAACGCGCCAGGCGGCGGCCTTCGGCTTCGTTGGCGTTGACGGGGAACGTCGCGTAATTCCGCCCGCCGGGGTGGGCGACGTGGTAGGTGCAGCCGCCGATGCTGCGGTCGGACCAGGTGTCGACGAGGTCGAACGTCAGCGGCGCGTGGCTGGGGATCGTGGGGTGCAGGCACGACGCCGGGTGCCAC
This sequence comes from Tepidisphaeraceae bacterium, assembly GCA_036387945.1. GTDB lineage: Bacteria > Planctomycetota > Phycisphaerae > Tepidisphaerales > Tepidisphaeraceae > DASVSS01. The sequence goes on along the minus strand of DASVSS010000202.1, from coordinate 15,171 downwards.
GCGCGGTACCGCACGCCGGCGACGAACTCGCCGTTGACGCCCGTGGGGTGCAGCGGCACGCGGCGGCCGTTGCAGGTGACGACGTGACGCGAATCGGTCATCCCGCGCACCTTCACCTGCACGCGCTCGACGGACGAATCGACGAACCGCACGGTCCCGCCGGCGCCTTGTTCTTCGCCGAGCACGTTCCACGGCTCGATCGCCTGCCGCAGCTCGAGCTCGACGCCGCGCTGCTGCACGCGGCCGTAGACCGGGTAGCGGAATTCCAGGTGCGGCGCGAGCCATTCGCGCTCGAACGGGTAGCCGCCGCGCGCCATGTCCGAGCAGACGTCGTCCAGGTCCGCTTCGGCAAAGTGCGGGAGCAGGAAGCGGTCGTGGATTTCGCTGCGCCAGCGCACGAGCGGCTTGTCGTACGGCTGCTTCCAGAACATCGCGATCAGCGTGCGCAGCATAAGCTGCTGCGTCAGGCTCATGCGGGCGTGGGGCGGCATCTCGAAGGCGCGCAATTCGAGCAGCCCCAGCCGGCCGGCGCTGCCGTCGGGGGAGTAGAGCTTGTCGATGCAGAACTCGGCGCGGTGGGTGTTGCCGGTGGGATCGATCAGCAGGTTGCGCAGCACGCGGTCGACCAGCCACGGCGGGATGTCGCCGGTGATGGGGATTTGCCGGAAGGCGATTTCCAGCTCGTACACCTGGTCGTTGCGCGCCTCGTCGACGCGCGGCGCCTGGCTCGTGGGGCCGACGAACATGCCGCTGAAGACGTAGCTCAGCGACGGGTGATTGTGCCAGTAGCCGACCAGGCTTTTGAGCAGGTCCGGCCGGCGCAGGACGGGCGAATCGGCGGGCGTTTCGCCGCCGACGATGATGTGATTGCCCCCGCCGGTGCCGGTGTGGCGTCCGTCGAGCATGAACTTTTCGGTGCCGAGGCGCGACTGGCGCGCGTCTTCGTACAAGGCGGTCGTGTGATCGACGAGCTGCTTCCAGTCGCGCGCCGGGGCGGTGTTGACTTCGATCACGCCGGGGTCGGGCGTGACACGGATCACGTCCAGCCGCGGGTCGGCCGGGGGCGTGTACCCTTCGATCAGCACCGCCAGCTTCAGCGCCCGGGCGGTGTCTTCGACGGCGGCGACGAGCTCGAGATAATCCTCGGCGTAGCGCTGCGGCGGCATGAAGACGCGCAGGTGCCCGTTGCGCACCTGCGTGCACAGCGCGGTGCGGATCACCCACGGCGCGCTCTCGCCCGGCCGCGGCGCTTCGCCGGGCGAACGCGGCGAAGCAGACCCGTCGCCCGGCGCGGGCGGACCGCCGCTGATGGGGCCGTCGTCGCCGAGGCGCTGCTCGACGTGGCCCAGCGGCTGGAACGGGCCTTCCTGCACCGTCGCCGCGGAGACGTAGCGCTGCGGCGCGAGCTGCGCGTAGTCCGGCAGATTACCGCGCGCGGCCCACGGGTCCTGCGGGTAGACGTGCGGGAACTCGCTCTCGGCCACCCACCCGATCGAATCCAGCGGCAGGCGGTATCCCATCGGCGAATCGCCGGGGATGAGGTACATCCGTTCCGAGCGGAACTGCCACAGCCCGCTCCGCCACGCCCCGCCGCCGCCGAAATGCCGCTCGCGGCGCAGGGGCAGTGCGTAGCCGACGACCTTGTCCAACCCCTGCTCGAACACTTTCGCCAGGCGCTCGCGGTCCTGCTTGTTGTCGAGGTTGCTTTCGAACGGGTCGACGTTCGTCGGCAGGCGACGCTCTTTCCACAGGTAGTACCACGCATCTTCGTGCCCCGGCAGCGCGTGCCGGGGGTTGACGCCGAGGCGCTCGGCCAGATCGCGGATGAACGCCCGCGCGTCGTTCTCGCCGCTCGTGCCGGGCTTGCTGTCGTCGGCGGTGAGCGTTTCGTCGCGCCACACGGGCTGGCCGTCTTTGCGGAAGTACAGCCCCAGCGCCCAGCGCGGCAGCGGTTCGCCGGGGTACCACTTGCCCTGCCCGTGGTGCAGCAGGCCCGTCGGCGCGACGCGCCCCTTGATGCGCTTGATCAGCTCGAGCGAGCGCGGGTACTTCTTCCCGCCCAGCGCCGCGGTGTTCCACTCGGGGGCGTCGAATTCGTCGATGCTGACGAACGTCGGCTCGCCGCCCATCGTCAGTCGCACGTCATTACGCTGCAGATCGGCATCGACGCGGTGGCCGAGGGAGTCGATGGCGCGCCACTGCGCGTCGGTGTACGGCTTGGTGACGCGCGGCGCCTCGTGGATGCGCTTGACCGACATCGCGAATTCGAAGTCGATCTTCACCTGCCCATTGGCGTGAGCGGCGTCGGGATCGGCGGAGGTGACGCCCTGGTCGTCAACGGAATAAAACCCCGTGATCGCCGCCGCCGACGTCGGCTCGGCGCTGGCGGCGAGCGGGATGTGCCCTTCGCCGGCGAGCAGCCCGCTCGTGGGATCGAGCCCGATCCACCCGGCCCCGGGGATGTACGCCTCGGCCCAGGCGTGCAAATCGGTGAAATCCACCTCCGTGCCGCTGGGGCCGTCGAGGGCCTTGAGATCCGGCGCCAGCTGCACGAGATATCCGCTGACGAACCGCGCCGCGATCCCCAGCTCGCGCAGCACCCGCACGAGCAGCCACGCGCTGTCGCGGCACGACCCGCTGCGGCAGGTGAGCGATTCCTCCGGCGTCTGCACGCCGGGCTCCAGGCGGATCAGGTACTTCAGCGCGTCCTTGATCTTGCCGTTGAGCTCGACGAGATAATCCACGCTCTGCACGTCGCTGCGCCGCAGCAGCGCGACCAGCTCGCACAGCAGCGGGCCGGGCGATTCGACGTGCAGGTACGGGGCGAGCTCGCGCCGCAGTGTCTCTTCGTAAGTGAACGGGTAGCGGTCGGCCGACTTTTCGATGAAAAAGTCGAACGGGTTGATGACCGTCATCTCCGCGACGAGGTCGACTTCGACCGCCAGCTCGCGGGCTTTTTTCGGGAAGACCAGCCGGGCCAAGCGGTTGGCGTACGGGTCCTGCTGCCAGTTGATGAAGTGCTCGCCGGGCGTGACTTTGAGCGAGTAACTCACGATCGGCGTACGGCAATGCGGGGCCGGCCGCAGGCGAACCACGTGCGGGCTGAGCCACACGTCGCGGGCGTAGCGGTAGCGCGTCTTATGATTCAAAGCGATGCGGATGGACATGGGCGGCAAAACGCCTGGCGGCGCTGTAAAACGTCTCGGTGCGGTTGGTCAAATAAGAGTATAGCCACCCAGGCCCCACCGGCAACGCCCCCGTTGGCGCTAGTCGCTTCAGCGCCCCCGTCCCCAACCCCGTTCTTTCAACAACACCCCGTCCCCGACCAAGCCTCCCGCTCATTCCGCCCGGTTCATCATGTGCCCCGCGGTGCTGACGAAGTACGGCCACAGCACCGCCGCCACGTCGTCGTCGATGCCCGCGTCGCGCATCGCCGCGGCCATCAGCGTCAGCCACCGCCGCGCCTCGGCCTGCCCGATCGAGAAGGGCCCGTGCCGCATGCGCAGCCGCGGGTGCCCGCGCGTCTGGTCGTACCGCATCGGCCCGCCGAAGCGCTGGACGAGAAAGTCGCGCAACCGCACGCGCGCCCCGTCGAGGTCCTGCGGCGGGTACATCGGGCCGATCAGGTCGTCCTGCCGCACCGCGGCGTAGAACAGATTGACGAGCCGCTCGAATCCTTCGTCGCCGAGCCGGGCATAGACTTCGCTGTCAGAGATCATCCCGCCCCCGTACTGCCGCCCGCCGCCCCCGGCAAGGGCGCGACGCGCGGGCCGCCGTCACCACCCGCGCCGCCAACGACCCCGCGCTCGGCGGCAACGGCCTGCCGTTCGGCCTGGATTTCTTTGGTCAGGAAATAGTTCAGCCCCGTGCGGATGACCGCGATCGCGCCGAGCTGGCCGATCTGGTCCCACGTCGGCGCCACCGCCGTCGACAGGATGTCGGCCCCGAGCTGGAACTCCAGGGCCAGCGCCAGGTATCGCGCCAGCACGAGCCGGATCGCCGTGAAATCCGCCGCCCGCCGCCGCAGCAGCGACGCCGCGAACATCCCGCCGGCAATGACGACGCCCAGCCCCACCGTCAACGCGCCGAGCAGCTCGATCGACAGCCGCAGCCACTGCACGCCTTCACGGACGACGGTTTCGACGATCTCGCGCATGACGTTTTCTTTCCAACGATAAAGGCCGATCCAATCCCCGATCCGGTTCCCGGTTCCCGCCCGCCGAGACGGCCGCGGCCAAGGCGTCGGTATGGTAGACTCTCATTCATGCAGGTCCGATTTATCGATGCGTTGGAGCCGCGCCGCCATTTCGACGTCACCGTTGCCTATGACGGCCGCGTGATGACGGTCGTCGGAACCGAGGCCGGCGATCGGATCGAGTTCACCAACCGCGAGCGGACGACGCTGCGCGTCTTCGACACCTCCGCCGGCGACGGCAAGCCGGTGGATTTGGGCACCTACGTCTCGCCCAAGCTCGTGCGCGTCTTCGGCCGCGGCGGCGACGACGGGATCATCGTCAGCCCCCGCCTGCGCGGCATCACCCGCTTCAGCCTCGACGGCGGCGACGGCAACGACGCCCTGGGCGGCAGCCCACGCGACGACACACTCTTCGGCGGCCGCGGCGACGACCGCCTCGCCGGCGCGGCGGGCAACGATTATCTCGACGGCAGTGCGGGCGACGATTACTTGGAAGACGCCCGCGGCGTGAATGTGCTTCACGGTGGGGGCGGCAGTGACCGCTCGATCGGGGATCTGGCTAAGCTCGGCTCAGGGATCGAACGTCGGCTTTACAGCGGCGAGAACGTGGGCGGCGGCCGATTCCTCAGCGGCGAAACGGAGTTGCTTACCCGCGAACGACGCATGATCCTACGCTATGCCGGCTTCTTGCCCTCCATCGCGAACAGCGTCGGCCAAACCGGCCCGGATCGTCGACGCGATGGCCACTACGACGTCACAGCCACGTACAGGGTTTCCGGCGGTGGCGCGATCGTCGGCGACTTCGATATCTCATGGGATCTGACCGACGTCGCCCGCGATGGCGTGATCTTCACCGTCTTCGACGACGGTTTTGAAGGTCCTGCTTTCTCCCTCCCCTTTTTGCTCCCGACACGTTGAGGGATTTTGCTTGCCACTGAAGTGGCAAGCCCGGTAGGGTTTTGGGGATGGGGTTTCGGAGTTCTTCTCTGTCGGGGGGTGAGCATTACAAGGGGCGGCACCGGTTCGAGCATTGGTATCGGGACAACACGGTTTACTTCATCACCGCGCGCTGCCGGGGACGGTTTCCGGCGTTCGCGGACGAGGGGTGCAAGCAGATCTTTTGGGTGAAGTTTGACGAGTACGCGGCCGCGCACGGCTTCGTGCCGTGGATCACGTCGCTATTGGACAATCACTACCACACGATCGGCTACCTCAAGGCCGGCGAAAACCTCGGCCCGATGATGCGCAAGCTCCACGGCTCGGTCGCCAAGCTCGTCAACGACCGGCTCCCGCACCGCCTCACCCCCTTCTGGTACGACACCGGCAAACAAGGCTACTTCGACGGCTGCCTGAGAGACGAAACCCAAGGCGATCGCACCTACCGTTACGTCCAGCGCCAGTCCGTCCGTCACGGTTTAGCCACTGACTGGCGCGCCTACCCCCACACCCGCGTCAACGTAGACAAAGACCGCGCCATCGCCCGCGCGAACCACCTCAACGCCTGGATGCGCAACGTCCGCTACAAACGCTACGACGCATAACCCACCCCACCCGGGCTTGCCACTTCAGTGGCACGCTCCCCACCACAAAATCCGCATTTTTCCGCCGACATTTCAAGCCCCACCCGATAAACTACTTCATCGAACAATCTTCCCTCAAAGCAGTCCGCCCCGCCCCGCGCTAAAAACGAACAAACGAACCCAACTCACCACTTAACCCGTCGCCCGCGTTCGGTTTACGCCTCGGTTTTGTCCCGTCGCCCGTCCGCATTCGTTCTCACCCTTGCACTCGCCCCGCGCGTCCCTACCATCGCCTCGTCTTTTTCGCACACAACCTCAGCACACCAAGGAACGCACCATGCCCGTCAAAGGCAACGCCGTCGTCGGACAATCCGGAGGCCCCACCAGCGTCATCAACCAGTCGCTCGTGGGCGTGATCGAGCAGGCCCGCAAGGCCGCCCACATCGACAAGCTCCTCGGCTGCCGGCACGGCGTGCGCGGGATCATCAACGACGATTACATCCCGCTGAATGACGTGCCGATGGACCTGCTTGAAAAAATCGCCCGCACGCCCAGCAGCGCCCTCGGCAGCAGCCGCGACAAGCCCGACGCCGAGTATTGCCGCAAGATCCTGGCGAACTTCAAGCAGAACGATGTCAAGTACTTCTTCTACATCGGCGGCAACGACAGCGCCGACGCCGCCCGCATCGTGGGGGAGATGGCCGCCGCCGACGGGCACGAGTTGCACGTCTTCCACGTGCCCAAGACGATCGACAACGACTTGCGCGTCCACGACCACACGCCCGGCTTCGGCTCGGCGGCCAAGTTCGTGGCCAGCGCGATCATGGGCGACAACTACGACAACGCCAGCCTGCCGGGCATCAAGGTCGACGTCATCATGGGCCGCCACGCCGGCTTTTTGACCGCCGCCAGCGTGCTCGCCCGGCAGTACGAAGGCGACGGCCCGCACCTGATCTACGTCCCGGAATCCCCGCTGAGCGAAGAGCAATTCCTCGCCGACGTCGACCGCGTCTACAAGCGGCGCGGCCGCTGCCTGATCGCCGTCAGCGAAGGCATCGCCGGACCCGACGGCAAGACCTGGGCCGAGAAAATGGCCGGCGACCTGGAAAAGGACAGCCACGGCAACGTCCAGCTCAGCGGCACCGGCGCCCTCGGCGACTACCTCGCCGGACTGGTGAGCAAGAAACTGACCAACCCCGGCGGCAAAAAGCTGCGCGTCCGCGCCGACACGTTCGGCTACCTGCAGCGCTCCTTCGCCGGTTACGTCAGCGACACCGACGCCCGCGAGGCCCGCGAAGTCGGCCGCCAGGCCGTGCGCTACAGCGAAGACGCCGACAAGCTCGAAGGCAGCGTCGTGATGAAGCGCGTGAGCAACAGCCCGTACAAGATCGAGCTCGACTGGACGAGCATCAAAAACGTCGCCCGCGAGACCAAGCACCTCTCGGCCGAATACATCGCCAACGGCAACGACATCACCCAGGCATTTATCGACTACGCCACCCCGCTCGTGGGCGAACTGCCGACGGTGGGGACGTTTCCGGAAATGCGGAAGTGACGTAATCCGCTGGCCCTGACCACCGAGTCACACGATGACCGAACCGCTCCCCTACGCCACCGCGCCGCAGCAGCAGACCCGCCCTGCCGTCGTGGGCTTTATACTCGGCGTTCTCGCACTGGGCCTGATCTTCCTCGGCGGGTGCTTCCTCATCGGCATTTTGCTCCTCCATGCCAATAACCCGATCTCCATCGGCGGCAAGTCAGATGTACTGTGGACGCCAGGCGTTCTCCTGTTCGCCGCCGTCTTGTACGCATGCGCCGCGGCTTGCTTCGGGGGCGGCGCATTCGTGATGGCAATGGCCGTCCGAAAGCTGTTGGCCGCCTGATCGCGGTTTTGCAGGGTCCGGTTCCGTGAACAACACTTTGCGATCGAATCAATACCCCCGGCCGTTCGGGAGCGCGTGTCGGGGCGGCGGACGGGCCGGGAGCGGGCGGCCGCTGGTGGTGACGCCGGGGAGTTGGCGGATCTGGAAGGCGAGGTTGCCGGCGGTGGCGGCGTAGACGGGCGTGACCGGGAGGCCGGCTTCGCGCAGGGCGGCGGCGGTCCAATGGTTGCAGGTGTGGTTCCACCCGTAGCGCCCGTTGGCGATGTAGAACCGCGACTCGTCCGGCCCCGCCCCGCCGTCGAGGACGCGGCCTTCGTTGTCGTGCGCGAAGCTGCGCTGCACATGGGCGATCGCGCGCAGCAGGCCGTCGCGGCTGGCGGGGATGCGGTGGACGTCGTCGCCGAAGGTGTCTTCCGGCTCGCCGTCGAAGCCGATCACCAGCAGCACGCTGCCGCGGCTGTAGAACATCGCCTGCGGGATCATCCCGCTCGTGACCGCGTCGGCGCGATAGAAATCTCCGTCGCCCCAGCCGATGGCGACGTAGCGGCGGCCCTCGAATAATTGCAAGTCGCGCCGCATCGGTTCGGGGAGATCGGCGCAGGCGAAGATCAGCGCGGTGTGCCAGTGATTATCCAGCACGACCAGATCGGCAGGCGCCTGGCCGGTGCCGCGCGGGTAGAGCGACGGATCGGCCGAGACGCAACCGCCGACGGCGGCGAGCACCGACAGCAGCGCGGTGCATCGACGCCCGCACGTTCGCCCTGGCGATGCCGCGGGCATTACCATTTTCCCTGCACGTGCGGGGCGATGCGGGCGGCGTAGACGGCGCGGACGGACTCCATCACGTCCGGCGTCAGCGGCGGGAGATCCGACGCGGCGGCGTTGGCCTTGGCCTGCTCGGGATTGCGTGCCCCGGGGATGGCGCAGGTGACGCTGTCGTGCATGAGAATCCATCGCAGGGCGAATTGCGTGAGCGTCTGCCCGGCGGGGACGAGTGGGCGGAGCGATTCCACGGCGGCGAAGGCGTCGTCGAGATGGCCGCCGAGGCCGCTGAACGTTTCGCCGGCGTCGAAGGCCTCACCGTGCTGATTGAAGTTGCGGTGGTCGTCCTTGGCGAACTGCGTGTCGGGCTTGAGCTTGCCGGTGAGCAGGCCGCTGGCCAGCGGGACGCGGGCCAGGACGCCGACGTGGGCGCGCTTGGCGGCGTCCAAAAACACCTCGGCGGGACGCTGGCGGAAGACGTTGAAAATGATCTGCACGCTGCAAACGACGTCGTGGCGGATGGCGGTGGTCGCTTCGTCGATCGTCTCGACGCTCACGCCCCAGTGGCGGACTTTGCCCTTCTGCTGGATGTCGCGCAAACCGTCGAACAGCGCGTCGTCGGAATAGACGGCAGTCGGCGGGCAGTGCAGTTGCACGAGGTCGAGCACGTCGGTCTCGAGGTTCTTCAACGAGCGGTCGATGTGCGCTTCGACGTTGGCCGCGGTGTACATCTCGGCCGCGTGCGGCCGCAGCCGCCGGCCCACCTTGGTGGCCACGCGGAAGGTGTCGGGAAACTCTTTGGCAAGCCTGGCGATCAAGCGCTCGCTACGGCCGTCACCGTAGACGTCGGCGGTATCAAAAAAGTTGCCGCCGGCTTCGACGAACGCGCGCAGCGCCCCGAGCGAGGTGTCGTCATCGACCTGCCCCCACGATCCGCCGATCGCCCAGGCGCCGAAGGAAATCGTGGAGACGGAATAGCCGGTTTTGCCGAGGGTGCGGTATTGCATCAAGAGGTCCTAAAAATGAAGAACGCGCAAGCCGGGTACATTTTGAAGATGGCGGTCGCGCGTAACGAGCGCGGCATCCAACGCCTGCGCTGCGGCGGCGATGACGGCATCCGGAAGTTTCAGTCTCGTGTCGCGCCGCAAAGCAATCGCGCCGCTCACAGCGGGGTCGGCCGGCCCGCCCAGCGGTATGACTGCAACGGTTTCCATGAAAGCGAGAAAGCGTTCCCTCTCAGCGGTAGGCAGCTTTGGGAATGACAAAAACTCGATCACGCTCACGATTGAGATCGAAACTTCCGACGCCTGGCGGACAAAACCGACTACGGCCGGATCGGCTTGCAGCAGGGCGACGACGGCGTTCGTGTCCAGCAATAGTTTATTCGGGCCATTCACGGCGCAATTCCCGCTGAATTTCCATCGGGTCCCCGGCCCATTGCATCGTCCCGGCGAACTTCAGGATCTCCTCGATGTCTTGGCCCCGCGCCTTCTCGACAGGCCGGACGCGCAATTCAATCTCAACATCGCCTTCCTTGAGCGAGGTGGCGAGATCGATCTTCAATCGGCCGTGTTCGTCGATGCGTGCGTGTGTCGAAAGCGTCGTCATCGTGTCTCCAAACGGATCATACCGTCAGCGACCCCTTCGTGCTGGGCACGGCGTCTCTGGCCCGTTCGTCGATGCTCACCGCCTGCCGCAGGGACCGGGCGAAGGCCTTGAAGATTGCTTCGGCCATGTGATGGTTGTTCGTGCCGTAGGGGACGGTGACGTGCAGGTTCATCTTCGCCGTGGTGGCGACTGCCTTGAAGAACTCTTCGACGAGTTCAACGGCGAACTCGCCGATAAGCGGCCCCTTGAACGGGACGTCGAACACCAGCGCCGGCCGGCCCGAGAGATCGAGCGCGACGTTCGCCAGCGACTCGTCCATCGGCAGGCTGAAGAACCCGTAGCGGCTGATGCCGCGCTTCTCACCGACGCACTGCTCGAGGGCCTGGCCGAAGGTGATGCCGACGTCTTCGACGGTGTGGTGCTGATCGACGTGCAGGTCGCCGGCGGCTTCGACTGCCAGGTCGAACAGGCCGTGGCGGGCGAGCAGGTCGAGCATGTGATCGAAGAACCCGACGCCCGTCCTGACGGCGGCGACGCCCGTGCCGTCGAGGCCGAGCGTGAGCTTGATCTGCGTTTCGCTGGTGCTGCGGGAAATCGTGGCGGTTCGCGTGGGCATGGGTGTTGCCGACAGATTAGCCGCGGATCGCACGATTGCACACGATCCGCCGGCACGTCATGGAGGCCAACGCCGCGACCGGCGGCGTTAGGCGGCCTTTTCCTTCGTCAGCAGGCTGCGCACGCCGCCGAGCAAGGCGTTGTTTTCCTGGCCGGTGCCGATGGTAACGCGGACGTACTCGCGCAGGCCGGGCGCGTCGAAATAGCGAATGAGGATGCCCATGTCCTTAAGATCGGTGTACAGCGATCGCGCGTCGCCGGGCACTTTGGCCAGCAGGAAATTCGCCGAGCTGGGCAGGACATCGAAGCCGAGCTTGGTGAGTTCCTCGGCCACGCGCGTGCGCTCGCCGCGAACATTGGCCCAGGTCATCCGGGCGTAGTCCTGGTCGTCGATCGCCGCGGCGGCGGCGGCGGCGGCGATGGCGTCGCAGTTGTAGCTGTCTTTCACTTTCATCATCTGCGCGATCAACGGTTCCTGCGCCACCGCGTAGCCGAAGCGCAGGCCCGCCAGCGCGTAGGCCTTGCTGAGCGTGCGGCTGATGACGACGTTGGGGTGGTCCGCCACGAGCGCGAGGCAGTTGTCGTCGGCGAAGTCGACGTACGCTTCGTCGATCAGCAGCACGCCGTCAAACGCCCGTGCCAGCGCCGCCACCGCCGCCGGCGGCACGAACGTGCCCGACGGGGCGTTGGGGTTGGCAAGGTAGATCGCGTCGGCCCCTGTGGCCAGCAGGGCCTCGGTCGGCAGCCGCCAGCCGGGCTCCCACGCCACCGCGGCCGAGCGGGCGTCTTCGATCGCCGCCAGCACCGGGTAGAGCGAGTACGTCGGCGACGGGAACGCCAGTGTGCCCCCCGGGGGCAGACAGGTGCGCGTGACGACGGTCAGGACGTCGTCACTGCCGTTGCCCGCGAGGATGTTGTCGCGCTTCACGCCCAACACCCGCGCCGCGGCGTCGCGGAACGCATCGGCCGTCGGATTGGGATACCGCCGCAGCGCTTCGGGCTCGATCTCGCGGATCGCCTGCATCACCTTGGCGCTGGGCGGGAACGGATTCTCGTTGGTGTTCAACTTCACGACACGCTCGCCGATCGCCGGCTGCTCGCCCGGCGTGTAGCCGTGCAAGGCGCGGACGTTGGCGCGGACAAACTTGGGAGCCATGGGAAGGAGTATAAATCCGAAACGCGCGATGAAAAGATAAATCGCTGTACTGCAAATGCATCGAATTCAGTCATTATGGATTTTCCGCAGGCGTGGGCTGACGCGGAGCATGAGTTGCACGCGCTCCATCTCACCCGCCCAGTCCGCCAGCGTGGCGGCGAGCTCGCCTTCGTCGGGGGCGGTGATGCCCACGGGGCAGGCGGCGCCGAGTTGCCGGACGGCGATCGCGCGGTACCGCGCCAGCGAACGATCGCCAGCGGCGGCGCAGAGCTCGAAGTCCTCCGACAGCAGCAACACCACCGGCACACGGTCGCCGCCATTGATGCGAAACGCTGAGGACAGCGCCTTGTGGGCGTCGCGGTCGATCACGCGCAGGTCGATCAGGGTGGACAGTTCGGCCAATCGCTGCAAAAGCGGCACCTGCTGCACGCAGTCCCCGCACCAGATGCCACTGACGACCAGCACCGGCATTTGCCGCGCGAAGCCGGAAAAAAGCGCACGCTGGGCGTCGGTGATGCGTGTGGCCTCATACACCTGCGCCCAGCGGCGCTGCTGCTCGGTGGTGCCGGTGGCGATGTAGGCGGAGTAGGGCAAGGCTTGGTCGAAAAATGATTTGAAGGCGGTCGAATCCATGCCCGAATGATACACCCCTCCGGTCCCTCTCCCTCCCCTGCGAGGGAGGTTAGGTGGGGGCGGGGCGGATGCCTCTTCGCAATCAAACGCCTGCATCCATCCCCCTCCTCCGAGAAAGGGGTCAGGGAAGGGGCAGATGCGTTATCGATTTGTCGTCGCTACTCAACACTCGGCGCATCATCGCATGCAGGCGTATGCCCTCTCACCCTACCCTCCCCCTCAGGGAGAGAGGGATTTGCTTCGCAGGCGTCAGCGAGCCGCTATTGCAGGTCATTGCCCGTGCGCTTAGCACTTCACCGATTCTCCCCGCGCACGCGGACGCTCGCGGCGTGGGCGCCCAGGCCTTCGGCTTCGGCGATCTGCATGATCGCGGGGGTGTCGTCGCCGATGCCGGTTTGCGTGTAGCGCACGACGCTCGTGCGCTTGAAGAATTCGTACACGCTGATGCCCGAGGCGAAGCGGGCCGTGGTGTTGGTCGGCAGGCAGTGGCTGGGGCCGGCGACGTAATCGCCGGCGGCGACCGGAGAGTAGCGGCCGACGTAGATCGCCCCCGCGTGACGGAGTTTCGTCAGCACCAGGTCGTCGTCGCGCGTTTGCAGATTAACGTGCTCGCAGGCGACGGCGTTGGCAAGATCGATCAGACGCTCGAGCGAGTCACCAAGCACGATCATGCTGTCTTCGCGCAACGCCCGTTCGATCGCCGCGGCGCGCGGCAGCAGGCGGATTTGTGCCGTTATCTCGTCGGCGACGCGCGTCGCCAGCGCTTCGCTCGTGGTCAGCAAAAAGCACGAGCCGGGGTCGTGCTCGGCCTGGGCGATGAGATCGGCGGCGACGAAGCGCGCCTCGGCGGTGTCATCGGCAAGAGTGAGAATCTCCGACGGCCCGAGGAACCCGTCGATGCCCACCCCGCCGCTGACGAACCGCTTGGCGAGCTGAACGTAGGCGTTGCCGGGGCCGACGATCTTGTCGACCGCGGGGATCGTTTCCGTGCCGAAGGCCAGCGCCCCGATCGCCGCCGCCCCGCCGCAGCGGTACATCTCGCTCACGCCCGAGAGGTGCGCCGCGGCCAGCACGACGTCGCTCTGCCCGAACGCACTCGCGGGCGTGACGACGGCGATCCGCCCCACCCTCGCCACCTGCGCCGGCACGGCCAGCATGATCAGGCTCGACGGGTACGCCGCCTTGCCGCCGGGGAAGTAGACGCCGGCGGAATCGATCGGCGAGAATTTCATCCCCAGTTCGACGCCACCGCGGCGCAGCGGCGTCGGCGGCGTGGGGAGCACGTGCGACTGGTACTCGCGCACCTGGTCGATCGACCGCTCGAGCGCCGCGCGCAGCGCCGGGCTGATGCGCGACGCCGCGGCGGCCATGTCGTCGACGGTGACGCGCAGGCGGTCCTTCGTGAAGCCGGGGTCGTCGAACTGTCGGGCGATCTCCACCAGCGCCGCGTCGCCGCGCGCCGCGACGTCGGCGAGCTGCTTTTGCACCACCGCCGACGCCTCGGCGCGGTGCCCGCCGGCGGAGGCCAAATCGCGCGGGTCCAGACGAAGCCGCGCGATGATCGCGCCGACGCGGGCGGCATCGTCGGGGCGGGAAAGACGCAGCAGCGGAATCATTCGGTCGATCGTAGGGATGACACCCGGGCGGTCAATCGATACCTTGCCCGCCCAATGCCGCGCGTGTTGCTTTTGCCCAGCGAGGGTGTCGATGCCGAAACCGCGCGGCTGCGCGCCGCGATCCGCTCGCGTCTGCGTGCCCGGGAGACTGCGCCCGTCGCCGGTCACGTCGCGCTGCTGCTGCGGCAGGGCCTGCTCCTGCGCCGCGCGGTGCGCGACGCCGAGGTCGTACACGCCATCGGCACGGCGGCGCTGGCGGCGGCAATCATGGGCGGGGCTCGGCGGACGGTGTTCCAGCCGGTCGCCATGCCCACGCGCCGCCTCACGCACTGGCTGCGCGCGATCGGCCGGCACCGCGATTTGCGCGTCGTCGCCTCGAGTGACGCGGCGCGACGACGCCTCGTGACCGGCGGCGTGCCGGCGGATCGGTGCACGCTCATCCGCCCGGGCGTGGACCTGGGTGCGCTGCCCGTGCGGCGCGACGACGCGCTGCGCGCGGCGCTGGGTTTTGCCGCCGACGACGTGGTGATGCTCGCCCCGCTCGAGGAGCCGCACACAAGCGGCCGGGCGATGGCGTTCTGGGCCACGAGCCTGCTCAACGTGCTCGATCCCAGGTACAAGCTGCTGCTCACGCGCGGCGGCGTCGCCCACCCGGCCGACGACTTGCGGGAGCGCCTGATCGATTCTTCCGCGTGCGTCGTCGCCGACCTGCGGCAGTTCCCGGTCGAAAAGCTTTTCGCCGGGTCGGACTACGTTCTGCTGCCGGCGACGGGGCCGGTGTCGATGTCCACGGTGGCGATGGCGATGGCGAGCGGCCGGCCGGTGATTGCGACGGCGACGCCGCAGATTTGTGAGCTGCTCGAAGACCGCCACACCGCCCTGCTCGTGGGCGAACTATCGCCGCGGCTCCTCGCCCAGCGCGTTCTGGACGCCGCGGGCGACCCGCAGCAATCGGCCAAGATCGCCGACCGCGCACGATCGGAAGTGTACGAGCTGCTCACGCAGGCGAAGGCCGTGGAGCTGTACCGGCAGCTGTACGATCTGGCGGCGCGGTCCTGATGGTGCTCCAGGATATTTGCTAGATTACCTCGGTGGCGTGGGCGTCTCGCCCATGTTCGCGCGAAGCTCGAAGAATCTTTTCCGCCGCTTCACGGCGAACGTGGGCGAGACGCCCACGCCACGA
>DASVSS010000201.1:0-22568 GCA_036387945.1 Tepidisphaeraceae bacterium | reverse complement strand
ATATTCAGGCATCGCTGGGGGCGCAAGTCAGCGGCGGGGGCGGGCGGGTGCTGGAAGACATCGTCGAGGCGCGCTACCGCGAAATCTACACCCCCGGCGGGCAGTTCAGGACCGGCACGAACGCCGCCCCCGTGCCGGTGCTGGAAAAGCAGCTCGCCGACCTCCGCGCCGCTCGCGCCGATCTGCTGCCGCGCGTGGAGGAATTCGACGAAGCCTCGCGCCGCGTCGCCGACTTGCAGGCCCAGCGCAGCCGCGCCGGGCAGACCGAAGGCGCCGCCGAAGCGCGGCTCGGCAAGCTGCGCGACAGCGAGCGGCGGTACCGGGAACTCAAAAGCGACCGCGACAAGCACGCCGCCATCGAAGCCGAGCACCGGTTGCGCTACGACGCGCTGCGGCAGCGCATCGACGCCATCCGCACCGCCCGCGCTGATCTGGCGACCCTGGCCGAGGCGCTGCGCGCGGCCGAAGAAAGCGCCCCCGCGACGACCGCCCAAGCCGCGGGCGCGCTCGACCGCCTGCGCGCCGCCAACGCGCGGCTGGTGGAAACCAACGCCCGCCTCGCCGCCCTCGAGCCCGCCCGCGCCGAAGCCGCCGACGCGCGCGACTTCGTCACCCACGAAGCGGCCGTGCGGGCGATCGACGCAATCCTGGCGCGCGTGCGTGAGTACGACGCAAGCCTCGTCGCGCTGCGCGCCAAGGCGTCGGCCCTGCTGGCGCCCACGCAACGGCAACTCGTCGCCATCGAGAAGGCCGACCGCGACCGCCGCGAAGCGCACGCCCGCCTGGACGCGGCGCTGATCACGATCGAGATCGTGCCCGCCGCCGACGTCGTGATCGACGTGCGCGTCGCCGAGCGGCCGGGCAAGATCGCCGCCCGTGCCGGCGTGCCGTTGACGGTGCGCGGCGCGCCGGAAGTGGTCATCGACGTGCCTGGCGCGGGGCTGGTGCGCGCCAGCGGGCCGGCGGGTTCGCTGGAGGACTTGCGCTCCGCGATCGCCGCGGCGGAGTCGGAGTTTCAGTCGCTCACCCGCCCGCTGGGCGCGACCGATCTGGCGGTGCTGCAGGCCCGGCTGGAATCGGCGGGCGTGCTGGCGAAGCAGATCACCCAGGCGGAGGCGCGGCGCGAGGCGGCGCTGGACGGGCAGACGATCGCGTCGCTGAGTGAGAAGCGTGCCGCCGCCGAGGCGGCGTTCGCGCGCGTGCGCGCCGCCCGGCCGGAGTGGGCCGACGCGCCGCCGGACGCGGCGCGGCTGGCCGACGCGCTGCGCGCCCGCTCCGACGCCGTGGGCGTGGAGCTGGACGAGGTGATGAAGGTGCGCCATCTCGCCTCCGAGGCCAAGGACGCCGCCGACGCGGCCCTGGTGGCGGTGCGCACGCGCATCGAAACGCTGACGGCCCGGATGAACGCGCGTCGTGCGGCGCTGGGGGAACTCGAAAGCGACTCCCTCGACGACGCCGCCCGTGCCGCCGCCGCCGACGCCGCGGCCCTGGCGTGGCAGGCGGCCGGCGCGGCAGGGGCCGGGGCGCGGGCCGAGCTGCAGCAGTTCGCCGGCGACCCCGCCGACGAGGTGCAGCGTGAGCAGCGCAACCTCGACGCCCAACGCAAAAAAGCCACCGCCACCGTCGAGCAGGAAAAGATGGCCGAAGGCCGTCTCGAATCGCTCGCGCGGCTGGGCGTCTATTCCCGACTCGCCGAACTCGACGAACAGATCGCCGCGGTCGAGGAAGAACTGGGACGTCAGCGCCTGCGCGCCGCGGCCGTCAAGCTGCTGCGCGACACCGTCGTCGCCCAGCGCCAGCGCGCCACCGCGGCGGTGTCCGGGCCGGTCGAGGCCGCCGCCAGCGACGTGCTGCGCCGCATCGGCGGCGGCCGGCTCGGCCGCATCGGCCTGGGCGAGAACTTCGCCCCCGGCCGCGTCGCCCCCGCGTCGGCGGGCGATGGCGGCGCGGGCGACAAAGGCGTCGAACTCGACGTCCTCTCCGGCGGCGAGCGCGAGCAGATCCACCTCGCCGTGCGCCTGGCCCTGGCGCAAACGCTGAGCAAGGAAGGCAACCACCTCGTCGTGCTCGACGACGTTCTCATCGCCACCGACGCCGCCCGCCTCAACCGCGTGCAGGCGATCCTCGAAGAGTTCGCCGCCGACTTGCAAATCCTCGTCCTCACCTGCCACCCCGAGCGGTACTACGGAATGAACGATTGCCGGATGATCGATCTCGAGCAGATCGTTGAGGGCAGTTGAGCGAAGCCCCTTTTTCACTTTTCACTCCGCGCTGCGACCCTGGGTCCCCTCTCCGGCGTACCCGCGGGGAGGGTTAGCGAGGCGGCCGTGAAACGACTCCAAGCGCGTAACGCCAAAGCCCTTCCCCCGCCCTGGAAAGAGTTCACCATCGCGTTGGCAAAACAGCGCCGCATTCACCTTGTATCCGCTGCCGCTGGCATCGAACCCGCATGCCGCAACCCCATCTCCAGCCCCCGCAGTTCTGCCAGCCCGCGCAGACGCCCGATGGCCGAATATCCCGGGTAGAAGTGGTCGTTCTGCAAATCGCTTAGCATGCGGTGGCCGTGGTCGGGGCGCATCGGTAGCGCGACGCCGCGGCGGTGGCAGAGCGCGATCGCCTCGCGCATCACCGCCGCCATGTCGACGCTGCCGGCGAGGTGATCCGATTCGTAAAAGCTGCCGTCCGGCTCGCGCCGCACGTTGCGCAGATGCAGGAAGTGCACGCGCTCGCCGAGTCGCCTCAGCATGCCCGGCAAATCGTCGTTGGCCGCCGACGCGCCGAGCGATCCGGTGCAGAACGTGACGCCGTTCGCGGGGCTGTCGACGCTGCTGACAATCCGCGTCAGCCCCGCCTCGTCTCCGGCGATGCGCGGCAGGCCGAACATCGCAAACGGCGGGTCGTCCGGGTGGATTGCCAACGCCACGCCCGCCTCCTCCGCGACCGGGATCACCCGCCGCAGGAAGGCCGTGTGATTCGCCCGCAGCGCTTCGGCGTCGATGTCGTCGTACGCCCCCAGCCGCAGGGCGAATTCCGCGACACTCAGGTTGTCGACCGTCCCCGGCAGCCCCAGCAGGATCGTGCGCGACAGCGCGTCCCCCTCGCTCGCCGACATCGCGGCAAATTTCCGTTCCGCCGCCGCCCGCACGTGGTCGGTGTAATCGGATTCACTTCCTTTGCGGCGCAGGATAAACAGATCGAACGCCGCCGCGTCCACGCGGTCGAACCGCAGCGCCTCGGCCCCGCCCGGCATCGGCATGGCCAGGTCGGTCCGCGTCCAGTCCGTCACCGCCATGAAGTTGTAACAAACCGTCCGCACCCCGCACGCCCCAAGGTTGCGCAGCGACTGGCAGTAATGATCGAGATACGCTTCGCAGTGGCCACGGGCCTGCTTGATGTCCTCATGCACCGGCACGCTCTCGACCACCGCCCACAGCAATCCCGCCGCCTCCACCTCGGCCTTGCGCCGCATGATCTCGTCCACCCCCCAAGCCACCCCCGGCGGCACATGGTGCAACGCCGTCACCACCCCACTCGCCCCCGCCTGCCGCACATGAGCCAGCGTCACAGCATCGGCCGGGCCGAACCAGCGGAGGGTTTGGACAAGTCGATGTGGCATGCGTCGCAATGGTAAACTATCGCAACAGCTGCGTGCGACGCATGGCCACAAAGCGTCCCACACTGCACTCGGTTGCCGGCCAGTCTACTAAGACGATAGTTGGCGATCCGTTTGCTCTGTGGCGAGAATCATTGGGTGCAGGTAATGCACGCGGCAACTGTTATCTCTGCAATTGAATGGTAGTTTTGCGTCGCATCGAACGCACGTCCGGAGTCGCGGCAATGTCATCATCTGATGCGAGAGAGGGGGGCAGGGCTTCCGCAGCCGAGATACTCGGCAACGTGGCCGCGGTGTACGCGGGCGCCGCAACGTACGCCGACGCCGGTGAGGTCCGCACCACGTTCTTTGGCACCGACGGTCCCAGGACAACCGTCCGCCGGTTCGCCACCGCGCTCGACCGGCTCACGGGTCGCTTCCGGTTCGAGTTCCGCGAGCGGTGCTGGGACGACGGACCGGAGCAGCGGTACGTCGTCTGGCGCGGGCGCGCGACCGTCCAGACGTGGTGGGATGTCAGGCCGGGAGTCCGCGAAGAGGGGTCGCTCGGGCTGGCGCTCGCGGGGGCAACAGGCGTGTCCGGCGGGTCGGCGCACACCGTGCCGGCGCTACTCATGCCCGACGAGGTGGGCGGCCGCTCGCTCGCCGAACTGGTGGGTTCAGCCGAGCGGTTGGCCGACGCGACGATCGACGGCATATCGTGCTACTGCATTGCCGGCGTGATCCCAATGCCCGACGGCGAAGGGGGCCGAATCTCGGTGTTCGTCGACCAGCGCACGCTCCTCGTGCGACAAATCGTCGATCGCGGCCGCTTACGCGAGGCCGGGGTCGAGGTAGAGTCGCTCACCACATACGACGCAGGGATTGACGTCGTGGTGCCGGACGACGCATTCGAGTTTGCGATGCCGCCGGGCTGCGACGCATAACGAGCCGATGCCGCCGACCGGGTGGGCGTCGGGGTCCCGCTAGTTCGAAAGCGTCCGGCGCCCACCCGGCCGCTGGCCGTCAGTCCGTTATGTCGCTACACGAGAAACCATCTCTTGCAGTCCGGATCGGCTTCCTGTCGTTTTTCACGATCGGCGTTGTCATTGCGCTTTTGTTTGCATTCCATGTCCAGGCGCGTGGCGGTTCGTTCGCCGCGTCCGTCGTCGCCGGGGCATCGGCCGGCGCGTTCGGTGCGTGGTTTTCATTTGCGGCTGTCTCATGGTTCTGGCAGGCTTTGCGTGGGGTACGTCGGCGATTCGCGGAATAACGTCGCTCCATGATTTCGCCTATAACGAGCAGGAAGGTTCAATGAAATCGTTGGCAACGCTCAACCTTCGTGCTTTCGTTCCTTCCAAGGATTTTGGATCATCGAAGGCATTTTACGAAGCCCTAGGATTCACCAAGACATGGGAAGATGACGGAATGGCGGAGTTCCGGATCGGGAACAACGGCTTCTTCCTGCAGAACTATTATCATGAAGGATGGGCTAAGAACTGCATGCTCAACCTGGTGGTGGAGGACGTGTCCGCGTGGGAGGCTCACATCCGTGCCGCGGGCCTTGCCGAGAAGTTTCCAGGCGTGAAGGCCAGCGAGCCCACTGTGCAGTCGGTGGGCACCATCCTCTATTTGCACGACCCCGCGGGCGTCTTGTGGCACATCCAGCAACGGCCACCGGCGGCCGCATAATGCTGATGCCTTTCCGATGGCAGCACTTTGGCTGACGAACCGTTCCATGTTCTGGATTACGCCTCATCGACGACGCCACGGCAGGCGTTCGGGCTCCGCAGTCGCCACGTCGCGTACGCGACAGGCACGTTCGCCGTACTGGCGGCGTTGTTCATCCCCAGTACCGTCGGCAGCGGTGCCGTCCGCGTGAACCCGTTTGCGGTCGTGGCCTGCTTCGCGGTTATGAGCGGCGCGGTCATTTACGTCTGGATGCGGCTGTTCGAGGAGATTTCACCCGCGCCGCGGCTTGCCGCGTTTGTCGGCACATGCGCGACGATTGCAATTCTGGCGCTCCCGTTCCAATTCTGGACCCTCGCAAGCGACTACGGCGACCCGCGCCCGCGGGTGCAGATGAAGGTGTATTGTCCTGGAATCATCGTGCTGGGGGCGCTCGTGCTGGCGACGATCGGCCGCGGGATCGCGCACCGCTGCAGTAGACCGGCCGGGGGTGACGCATCTGCTTAGTTCGTGTGGTCGCCAGACGCCCGGCCGGCCACCAAATGGCCTTACGCGATCCGGCAATTTGCAGGGCGGCTCGCCGGAGTGAACGGGAACGCGCCTCAAAAATTTGGTGATCGCGCCGGGTTTGTTACCATCCACGCCGCACGGCATTAACCATGACCGAAGCCAGCAGTGGTACACAGATCTCGTCGAACCCGAACGAGCCGCGGTCGCCCGACGGCCGGGAGAAGTTCTCGGCCGAGGAACTGGCGATCGTGATGTCGCATTTCGACATCGGCGTGCTCGAGAGCGTGACGGAGTTCCCGCGCGGCAGCCGCAAAGCGCCGAAGCTGGCGATCGTGGCCGAGCACGGGAAGTACCTGCTCAAGCGGCGGGCGCGGGGGCGCGACGACGCGTACAAGTGCGCGTTCTGCCACCAGATCCAATTGCACCTGATGGGCAAGCAGTTCCCGCTGCCGCACTTGATCGGCACGAGGAAGGACAACAACTCGCTCTGTCAGTGGCGGGGGGCGATTTACGAATTGTTCGAGTACATCCCCGGGCAGAACTACCCGCAGACGCTCGAATCCACCGGCGATTCCGGCCGCATCCTGGCGCTGTATCACAAGCTGCTGGAGACCTTCGAAAGCCAGTACACCCCGCCGGCCGGCAGCTATCACATGGCCCCGAGCGTCGAGAACGGGCTTCGGCAGATCCCCAAGACGCTGGCCAACAACGCCGCCATGCCCGAGACGTGCACCTACCTGCTGCAGAGCTACAACCACGCCGCCACGACGTGCGATCACCTGGGCATGGACGCATGGCCGAAGCAGATCGTCCACGGCGACTGGCACCCGGGGAACATGCTTTTCCGCGACAACCGCGTGGTGGCGGTGATCGATTACGACTCGGCGCGCCTGCTGCCGCGTGTGCTCGACATCGCCAACGGCGCGCTGCAGTTCAGCATCCTCGGCGGCGGCGACGACCTGGCGAAGTGGCCGGCGCAGGTCGACGAGACGCGCTTCAAGCGGTTCCTCAAAGGTTATGACGAAGTCGTGCTGCTGAGCGAGGCGGAGCTGCAGACCGTGCCGTGGCTGATGATCGAGGCGCTGATCGCCGAGGCGGTTTTTCCCATCGCCGCCACGGGCGTCTTCGCGCGCATGGACGGCGGGGTGTTCCTGCAGATGGTCGTGCGCAAAGTCGCGTGGCTGCAGAAGAACGCGGGGCGGCTGGTGCAGTTGATGAGCTAAGGCGCGGGACGCCCGTGCTACAAGACTCCAGCGGCCTTGCTGGCATGCAGGCCGTGGCGTGGGCGAGACGCCCACGCCACGGAAGAAGAACGCCGTGGTGAAGACATCGGAAGCCCGTGCCGCGGCGGGGCTTTTGATCGCTGTGGATTTCGCGGGCGGATGACTTTTGCAGGCGGTCGCGCATCTCCTGCCGTACAATGGCGGCGTGCGCTTGCTTTGCCTCTGTTTTGTCGTCGGCCTGCTCGCCAGTGGCGCAGCGGCCCAGGACCGGCGGGGGGCGCTCGAGCGCCTGATGGCGCAGCTCGCCGACCGCAACGCCGAAGTGCGCGACACCGCCCGACGCGAACTGATGGGCATGGCGCCGTCGGAGTTGCCGATGCTGCGCGAGCTGGCGGTGGCGGCCAAGCCGCTGGGGCTGTCGCAGCAGCAGGGGTTGCACGAAGTCGTTTTGTACGTGCGCGCCCGCGGCCACATTCTTCAAGCGCGGCAGACGACGTCGCCGTTCCTGGGCATCCGTTACCCGAACCCGCTCGACAACGATCTGGCACCGGCGGCGCCGGAGCAGTCGCCGCCGGGCATTCCGGTCATCAGCCGGGTCGTGGGCTTCGCGGGGTACCGCTACCTCGAAGAAGGCGACATCCTCCTGGCCATGGGCCCGCCTGATCACCCCGACCCGCTCCGGCGGCGCGTGGACCTTGAGAACGTCATGCGCGTGCTGCGCGCCGGCGACGAAGTCGAACTCCACGTCCAGCGCGGCGCGGCAGTGGTGAAGCTGCGGTTCCCGCTCGACGCCCACCCGCGCGTGGTCGAAAAAGAGACCGAGATCAACAACCTCTCGCTCACCGCCGAGGCGACGGCGATGGCGTATTGGGAAGAACAGTTCGCCCCCCTCATGGGCGACGGTACGGTGTAGAGCGGCGCGCAATGCGTTCGCCGGCTACTGGTCCCGTCCCCGGCATCCCGGGCCAAGGGCCGGGCGAGGGGCGGCAACCACCGGGTCGCCCTTGCCGCCTTGTCGCCGGGCCGGCTTGTCTTACGCAATCCCGTTCATAGCATGGCGGCATGAGCGAACACCGCGCCAAACTCGAATCGATCGGGCAGACTTCGGTCCTGCGCTTCTACGATTCCCTCGACGCAGCCGGCAAGGCGCGCTTGGACGCGCAGCTGGCGGGGATCGATTTCGACGCCCTTCCCGGACTCATCGACGGGTACGTCAAGAACAAGCCGGTCGTCGCGCTGCCCGAGACGATCGAGCCCGTGCGGGCCTACCCGCAGCGGCCTGACGCGGCGCACGCGGAGTTGTACGACAAGGCGCTTGTCCGCGGCCGCGAGCTGCTGCGGGCGGGGAAGGTGGCGGCGTTTCTCGTCGCCGGCGGGCAGGGCACGCGGCTGGGGTACGACGGGCCCAAGGGCGAATACCCCGTCACCCCGGTCCGGAAAAAGCCGCTCTTCCAGGTCTTCGCCGAGCAACTCCAGGCCCACGGCGCGGCTGCCGGAAAGCCGATCCCGTGGTACGTCATGACGAGCGACATCAACGACGCCCCGACGCGCGCGTTCTTCGAGAAGAACAATTACTTCGGCTACGACAAAAACCACGTCCGCTTCTTCCCCCAGGGGATGATGCCGGCGTTCGCTATGACCGGCGAAATGCTGCTGGGCGCGCGCGACGCCCTGGCCCTGTCGCCCGACGGGCACGGCGGGTCGCTGCGGGCGCTGCGTAAGAGCGGGGCGCTGGACGACATGCGCGGGCGCGGCGTCGAGCACTTGAGCTATTTCCAAGTCGATAACGCGATCGTCCACACGATCGACCCGCTGTTTTTGGGCCTGCACGATCTCACCGGCAGCGAGATGAGCAGCAAGACCATCGCCAAGGCCGGGCCACTGGAAAAAGTCGGCAACTTCTGCGTCGGCGACGGCCGTGTGCAGGTGATCGAGTACAGCGATTTGCCCGAAGACCTCGCCAGACAGACCGACGCCGCCGGCGGCCTGAAGTTCAACGCCGGCAGCATCGCCATCCATGCGATCCGCGTGGATTTCGTGGATCGCCTGACGGCCCCGGGGAGTGATCTGAAACTGATCTGGCACCGCGCCGATAAAAAAGTGCCGTTCGTGGACGAAGCCGGCAATCCGGTAAAGCCGGTCGAGCCGAACGCGGTGAAGCTCGAGCAGTTCGTGTTCGACGCGATCCCCTTGGCGCGCAATGCGCTGGTCTACACCACCAGCCGCGAAGAAGAGTTCAGCCCGGTGAAGAACGCCGACGGTGTCGACTCACCCGCCACCAGCCGCCGCGACCAGATCCGCCGCCACGCCCGCTGGCTCGAAGCCGCCGGCGTCACCGTGCCGCGCACCGCCGACGGCGAGCCGGACTGCACGATCGAAATC
This sequence comes from Tepidisphaeraceae bacterium, assembly GCA_036387945.1. Classification (GTDB taxonomy): domain Bacteria; phylum Planctomycetota; class Phycisphaerae; order Tepidisphaerales; family Tepidisphaeraceae; genus DASVSS01. The sequence goes on along the minus strand of DASVSS010000201.1, from coordinate 13,175 downwards.
AGTCCGGTGTTTGCGGTGGACGAAGCGGACCTGAAAACAAAAACGCTGCAGGTAAAGGCGATCGAACGCGGGGCGTCGGTGTACTTCGGGTGATCGGGGCCGATGCCGGCCTCGTGCTGGCGAACGCCTCATCACAACGAACGCCAATGCCCGGTTCCTCCCCCTACGGGGGAGGTTAGGTGGGGGTGGCCCGGCCGCCTCATCGCAATCAAACGCCCCCACGCTCAAGCCCTCTCCCTACCCTCTCCCGGGGTACCGGGCGAGGGTTTGGGTCGCTGGCGACTTCGGGCCGCTATTGCAGGTGAAGGACGGCCCCCACGCAGCCTCCACGGAGGGGGAGGAACCGGAAAAACCACATTTTTCGCGTGTCGGCGAGCAACCTTACCGGCCGGATTTCCGTATACCTACTGCTACCACCATGGCCAATCACACCGCACCCGTTCAGAACCTCATGAACCTCCTCGCCCGCCTGCCCGGCATCGGGATGCGGTCGGCGGAGCGGATCGCGTTCCACATGCTCAAGCAGTCGCCCGAAGACGCGCTGCGACTGGCGGACGCGATTCGTGACGTGAAGGAAAAAATCCGTCACTGCTCGGTCTGCTACAACCTCACCGAAAGCGATCCCTGCGGCATCTGTCAGGACGTTAACCGCGACGCCGGGCTGGTGTGCGTCGTCGAGCAGCCCAAAGACTTGCTCGCGCTGGAAGCGGCCGGTTCGTACAAGGGCGTCTACCACGTCCTTCTCGGGCGGATCGCGCCGCTGGAAGGATCGGAGCCCGGCGACCTGACGATCGGCGCCCTCATGCAGCGCCTTGCCGGCGGGCAAGTCCGCGAACTCATCCTGGGCACGAACCCGACGATGGAGGGGGACACGACCGCGCTCTACATCCAGAACGGCGTGATCGAAAAGTTCCCCGCCGTGAGCGTCACCCGCCTCGCCCGCGGCCTGCCGACCGGCAGCAGCATCGAGTACGCCAACAAAAACATGCTCGCCGACGCCATTGCCGGTCGGCAGCGCGTTTGAGGCGGCGGACGCCTCATCAACATGAGGCGCGTCCGGTTCCTCCCCCTCCGGGGGAGGCCAGGTGGGGGCGTTCAACAACCTGCCAATAGCGGCCCGCGTTCGCCTAAGAACCAAACCCCTCGCCCGGTACTCCGGGAGAGGGTAGGGAGAGGGCGAAGCGTCTATCGGCGTTTGATTGCGATGAGGCGTCCGCCCGCCCCCACCTAACCTCCCCCGCAGGGGGAGGAACCGGGCATTGGCGCTTTGTTGCGGTGAGGCGTTCGCACCGCCCGCCTCGCTGCGGCGTGGGGCTGTTCGCTGGGTTCGAACTTTCTTAAAACTCCCACCCCACGCCGATCGTGTACAGCAGGTCGTCGTCCGTTGCGTTTTCCGCCGGCGTGCTGTCGTGCTTGTAGAGCACTTTGAACTGCGCGAAGAACTTCTCCGTCAGCGCCGCCCGCAGGCCCAGGTCGGTGTTGAGGATGAAATCCGTCGGGTCGTCGAAGGCCGGCAGGTACTCAAGGGTGTGGAACACCTTGATGCTCGACGTGAGCTTGTGATCGAAGCGGTACGCCAGCCGCAGGGCGACGGTGTCGTTGGTGTCGCCGCCGGCGAACTGCTCGTGGATGTACGTCACGCCGGTCTCGGTGACGAAGTTCGTCCCCGGCGATTCGATCCATTGATAGCCCACGCCCACGCCGGGGCCCAGGCGGTAGTCGAGGTCGGCGATGCGGTCGTGTTCGAGCCGGGCGGCGGCGTAGGCGTAAAAGTGGTCGGCGATGAAGCGGTCGTACTTGCCGCTGACGAAGAAGTTGTCGGTGTCGGTCACGCTGGCGCCGCCGGCCGAGCCGCCGCCGGTTTCGCCGTAGTTGTACGCGGCGCCAAAGGCGGTGCGGTCGTTGTGGGCGTCGTTGTCGCGCCGCAGCACGAGCACGCCTTCACCGCCGAGCGTGAAGCGATTGGTGTTACCGCGGGCGAGCGAGAAGTTGGCGACGAGCGATCCCGACCAATCCGACGCCGGCGCGTTGACGCTGCGGATCTGGCCGAAGGCGTACGTCGTCGGCCCGGCGGTGACGGACTTATTGTCGCCGCTCACCGCGGCGGTCAGCGACGGCCCGCTCTTGGGCTGAACGCGCACGGGCCCATCGAAGGTGTAGCCGGCGACTTTGTCGGTTTTGATCTTCACCTCGCCCAGCGCCGGTGATTGGAAGACGATTTCCTTCGCCGTCATCAGCCCGATTTTGCCGTTGAGCTTATCGCCGTTATTGAGCGTGATCGTATCGGCTGGGGACGCCGAGGCCAGGGCGAACAGGGCGATGGCATGAACAATCGCCAATCGTTTGGGGAACAACATCTCCCGTGAGATCGACACGTCCGTGACGCCGCTTTACTCAGGACGCTTTGATGCGACGAACAGTGCCGAACGGCGTGGATCATCTTCGTGCGCGCCGCGCTCCGGTGTGCAATCACGGGTCGATGCCGCCAGAGAATCAAACCCCTCGCCCGGTACCCCGGGAGAGGGTAGGGAGAGGGCCGGCGCGTAATAGCGCTTTGTTGTAATGAGGCGGCCGCCCGCCCCCACCTAACCTCCCCCGCAGGGGAGGGATCAGACAAGGCGTTTCATTGCGATGAGGCGGACGGCCGCCCCCGGGATCGGGGCGCGGCGTTTTGCGGTCAGCTGCGGTTCTTCAGCAGGTCGCGGATCTCGCCGAGCAGCTTGATGTCTTCCGGCGGCGCGACCGGCGGGGCGTCGGCTTCTTCGCGCTGGAAGCGCGTGCGGGCTTTGTTGATGGCCTTGATGACGACGAATATCGCAAAACCCTGGATCAACAGCGAAACGAGTGCGTTGACGAAAAGCCCGTAGCTGATGACCGTCGCCGGCAAGTCCTTCGACACGGTGTAGCGCCATAGCGGGTGCGTGTCGCCGGCGGTGAGCGCGGGGGCGAGCTGGATTGTTTTGTTCGCAAAATCTACGCCGCCCAGGAGGAACCCCAGCGGCGGCATCATGACGTTGTCGACGAGCGATTTCACGACGCCGCCGAAGGCCGCGCCGATAATCACGCCGACGGCGAGATCGAAGGCGTTTCCCTTGACGATGAAATCGCGGAATTCTCGGATCAGGCCTGTCGCCATCGCGGCTCCTTCATTGGTGACGGGCGGGTATAGCAAAAAAATCGCCCACGCAGGCTACGTTGCCTGCGTGGGCGACAAGGGAGAGAGAGTTTTTTGACCGCCGGAGCTAAGCCGTGAGCGGCTGAGTGGTCTGCCGATCAGTGTGGCATCGCGGGCATCGATTTGCCCTTCTGGATCATGCTGCGGACTTCGGTGAGCATGTCGTCGATCGGCTTGCGGGCGCCTTCAGGCAGCTTGGCCTTGAGCGTGTCGATCGCGCTGACGTGCGTCTCGGCCTCGCTCCATTTGCCGGCTTTGACGGCGTCTTGGGCCTTGGAGGCAAGGCTATTGATCTCGCTCTGGACGTTGGCCGCGCCGTCCTTCGTGGCTTCGGCAGCGTTGCCGGCCTGGTTCTGCATCGCCTCGCCGGCGCCTTCGGCGTTCTTATTCAATTCGCCCGTGCCGGCCTGGGCCTTTTCTTTGGCTTCTTCGATCTTCTTTACGGTGTTTTCGGCATTGGTTTCGGCGGCCTTTTCGGTTTCGGTCTTCTGTTCACAGCCAAACGCGAGAAAACCCGTCATCGCCAGTGCGGTGAGTGTGGAACGGTACATAATCTACCTCTGTTAAATTCTACCCCGCCGCCGGCAGGGACGCCCCGTCGGCAGACGTCTCATTGTATGCCCCCGGACGGACGCTTTCTCCACGCGGCGTAGTTATCGGTCGCGCCGCGCGTGCATAACGATGGCCGTGAGATCGCTATAGACTTTGCGGCGTGACCTTTGCCGCGCCGCTCGCACTCGTGCTGTTGTTGCCGTGGTCGGCAGCGGTGGCGTGGGTGTTGCTGGGGCGCGCCGATTTCGCGTGGGTGCCGTTCGTGCGGTTCTGGCCGCAATCGACCGTGGACGCACCGCCGCGCCGCAAGCTCACCCGCCCGCCGTTGCCGATTCTGCTGCTGTTGCTGACGATGCTCGCGGCGCTGCTTGCCGCGGCCGGGCCGGGCCTGCCGAGCGCGGGCACGCGGCCGTTCACGCTCGTCGTCGACCGCGGCCTTGCGACGACGGCGGCACTCGCCGGCGGCGGGGCGGAGGCGTTCGAACGCGTCACGCGCGACCTCGCCGCCGCGACGACACTCACTTGGATCGACGCCGCGACGTCGCAGTCTGACGAGCGCTCGCTCGACGGCGCGCGCGGCGCGCTCGCACGGTTGCGGCCGACGGCGATCGACGTCGCGCCGCGCCTGCCGCAGGCCGTGCGGCGGGCGCTGCGCGAAGGCGACGGCCCGGTACTCGTCCTGAGCCTGACGGACCCGAAATCGAACGACGCCCGCGTGCGCTGGTGGCCGCCGCCGGCGGTTGTGGCCAACGCCGGGATCGACCGCTTCGCCGTGGCGGGCGGCGCGCGGCCGCAGGCGATGGTGCGCGTCTTCAACGGCACGCCCGCCCGCGCCGCGCGGGTTCGCGTGGCGGACGTGGAAGAAGCGATCGAGCTGCCGGAGGCGGGGGCGTCGCGCGATTACTTTTTCGACCTGCCGGCACTGGGCGAAAGCGTGACCGCGGAGTTGCAGGTCGACGACGCCGTTGCTGCCGACAACGTCGCGTACTTGGCGCGCACGACCGTCTGGCCGCGCGTCGAGGCGGCCGCGGCGCTGCCGCCGGCGCTGGGGCGCATGGTGCGTGTCTATACCGACGCCCGCCCGCCCGTGGCGGCGAGCCGATCGGTGGCGATCACCGCCGATCCCGCTGCGCGCGGCCGCGTGGTGATCCTCGCCGGCGCCGGGGCGACCGACGCCGGGTTGGCAGGCAATGGGCCGCCTGATCTCACGCCGCACCCGATCACGCGCGACGTGGACTGGGCCGTACTGCTGGCGGGCCCGAAGCCGCCAAGTCCGTCACCGTCACCGCCGCCCGCGCTGCCGCCGGGCGACTGGCGGCCGATCGTGCGCGTTGCCGGCGTGCCGCTGGTCGCCGTGCGCGACGCGCCGGAGCACGCGGTGTGGGTCGGATTCGATCCGTCACCCGCGGCCGGCAGCGCGGCGTACGTCGTGTTCTGGACGGCCGTGCTGGACTACCTCGGCGACGGCCCCGCGGCCTACACGAGCGACCCGCCGCGCCGGCCGCCGCCGGACTGGCGTCACCAGACGCCGGCGTTGCCGATCGACGCCGCCCCTGGTGTCTTCCAGACCCCCGACGGCCTGCGCGCGATGAGTACGCCGGCCGTGCGGTTCGGCCCTCCCGCCATCGACCCCGGCCCGATCGCTTTGCCGCCCGGCATCCGCCCTCTGCGGCGTCCGCTGCTGGTGACGGCAGTCCTGCTGCTGGTCGGTTCGTGCGTGACACAGGGCAAGCGGCGTCCCCCGGCCGCCACACCGCGCAGGCCGGGTGCGGATCAGAGGCTAGCGAACAAATCGACCCGCGCCTTCTCCGGTTCCTCCCCCTCCGGGGGAGGCTAGGTGGGGGCGGCCAATAATCTGCCAATAGCGGCTCGCTGACGCCTGAGAAGCAAACCCCTCGCCCGGTACTCCGGGAGAGGGTAGGGAGAGGGCTTGAGCGTATAGGCATTTCAGTGCGATGAAGGCGTCCGCCCGCCCCCACCTAACCTCTCCCGCGGGGGACGGACCGGATTCGCTACGGTCAGGCTGATGCGCCGGCCGCTTGACGGTTTATCCCTCTGCTAGTCATCTCAAGCCCGCGCATCAAACGACGGCACGCACAGCGGCGACTTCGCGCAACGCACACATTCTTGACACCCTGCTGCCCCGGTTTACAGTTAACGCTCGCCCCGCACGCGAGATGTTGCACGGGGCGGTGCTCACCCTGACAGGACGCTCGGTTATGGCGGAACAAAGCTCCCCGGTCTCGGTCGTGGACGATAAAAACGTCCAGGTCGTCGAGTTCACCAACAACAAGATTCTGGACGAGGCCAACATCGCCGAGATCGGCGCGACGCTCAACGCGCTGATCGACGAGCGCGAGCAGCCGCGGCTGCTGCTGGATTTCTCCAGCGTCGACCACCTCAGCTCGGCCGCCCTGGGCATGCTGATCAACGCCAACAACCGCATCAAGCAGCGCAACGGGCAGCTTCGGTTGGCGAACATCAAGCCGCAGATTTTCGAAGTCTTCCGCATCACTAAGCTCGACCGGCTTTTCCGCATCCACGGCAAGCGCGACGAGGCGATGGCGAGCTTCGACCACTAACGACGGCAAGGACGGCTGTCTGGCGGTCGGCGGGGTTGGGGGCGGGTTTCGTTGTTCTCCTGCGTAAGGATCGGCCTTCATGGCGCTGTCCGGCTCGAGCCATAAATCCTCCCGCTACGGCACGAGCATGAAGTTCGTGATCCCGTCGGATTTCGCCCGCAGCCGCGACGTGCAGGTGCGCATCCTCGATGAGATCGAGAAGAACCACTACAACTCCGACTGCGTCTTTGCCATCAAGCTGGCGCTGGAAGAGGCGATGGTCAATGCCGTCAAGCACGGCAACAAGCTCGACCCGCTGAAAAAAGTCTACGTCGAGGCGCTCGTCGGCCCGACGCTGACGGAAATCATCATCGAAGACGAAGGCCCCGGCTTCTCCCGCACCGAAGTGCCTGACCCCACCGCGGTAGAGAACCTCGAAAAATGCAGCGGCCGCGGCATCCTGCTGATCGAGGCGTACATGAGCACCGCCGAATGGACCAACAACGGCCGGCGGCTGCACATGACCAAGCGGAATGACTGACGGCCGCCGTGCAATAGAATCGAAGCACCTCTGGTCCCTCCCCTGCGGGGGAGGTTAGGTGGGGGCGGGCGGATGCCGACAAGCAAAAGATTCGCTAGCCGCCCTTCGGTGGAGCGCGCTCGTGAAATGCGCGCGGACAAACCCAAGGCCTAAAGCATTTTGTGGGGCCGACTCCGCGCTAAGCAGACCGGCTTCAAGTTCCGTCGCCAGCACCCGATCGGTCCTTACTTCGCCGACTTCGCCTGTGACTTCGTAAAGCTCGTCATCGAACTCGACGGACAATCGCATGACGAACGGGTTGCCTTTGATGTTCGACGGGACGAATACCTCATGGGACAAGGTTGGCGTGTCGTCCGGTACTGGAATCTGGACGTACTTCAGAAAACAGACGAGGTCGTACGCGAAATCGTTCGTCATTGTACGCTCCCCGCCCCCACCTAACCTCCCCCGCAGGGGAGGGACCAGAGGCATGTCCACATGATGTTGCGATTTGCCATCTTGCTCGTTCTCACCGCCGCCCTTGCCCGCGCCGCCGATCCGGCGTTGCCGGCGGAGATCACTCGGATCGCGTTCGGCAGTTGCCTGAAGCAGGACAGGCCGGCGCCGATCTTTGACGGCATCCTCGCCAGCCGGCCGGACGTGTTCGTCTGGCTCGGCGACAACATCTATGGCGACAGTGACGACCCGGCCGTCATCGCCGGCAAATACAAGCTGCTCGGCGAAATCGAAGGCTTCAAAAAGCTGCGGGCGACGGTCCCGATGCTCGCGACGTGGGACGACCACGATCTGGGCAAGAACGACGCCGGCGTCGAATATCCGTTCAAGGAGCAGAACAAGAAACTCATGCTCGATTTCTTCGGCGAGCCCGAAGGCAGCGAGCGCCGCCGGCGCGAAGGCAACTACGACGCTAAGACCATCGGCCCGCCGGGCCGGCGGGTGCAGGTCATCCTGCTCGACACGCGGTCGTTCCGGTCCCCGATGAAATCGGAGACGCGCGGCAAGTTGAAATACTACGTCCCGAGCGACGACCCCAAGGCCACCGTCCTCGGCGAAGCGCAGTGGGCGTGGCTGGGCGAGCAACTTAAGCAGCCGGCTGATCTGCGGCTGATCTGCAGCTCGATCCAGCTGTCCAATGACGGGCATCGGTTCGAAAAGTGGGCCAACTTCCCCGCCGAGCGGGCCCGCATGCTCGCGCTGCTCGACGGCGTCGCCGACCGGCCGTACTTCGTCCTCAGCGGCGACCGCCACCACGGATCGATCTACGCCTGGGGCAGGCACGGCCACGAGATCACGGCCAGCGCGCTCAATCAGGGCGGCATGCCGTCGCCTGAAGATCTTGCCGCCCGCGACCTCGTCGGCAAGCCGACCGGGGCCCACAACTTTGGCTACATCGAGATCGACTGGAAAACGTTCCCTGCCGCCGCGACGGTGCAGTTGCGCAGCGAGAAGAATCAAGTGCTCGTCGAAGGATCGTTTAATAGCTCCGGTTTACCGGCGAAAGCGCAGTAGTGGCGGGCAATCGCCTGTGAATCAAATCCCTCCCCCGTGCGTACACGGGAGAGGGATTTGATTGCCTCATCCGTAAATGGCCATTGCATTCGCCGACGCGCTCGATGCGTCATTTGCGGAAGAATGTTTTGCCCTTGTTGTTGTACTTGCTCAGGCGGTTGTTGACGTAAAGGCCTTCGAGCACGAACTCACCTGCGGCGGCGAGGTGGCCGACGTCGTCGGGGAGTTGAAGGGCCTTTCGGACTTGCGTCGCGGCCTGGGAGACGGGCTTGAGCGCCTTCAGATTCGCCACGAACTCCGCCGCCGGCAGTTCGTCGCCGGCGGGGAAGGTGACGTTGCTCTGAAACTCCTCGCTGACGGCGTCGAAGTTAGCGTTCTTGAAGCTGCGGTTGAACACGTTCTTCACCGCTTCGCCGATGAGCGATTGAATAAGCTTGTCCTCACTGGCGTCGTCGTCGCCGAGGGTCATCTCGATCTTCCCACGGCTGCTGGCGGCGACGTGCTGCAGGTCGCAGACGCGCACGACGACTTCGTCCTCGCCGGTGAGAATGCCGCGCCGCTCGGCGTTGCTGACGACGCTCTCGGCGTTGGCGATGCTCGTGCGCACGCTCACGCCGCTGGCCTGGCTGACGTGCGGGCTCGTGCGCGCCAGGCGCACGACTTCTTCGATGATCTCGCTCATGAACTGCGGCACGGTCACGTTCACGCCGCTGGGGCTGTCGCCCTCGGTGCGCTCGAGGTAAGCGTTCTCGCGCACGATCTGCAGCGCTTCGGCCGTGGTCTCGGGGTAGTGCGTGCGGATGACGCTGCCGATGCGGTCCTTCAGCGGCGTGACGATGCGGCCGCGGTTGGTGTAGTCCTCCGGGTTGGCACTGAATACGAGGCACACGTCGAGATTCAACCGGATCGGATAGCCGCGGATCTGCACGTCGCGCTCTTCCAGCACGTTGAACAAGCCGACTTGAATGCGCGGCGCCAGATCGGGCAACTCGTTGATCGCAAACAGCCCGCGATTGGCCCGCGGGATCAGGCCGTAGTGCATCGTCGAGTCGTCGCTGAGGTAGCGTCCTTCGGCGTGCTTGACGAGGTCGATCTCGCCGATGAGATCGGCGATCGTCACGTCCGGCGTGGCGAGTTTTTCCTGGTAACGGGCGCTGCGCGGCACCCAATCGATCGCGGCCGCGTCTCCCTGCTCGGCGACGATGCGGCGGCCGGTGGAAGTCATGGGCACGAGCGGGTCGTCGTTGATGTCCGTGCCGGCGAGCGTGGGAATCCATTCATCGAGCAGCGTCGGCAGCAGCCGCAGCATGCGCGTCTTCGCCTGCCCGCGCAGGCCCAGGAACAGCATGTCGTGCTTGGCGAGAATGCCGTTGATGACCTGCGGGATAACGGTGTCGCGGTACCCCAGGATGCCAGGGAAAATATCCTCCCCGGCCCGCAGCTTGGCGATCAGGTTGGACCGCAACTCGTCTTTGACGCTTCGATATTTATAGCCGGTGGCCTTGAGCTCACCGATGGTTACGGCTTTGGGATGGGGCATAAGACATTATACGCGGGGCGTGCGGGAGACGTTTCGACGTTCATGAAAAAGGCCCAACGCGGCGTCCCCAGGCGCGTCTTCGGCATCGAAGGGGAGGGCGCCGCCGACGGCATCGCAGCGGTTGCAAAAGAAGTTTTCTGCCCGCATCGCCGTCGCGCGTTTCCGCGTATAAACTATCGAAATGTCGTGGATTGAGAACCGTTTTGAGCCCGGCCTGATCGTCACCAGCCTGGACTTCGCCCTCAACTGGGGCCGCAAGAACAGCCTCTGGCCGATGACGTTCGGCCTGGCGTGTTGCGCCATCGAAATGATGGCCACGAGCGGCTCGCGGTTCGACATCGACCGCTTCGGTGCTGGCGCGTTCCGCGCCACTCCCCGCCAGAGCGATCTGATGATCGTCGCCGGCACGGTCAACTACAAAATGGCCGACCGCGTCAAACGCCTGTACCACCAGATGGCCGAGCCCAAGTACGTCATCGCCATGGGCGCCTGCACCGTCGGCGGCGGCCCGTACTTCAAGTACGGCTACAACGTCGTCAAAGGCGTCGACCTCATCATCCCCGTCGACGTCTACGTCCCCGGCTGCCCGCCACGGCCCGAAGCGTTGCTCGAAGGCATTATGCGATTGCAGGACAAGATCGCGGGGCAGACGGTTGCCAAACGCCCGGCCGTCCCCGCATAGACCTGCCGCATGGACCTTCCGCGGATCGCGGTCACGGCATCACGATGATTTCGACCTTAACCCCGACCACGTCGGCGTACCGAAGCAGCGTGTCCATCGTCGGGTTCGGACTGGCCTCGTTTTCAAGCCGCGAGAGGTTTGCTTTTCCGATGCCCGTGATCTCCGCGACCGTGGTCAACGTCAGGTTGCGCGCCTGCCGTGCGGTCTTGATCTGGGTGATGAGATTCTTGATCACTTCCTGACGGCGGAACACGGCCCGACCCTTGGCGATGATTGCGTCCTTCTCCTCGGCGTCGATTTTCTTGCCCAGCGCCTGCAACTCGGCGAGCTTTTGCGGGGTCAGTTTCGAATGAGACGTTACCTTTGCCATTACTTCACCTCGTAAGCGGTGATGGGATAAATCGTGACGTTGTCGTCCAGGATTTCGAAAACGACGGCAATCTTGCGGCCGTCCATCGCGAGGCCGAAACGGATGGGCCGACCGCTGCTGTCACTGATGTCCTCGCCATCCGGATGACAGAGGGCGTTTTCCACGTCCTCGTAGGTCAGGCCGTGCAATGCCATGTAAGCATCGACGTAATCGTTCCAGAAAACATCGTGCCACGGCATGTTGTCGTATTGTACAACGCTACTGGTGGCGATCAAGCCGAATGGTGATACAGGTCGTGATCATGGCCCGTCCCTTCCGGCCGGCCCCGAAAGTTTGCGGTAATGCCAAACCTGCTTGATGGGTGCGATGAGGTTCGTAATGTGCGATTCACCGCACCATCGGCGGGTTGGACAATCAGGGTGCGGTGAACCGCACCCTACGAACTCTTCGGCGGAAACTCCTCCGACAATGCCCAGAGTGCGAGGACGCAGCCGCCGAACGTCGGAAGGATTGTCACGAAAGTTGCCGTGTCAAAGACGGGGCACGGTCCGGCTAAATAGTCGGGTACCGCCGTCCAGTCGTCGTGCGTGCCCGTGACCGTCGCGACCGCGTCGGCATCCTCGACGATGGCCTTGGCGTTCAGCAGTTCCCTGTACTTGCTAACCGCAACGACAGCAGAGAATCCCTCGCGAAGCGATATGCTAGTGAGCGTCAATACGATCGCGACGAGATTGAGTATCGCAAGTGCGACGAAGATAACAACGCGACGTGTTCGACACTTCATGGGGGCACCTCGTCGCATAACTTTGTTGAGAGGGTGCTGCACGGCACCCGGCTCAGGACCAAAAAAACGTCCGAGGATAGGCTGTCTCGCCCCGTTCGGTTCGTTTCGTCACGCGTTCGACCAGAGCGTGATCGGCGAATGAATCGAGCTGGCCGACTTGGATCAGTCCGAGCGATACCGCTTGGAGCAGACCTTCCTCCAGGGCACGCCGCTGACGCCAGTGCGTTGGCGGATTAAGTCCAGTCCGTAGCCACTCAAATGCTATTTGTGCCAAAGGCTGCGGCGCAATCGCGATCGCCTGAAACACCAAGAAGCAGGCTTCTGCGCGGCTGGAGCACGTCATTGTCTGCAACGATGTCTCCGCAACCGATGCAAATTTCATCTTAGCTTTTTCGTGGTAGCCTAACTCAACAAGTGCACGAAGGGGCCAAGCAGTTGCGGCGACACGCTGATAGATATCTTTACCGTCGTCCGCCTTACGGAAAGAAAGGTTCAGGAGTTGCGGCGAATCGGACGGAGGTGCAAACCGGCCGCACCATGCGTACGCTTGTGCGGCGTACCACGGATCGATGATCTGAACAGCAGCACTGACGGATTTCCGCCAGTCGAGGGTCGCGTGCTTACACGCTTCGTCTCGAAGCCGATGAGAAGAGGGTATCGGCACATTTGCCTAAGGTAGGCTCGGGACCGACTAGCTCGCCCCGAGCTTATGCCGGATGAAATCCGCCCGCGCCGCTCGCCTGGCGTCGCCTTCGAACTTCTTGGCGAGCATTTTCTGCAAATGGGCCGGTTGGGTGAGCAGGAGAAGTTCGTTGATCGCGCGGATGTCGATGCCCTTGATGCGGCCTAAATTGACGCCCATGCGCAGGTGGCTGAGGAGGAACAGCACTTCTTCGCTCGTCATCAGGCGGGCGGTGCGGAGGAGGCCGAGGGCGCGGTGGACTTTGTCGTCCAATGCCGTCGTGCGGTCGCTCAGGAGCGTGCGGCGGGCGTGGTGTTCGTAGTCGATGATCTTGGGGATCACGACGTGCTTGAAGTCCTGGATGATGTCTTCTTCGATCTTGCCGAGCGTGGTCTGGTTGCTGATCTGATAGAAGTCACCGGTGGCCTCGGTGCCTTCGCCGTAGAGGCCGCGGACGGCGAGCTTCATGTCCTTGGCGGCGCGGAAGACCTTTTCGATCTCGCCGGTGAGCTTCAGGGCCGGCAGGTGGAGCATCACGCTCACGCGGATGCCGGTGCCGACGTTGGTCGGGCAGGCCGTCAGGTAGCCCAGCTGGGGGCTGAAGGCGTAGCTGAGGTGCTCCTCGAGCTGGTCGTCCAGGCGGTTGATCCGCTCCCAGACCTCCGGCAGCGACAGCCCGGAGTGGATGACCTGGATGCGGAGGTGGTCCTCCTCGTTGACCATGATCGAGACGTTCTCCTGCGGGCCGATGGCGACGCCGCGGGGCCCGTCGGCGCCCT
>DASVSS010000200.1:0-1700 GCA_036387945.1 Tepidisphaeraceae bacterium | reverse complement strand
CGCCCTTCTGCAGGCCGGCGACGTTCGATTCCGCCGGCGTGGTGCGCGTCAGCCCGCCGGGCAGGAGCGTGTACCCGTCGTCCCCGCCGGCCGCGAGATAGGTGCGCAGCACGAACGGCCCGCTCGTCAGGCGGTCGCTGTCCAGAGCCGGCGCGGTGGCCGAGACGTGCGGCTCCTGGGCGACGAACGCCGCCGGCCGCGCCGCGATGCGCGCCGCGAGGGCGGCGAGGTCGGCGGCGCCCAGGGTCGCTCCGAAGACCGGGTCGGCCTTGCGCGAAGGGTACGCGGGCTTGATGACGAGCGTGTCGAGCCGGCCCAGCGCGTAGCGCAGCGAATCGGGATCGCCGCACCACCAGGTCGTGACCGAATCGAGCAGCAACTCTTCGCCGAGCAGGTGGCGGCAAAGCCGCGGCATGAAGGGCAAAAAGCACGGCCCCTGCAGCGCGCCGCTGCCGAGGGCGTTGGCGACGGCGACGTTGTTGTCGCGGACCGCCCCGAGCAGGCCGGGCACGCCGAGGTAGCTGCCGGCGCGGAGTTCGAGCGGGTCGCAGTAGTCGTCGTCGACGCGGCGCAGGATCACGTCGACCCGCTGCAGGCCGCTGAGGGTTTTGAGAAAGACTTTGCCGTCGCGCACCGTCAGGTCGCCGCCCTGCACGAGGGTGTAGCCGAGGTAACGGGCGAGGTACGCGTGCTCGAAATACGTTTCGTTGTACGGCCCGGGCGTGAGCAGCACGACGCGCGGGTTGTCGCGCCCGGACGGCGCCAGCCCCGCCAGCGTCTGCCGCAGCGCGACGAAGAACGGCGCGAGGCGGCGCACGTTGCACTGGCGGTAAATCGCCGGCAGCGCCTGCGAGAGCACGATGCGGTTTTCCAGCGCGTAGCCCGCGCCGGAGGGCGCCTGCGTGCGGTCGCTCAGGACGGTGATCCGGCCGCCGACGCCGCGCACGAGATCGACGCCATAGAGGTGCAGGTAGGTGTCGCGCGGCACGCGCACGCCGTGGCAGGGACGCAGGAAAGCGGGGTTGGCGTAGACCAGTTCCTGCGGCAGCACGCCGGCGGCGACGGTGGTCGCGGGGCCGTAGAGATCGGCGAGCAATCGGTCGAGCAGGCGGGCGCGCTGCTGCAGGCCGCGGGTGAGCGTCTGCCATTCGGCGGCGGCGATCAGCAGGGGGACGAAGTCGAGATTCCACGGCCGGTCGAGCCCGCGCTCGTCGCCATAGACGTTGTGGGTGATGCCGTTGTCGTGGATCAGCCGCCGCGCCAGGGCCCAGCGCTGCTGGCGCTCTTCGGGGCCGAGATCGTCGAGCTGGCTGACGAGCATCCGCCAGTGCGGCCGCAGCGCGCCGCCGGGCTCGGCCATCTCGTCGAAACCGCCGGCGTCAACGTGATACCCCTCGGCGAACCCGCGCGGGGTGGGCGGCGTTATCGGCGGGGTTTCGATCAAGGCGTCGGGGGGCATGCTCGCGTCAGGTGTCAATGCAATAAAATGCCGATCCTTCTGATCCCTCCCCTGCGAGGGAGGTTAGATGGGGGCGGCCGGCCGCCTCATCGCAGTCAAACGCCCCTCTGGTCCCTCCCCTGCGGGGGAGGCTAGGTGGGGGCGGGCGGACGCATCGTCGCAATAAAGCGCCTCGACGCTCCGGCCCTCTCCCTACCCTCTCGCGGAGTACCGGGCGAGGGGTTTGCTTCTCTGGCGTCAT
>DASVSS010000199.1:0-5446 GCA_036387945.1 Tepidisphaeraceae bacterium | reverse complement strand
AACGTGAACATGGACAAACTGCCCGCCAACGCCACCACCTACGAGCGCGTGCGCTACGAAGACGTGATGGAAGACGTGCCCGGCACCTACGACGTGGCGAACACCAAGACCCGCCTCGACTGGGTCGGCCGCTATCACGGCGGCGAGAAGAAGTGGGAGAAGAAGAAGACCAACTTCCTCTACGCCGACGGCCACGCCGAAACCCGCCACCTGAAGGACACCCTCGACCCCGCCAACTGGCAGTGGGGCGCGAAGATGTACAGCCTGAAAACCAACGCCGTCGTCGCGCCCTAACCCGGCCGAGCGATAGCGAGTAAACGCTCTCGATCAACGAGAATTGCGACCCCTAAGCCCCGGCCAGTCATGGCCGGGGCTTTCTTTATTTAGTTTGTTATCCGGTCCTCCCCGCCCCGGTCCGTCGTTCAAGTTGCCCAATCTGCCAACCGATGGTGAAATAGGAAATCTAGGTAAGATGGTGTATGAAACCCGCTCGTGCGGCGTCTTCCATCTTATCGGGCCTGCAAACTGCCCTGTCGGGCGGTTCGTACAGGTCAGAAAGCGGACGTGCTGCATGAAGACCATTTTCACCACCGGCGAGGCCGCCGACATCTGCAAAGTCAGCCAGCAGACGATCATCCGCTGCTTCGACAGCGGCCGGCTTAAAGGCTTTCGCGTCCCGGGCAGCCGGTTCCGCCGCATCCCGCGGGACGCGCTCCTGGCGTTCATGCGCGACAACAACATCCCGCCGGACCTGCTGCAATCGGGCAAGTCCAAGATCCTCGTCGTCGACGACGACCCGGAGATCGTGGAACTGTTCGTCGACGTGCTCGAGCGTGACGGGCGGTTCGAAGTCAAAACCGCCAGCACCGGCTACGACGCCGGCATGCTCACCACCGATTTCCGCCCCGATTTGATCATCCTGGATTACATGCTGCCGGACATCAACGGCAACGTCGTCTGCCGCACCATCCGCAGCCGCGACGAATTCGCGGCGGTGAAGATCATCATCGTCAGCGGCGTGGTCAACCAGGACGAGATCAACGACCTGCTCAAAAGCGGCGCCGACGACTTCGTCAAAAAGCCGTTCAACATCGAAAAGCTGATCGAGCGCGTCGGCGAACTGCTCAACGTCTGATGAGGTTGAGTGGTTGAGTCGTTGAATAGTGAAGTCGTGGATCGCACGGCCTGTCTTTCGGACGCGATTCGCGCCACTCAGCCACCCATCGACTTCACGACCCAACCACCCCGCATGTCCACGCCGCGCGTCAACCTCATCCTTCAGCAGCTCGAAACGCTGCCGACACTGCCCGCGGTGGCGGTGCGGGTGTTGGAGGCGGTGTCGGGCGACGACGCCCGCGTCGGCGACGTCTGCCGGCTGATCGAATCCGATCCCGCCCTGGCGGCACGTATCCTGCAACTGGTCAACCGCGCCGACGTCGGCGGGGGGGAAGTCGCCTCGCTCGAACGCGCCGTCGCGCTGCTGGGCTTTGACAGCGTGCGGTGCGCGGTGTTGGCGGTGAGCGTGATGGGCATCTTCGGGCCCGGCGAACCGGCCGCGAAGTTCGACCGCGACGCGTTCTGGAAACATTCGATCGCGGTGGGCTGCTGCTGCGAGATGCTCGCGACCCGGCTCAAGGGCCGCGGCGAAAAGATCGATCCCGCCGAGGCGTTCGTCGCCGGCCTGCTGCACGACATCGGCAAGCTCGCGCTCGATACCGCCGTGCCCAAGAGCTACCTCCGCGTCGTCGAGACTGCCGACATGCTGCGCGGCAATATCGCCGACGTCGAGCGGTCGGTCATCGGCATCGATCACAACGTCGTGGGCAAACGCCTGGCCGAGCGTTGGCAGCTCCCGCCGGCGCTGCGCGAAGCGATCTGGCTGCACGGGCAGCTTCCCGCGGCACTGCCGCCTTCGGTGCGCCACGGCAAGCTCGTCAATCTCGTTACCCTCGCCGACCTGCTCGTGCGCGAGCAGCACCTGGGCTACAGCGGCAACTACACGTTCCCCGTCTCCCGGCAGTGCCTGCTCGACGCGCTGCGATTGTCGCAGATCCAACCGGACGCGATCGTCGAGAAGCTCATCGTCGCCGTCGAAGGCCGCGCCAAGCTGCTCGGCCTCGGCTCGGCCGAGGCGCAGGAGCTTTACCGCCAGGCGCTGCAGCAGGCCAACCGCGAGCTGTCGCGTGTGAGCGACCAGCTCGCGGCGCGCAACCGCAAGCTCAGCGTGCGGTCGAAATACTTCGAAGCGCTCGCGGCGTTCCAGAACGAGCTTCGTCCCGACGCCCCGCCCGCCGACGTGCTGGCGGCGATCGGGCAGACCGCCGCGGCGGTGCTGGAAACGCCCGCCGTCGCCGTCTTTTCGCTGCCCCCCGGCGCGATGGCCGCGGACGTGGCCGTGCTCGACCGCAGCGGCACGATCCTGCAGACGCTCAGCGTCGACCGCGCCGGCGGCGACGACGCCCCGCCCCGCCCGCGGGCCTCTTCGGCGGTGCAGCCGACCGGGCCGGAACTGGAATGGCTCGTCCAGAGTTGCTCGCCGATGCTCGCGGGCGCGGCGCGGTTCTGGCTGTGCCTGGTCGCCGATCATGCGTGCGTGGGCGGCGTGTTGTTCGGCGGGCCCGCCGACGAGCCGCAGCGGCTGGCGCAGCAGCAGCAGGAGCTGGCCGCCGTCGCCTGCGGGTGGAGCCTTGCCCTGCGGACGTGCCAGATCCGCGACGAATCGCGCCTGCTCTCCGAGCAGCTCGCCGAGGCCAACCGCCAGCTCCAGACCGCCAGCGCCGCCGTCGAGCGCGGCCGCATGCTCACCACCGTTGCCGAAATGGCCGCGGGCGCGGCGCACGAGATGAACAACCCGCTGGCGGTCATCAGCGGTCGCTCGCAACTGCTCGCGGCCAGCTTGCCCGAGCCGAAGGACCGCGCCGCCGCCAAGCTCATTTACGAAAAAAGCCAGACGCTGTCGGACATGATCACGGAGATGATGCACTTCGCCAAGCCGCAGCCGCCGCAGCCACGGGCGACGGGGCTGCTGGAAATCGTCGACCGCGCCGTCGCGCTGGCTAAGAGCCGCTGCGAAATCGCCGATAGGCACATTGACCTGCGTGTCGGCGACACACCGGCGGCGATGGTCGACGGCGCCCAGATGACTGGCGCGATCGCCGAGATCGTGCAGAACGCCCTCGCGGCGACGAAGGAGACGGGCCGGGTGACGATCACCGCGAGTTTCGACTCGCTCGGCCGGCGGCTGGTGGTCTCGATCACCGACGACGGCTGCGGAATGGACGAGCACACGCTCGCCCACGCCTGCGACCCGTTCTTCAGCGCCCAGCGCGCCGGACGCCGTCCGGGCATGGGCCTGGCCAAGGCGCTGCGGTGGATCGAATCCGCCGGCGGGTCGCTGCGGCTGGAAAGCAAGCCCAACCGCGGCACGCGAGCGATCGTCGTGCTGCCGGCGGCGGAAGAAGAAGCAACGCCGACGGCAGTGCAGCGGGCGGCGACGTGAGGTCGGGAGTATTAGTTTGGAGTTCAGGGTTCGGGGTGTGGCGATGAAGAGGGCGATTGAGTTTGCCTGTCTTTGACTGCCAATCCCGACGCCGAACTTCCCAAGAAAGCGGTCCCTTATGTCAGCGGTTGCGACCAAGCACGAATCCAAGAGCAAGCAGCCCAGCGTTCTCGTTGTTGACGATGAACCGGCGATGCGGGAGCTGTTCACCGACATCGTCGCCGGCGGCGCCCGCTGCCGCGTGCAGTCGGCCCGGACGATCGCCGAGGCCCGCCACCTGCTGCGGCACAACCAGTACCAGCTCATGATCGCCGACGTGCACTTGCCCGACGGCGACGGAATGGACCTGCTCGAAGACCTTAAGCTCACCTCGCCCGCCGCCGCCGCGATCGTGATGACGCAAAAGCCCAGCATCGACGGCACGCTGTTCGCCCTGCGGCACGGCGTGGTCGATTACCTGCCCAAGCCGTTCAACGCCCAGCAGATCACCCAGCAGGTGAAGACCGCCCTGCGCCGCCAGGCGATCGCCGAGCGCGACGACGTGCGCCTCACGCGGCTCAAGACCGCGGTACGCGAATTGAACAAGGCCCGGCACACCGTCAGCCAGAAGGTCGATCTGTTGTGCAACGATCTCGTCAACGCCTACGGCGAAGTGGCCCAGCAGCTCACCGACGTCCGCATCGGCCAAAGCTTCAAGCAGACGATCGACGCCGCGGCCGATCTCGAGCAGTTGCTCTGCCACGCGATGGACTGGGTGCTGAAGGAAGCCGGCTACTGCAACATCGCCATCTGGCTCAGCGGCGACAACGAGGTGTTCGACCTGGGCGCGTACATGAAATACACCACCGCCGGTGAGAAGCAGACGACCCAGGCCCTGCACGACGCGCTCGTGCCGCTGACGGCCAAGGAAGGCTCGACGCACCTCAGCGGCGAGGAATTTCTGGCGATGCTCAAGCCGTCGGAAAAGAAGCTGCTGCCGAACCAGACGGCGATGACCGTGGCGTGCAACTACCTCGGCGAAACGCTGGCGGTGTTCGCGTGCTTCCGCGACGGCAAGTGCCCGTTCAAGGACGAAGACGCGGCGATGCTCAAGCAGATCGGCGGCCTGTTCGCCGTCGCCCTGGCGACGAGCACGCGGGGCGACGCCCCGGACGAAACCGATTCCAACACCCTCGACGAGCCCAAGAACGAGTCCAGGAAGAAGCCCAATAAAAAAGACGACGCCGCCGACTGGTGGAAGCGCGGCGAAGCGCCCCCGTTCTAAAGCCTGCTGCCCCGGCGACATACCTCGGGATCGCGGGTCGCTCCGCGGCGGCCGCCGGCGAAGGGAATCCGAGGAAGATGGACAACGATCGCAGCCCTGCCGATAAAGAAGGGTCGGATCGTCGACTCGAGAAGGCGGAAATGTCATGCGACTCGTAGGCCACCCCGAATACGACCGGACTTGCCCCCCGTCCGACGCCCGCCGGATGCCGGTCGACCAGACCCCGCGCCCCGTCGACGCCGAGTGGCCGGCCGAGGCGGAGATGATCCTCTCGGCGATGGAAGCCGCGGCCCCCGACGTCGCGTCCGACCGCCGCAGCCGTGCCCGGTCGACGTACCGCACGCGCGCCGAGCTTCGGCTGTTTTCGACGATGCCGCTCATGGACGCCTCGACGTTGTACTCCCGCGACCTGCACGCCGCCGGAATGGGCTTTATCACCCGCGAGCGCCTGCCGCTCGGATACAGCGGCCTGGTCGAGTTCACCACGCCCGACGGCCGGCAGATGAGCGTGCAATGCACCGTCAACCGCTGCCGCGAGGCCGTCAATGGGTGGTTCGAAGGCGCGCTGCAGTTCGCCCGCGAGCAGTCGGTCGCCTAGACCGGGAAACGCAAACTCAATCACCAAAGGCGTGTCGGATCCGGTCTATCCGGCGCGGCGTGGCTCGCTTCAGCGAGCCTGGGAG
>DASVSS010000198.1:0-4875 GCA_036387945.1 Tepidisphaeraceae bacterium | reverse complement strand
GACGCAGCACAACAAGTCGATGGGTACGCCGCTGTACATGCCGCCCGAGCAGGCGAGCGACGCCGCCCATGTCGACCACCGCGCCGACATCTACTCCCTCGGCTGCACGTTGTATCACCTTGTCACCGGCCAGCCGCCTTTCACGGGGCGGACGGCGATGGAGGTGTTGACCAAGCACCAGAGCGCACCGGTGATCCCGCCGGACGTGGTGGTTGACGACGTGCCGCCGAGCTTGTCGCCGGTGATCGTGCGCATGCTCGCCAAGCGGCCGGAGGGCCGGTTCGCGGCGATGAAAGACGTGATCGATTCGCTCGAAGGCTTCCTGGGCATCGCCTCAGCCGGCCCGTACGCGGCGTCGACCGAGCAGATCAAGGTCCTGGAGTTCGCCGCCGAGCAGTTCAACGCCAGCCCGTGGACGCGCCTGCGGCCGAAGGTGGTCATGGCGTTTTACGCGGCGTGTGCGCTGCTTGCGGTGCTGCTGGCGTATGTGAACCGCGACGACGTGGTGTCGGCCACGAACCTCGTCGGCGGCGTGATCGGACTGGCGCTGCTGACGACCGTGGCCTACATCGTCACGGCCGGCGTGCTGCAGAGGCAGTACCTGCTGATGAAAATCCGCCAGCTCGTCTTCGGCGCGGGCCTGATCGACTGGCTGAGCTGGGCGGGCGGGGTCGTGATGTTCGGCGTCCTGATCTACGCCTTTGGCCTGTGGCTGCCGTGGCTGGTCGCCGCGATCGTCGCGGTCGCGCTGGCGCAAGGGTTCTACTGGACGTTCGACGTCGCCGCCGCCCGGGCCCGCGAGCACTCGGTCCATCAGGCCGAGCAACTGATCAAGACGCTTCGGTTGCGAGGCCTCGACGAGAACGCGATCCGCCAGTTTGTCTGCCGGTTCGCCGGCCGGCACTGGGAGGCGTTTTACGAAGCACTGTTCGGCTACGAGGACAAGCTCCAGGCGCGCAAGGTGTGGGGCAAAGCCCGCGGCAAGGAACGGCCGAAGTTCGGCGCGTGGCGCGAGCCGGTGATCGCTTACGTCGAGCGCCGCATCGATGCCCGCAAGCGCCACCGCGAAGAACAGTTCATCGCCCGAATCGAGCAAAAGGCGATGCAGGCCAAAGGTATCGACGCCCGCATGGCCGCGCGGCAGGCGGGGAAGAACGCGCACCGACTCGTCGATCATGCCGTGAAGATGAAAAGCGTGTCGCACCAGCACGTCGCGGCTACGATGGCGCCGCCCGCACCGATTGCTTCGACGGCGAAGGAGACTGCGGCGCCGGCGACGGTGTTGCCGACGGCGTTCGGCGCGGCGATGACGGCCGAAGTCCCGCACGCGGTTGACGACCACGACCCGCGCTACGAAAAGCAGTCCTACGCGCGGCGGCGTTTTGGTACGCCAATTGAGTTCATCACCGGCCCGTTCCTGCGCTCGGTCCTTGGGCTTTTGCTGCTGGCGGCCTTCGCACAGTGGTGGACGAGCGGGCGGGTCGACACGATCGCGGCGCAGGGCCAGAAACTCCTGGCCACCAAACGAACCGATGCCGCCGACCTCGTCTTGGAAGGAAAGGGGAAAGGAGCGGCAGTCAGTGGCCGGGCGAGCCAATCACAGCAAGTGGAGCGCCCCTTCGACGTGCCGCTAATCCCGTCCCGCCTCACGCGGCCGGTGGGCGCACTGCCGGTGCTGGCCGCGGGGGGCATGTTGCTCATCGGCGCGTGCTTCCGCGGCAGGCTGTTCGGGGCGATGATGTACCTGGCGGCCGGCGTCGCGTTGTTCGGGCATCTGACGCGCCTGCCGTCGATCGGCGGGCAGGCGGCGCTGGCAGTGTTGACGGGGGCGGCGTTGTGGGCATTTGCGGTGATATTCGTGAGGGAGAAGCGTGACGCCTGAGGCGGCCGTGATTGTTCCGGTCCGCGGCAACGTCTATACTTTGCGGGCCCGACCGAGGACGCTCACCATGCAGACATCGCAGCCGGTTGCCGACGATTTGAAGGGCCGTGTCCGCACCGTCCTCGACCGGATCCGCCCCGCCGTGCAGGCGGACGGCGGCGACATCGAGCTCGTCGACGTCGTCGACGACACCGTCAAAATCCGCTTCCACGGCGCCTGCCACGGCTGCCCGAGCAGCACGATGACGCTCCACCACGGCATCGAGCGCAACATCAAAGACCGCGTGCCGGAAATCCGCCAGGTCATCTCGGTGCTATGACGCGCGTCGACCGCAACCCGCCGGCCCCCGACTACGAAGAACTCATGCGCCTGGCGTTAGCCGAGGCCGAAATCGCCGAGGCCGCCGGGGACGTGCCGATCGGCGCCATCGTCTGGCACCTGCCCACTGCCAAGATCATTGGCCGCGGGCACAACACCCGCGAGCGCGATTGCGACCCGACCGGGCACGCAGAGATCGTCGCCTTGCGCGCCGCAGCGCTGTCGCTGGGACATTGGCGCGTCACCGACAGCGTCCTTGTCGTTACGCTCGAACCGTGCGCGATGTGCGCCGGCGCGATCGTCAACGCCCGCGTGCCCGAACTCGTCTACGGCTGCGATGATCCCAAGGCTGGCGCGGTGCGCACGCTATACACGCTCTGCGAGGACAAACGCCTCAACCACCGAGCCAGGGTCATTCCCGGTGTCCTGACCGATGCGTGCGCCGGAATGCTGCGCCGCTTCTTTCGTGCCCGGCGCGCCGCGACTCCGACCCTTCCAGCCGGCGACGCGCCTACGCCTTGAGCGCTTTGCGCAACTTCTCCACCTTCGGCAGCGCGGTGCTGAAAATGTAGGGCTGCGTCGGGTTAAGCCGCGCATAACCCTGGTGATAGGCCTCGGCAGGGTAAAACTTCTCGAGCGGTTCGAGGGTCGTCACGATCGGCCTTGGCAGCAGCTTCGCCGCGTCGATCTGCCGGACGTACGCCTCGGCGATACGCTTCTGCTCGTCGTCGGCGTAAAAGATCGCCGAGCGGTATTGCGGGCCGACGTCGTTGCCCTGGCGGTCGCGTGTGGTCGGGTCGTGGGCGATAAAGAAAAAGGCTTTGAGCAACTGGCCGAACGACAGTTTCGAAGCGTCGTAGGTAATGCGGACGGCCTCGGCGTGGCGGGTGCGCCCGCCGCACACGGCTTCGTAGTTGGCCGTCTCGGGCGTGCCGCCGGCGTAGCCGGATTCGGCGTCGCGCACGCCGGGCAAATCTTCGTACACCGCTTCGACGCACCAGAAGCACCCGCCCGCCAGCACCGCCTCAGCGTCAGTCGGTGTGGTGGCGAGCGGAATGTCGATGAGTGGGTCGGGGTATTGGTCGAGCATAAGCAATTGTACGTCGTTGAATGATGAGGCGGATTGCCGGAGCAGCGATGCGCATGTGCACGTGCGGTGCGCGGCACGAGGCGCTAGGGCATTTTTCACTCCGTCGTACCGGCTTGTTGCGATCGCTGCCACGCGGAAGTCCGATTCGCTTTAACGCGGCGCGGCGGCGGCATCGGCGGCCGGATCGGCGAGTTGTCGAAGGTCGGCGTCCGCATAGAACACGAGCGATTCGCTGTTGACGCAATGACGCTGCCCCGTCGGCCGCGGCCCGTCGCTGAAGACGTGGCCGAGGTGGCAGTCGCAGCGGGCACAGAGGATTTCCGTCCGCACCATGCCGTGCGACACGTCACGATCCACGCGCACGTTGCCTTCGGCAACCGGCTGGAAAAAGCTCGGCCAACCCGTGCCCGATTCGAACTTGTGGGCCGAAGAAAAAAGCGGCAGCCGGCAGCACACGCAGGCGTAGACGCCTGAGGTTTTGTTATCCAGCAGCGTGCCGCAGAACGGCCGCTCCGTGCCTTTGGCACGGGCGACCCGAAACTGCGCGGGCGTGAGCAGTTCCTGCCATTGTGCGTCGGTTTTCTCGACGCGCTCGGCGTCGATGTCATGGACGAATTGCCCGTTGCGATCGATCAGCGTCAATTTCATGCATCACCCAGGGTTGAAGGCCAACGGTAGCCGGACAGAAGTATAAGCGTCGCAGCCGGCTCGCAGCGGACAAAGTTGGCCGCACAAATTGCAGAGGCAGCAAATAATACGCGGCAACCGGCGTTTGGATGGACAGAACCAGAAGGACCGCATGACCGCCATCATTTCGTCTGCCCCGTCCGACGATGCCGCATCCGCAGTTCTCCCACGATCGCATGGCCGGGCCGTGCTCCTGCGCCGCATCGCGGGGCCGGCGGGCCTGTTGCTTGTGATCGCACTGTTCGCGGTGGCGCTGCGCATTCACTTCCAACCCGCAATCAATCACCCCGATGCCAACGGCTACTGGGCGCAGGGCAGCCTGATCCTGCAAACCGGCCACGCGTGGTTCGTCCCCCAATCGAACGCGCAATACGTCGGCATGCACTGGCTGTTGCTGGGGGACAACACGTTCATCAGCCGTTACCCGCCGGGATTCCCTCTGCTGGTCGGGCTGGTGCAGCACGCGTTCGGGTGGCAGGCGACGCTGCTGATCAACCCGGTCCTCTCCGTGCTGACGATCGTCGGATTGTACGCAGCGGTGCGCCAGCTGGCCCCGGCGGGATACGCGCTGCTCGCTGCCGCGGCGCTCGCGATGAACGCGGCTTTTGCCGTGCACGCGCTGACGGAGATTTCGCACACCGCCGTGGCGTTCTGCGTCGTGTGGGGCGCGGTGCTGTTGATGCGGTGGTCGGCGACCGGCAGGATCGCCTTGGTCTTTGCCGCCGGCCTGGTGCTCGGGTGCATCCCCGGCACACGCTATGCCGACGCGGTCGTGGCCTTGGGCGTGGCGGCCTTCTTGCTGTGGCACATGCGGCGCTTCGATAAGATCCACCGGCATTACGTCGCAGCGGCCTTGGGGGCGGCGATCCCGATCCTGCCGCTGCTTGTGCGTAACCAG
>DASVSS010000197.1:0-5725 GCA_036387945.1 Tepidisphaeraceae bacterium | reverse complement strand
CGCGGCGTGCCCGCTCGCACAAATCGGCATAGAGCGCGATGTTTCCGCCGATCGACGAACGCACATGCGCGAGCATCTTGGCGAACAACCCGCGCGACCGCACCACGATGCCGCGCGCCACGCCGACATTGGCAACGACGCAGAAGCCGGCGAGATCGAAGGCGGTCGTGACCTGCTCGTCGAGCAGCCGCGAACCGGCATACGGGATCGACACAGCGGCCTCACACTTCGTCGTTGAGGTAGTTGATGAGCAACCGCAGCCCGCCCTGGTCGCGCTTGTTGAAGCAGAACGTCAACCGCGACAGATCCGCCAGTGCCGGCTCGTCGCGCTCCTGCGGGAGTGCGCCGGTCAGCTCGATCGTCCCGCGGCACGCGAGGTGCCCGAAGCGCCGGCGGATCTCGTCGAGCTGCTGCGGGCTGGGCTTGTTGTTTAAGCGGATCACGAGGTTGTCGCGCACGTGCCGGATCGAGTGATACGTGCGATAAAAGTGCGTGACTTCGTGCAGCGCCTCGTCGATGCTCTGGGTCATCTTGTACAGGTTCAAGTCCTCGGGGCTGATGAGCCGGCTGCCGAGCAATTGCTTCTCGACGTACGACTGCCATCCGCTCCAGAAGCCCGAGCCTTCGTGGTCGACGAAGACGATCGGCATCGGCGGGGCCTTGCCGGTCTGCACGAGCGTGAGGACTTCAAACCCTTCGTCCATCGTGCCGAACCCGCCCGGGAAGACGGCGATCGCGTGGCTCGAGCGCACGAACATGAGCTTGCGCGTGAAGAAGTACTTGAAGTTGATGAGCTTAGGGTCGCCTTCGATGTATTCGTTCGTCGCCTGTTCGAAGGGCAGACGGATCGCCAGGCCGAAGCTCGGCTTCGAGCCCGCCCCGCCGTGCCCGGCGGCCATGATGCCGCCGCCGGCGCCGGTGATGACCATCCACCCCATCTCGGCGATGCGCCGGCCGTACTCCATCGCCGCGAGGTAGTCGTGGTGATCGACGGCCGTCCGCGCCGAGCCGAAGATGCTGATCTTGCGCACGTCCTTGTACGGCTCGAAAATCTTCAGGGCGTAGCGAAGTTCCTTCAGCGACGTATTGATGAGCTTGAGGTCGGCGCGGTTGTTCTTGTCGCGCAGCAGCTTGAGCGACGTAGCGACCATGTCGCTGACGAGGTCGCCCCCGGGCAGGCCGGCCAGTTCGCGCATGAGCGCGCTTGCGTGCAGGTGCACGCCTTCGAGCTGATCGCGGCCGACGGCTTCGGTCGGGGCGAGCGTCTCGATCGTGTCGTCGTCGGTCGTTTGCGGAAGTACGTCGTCGGCCATGACAGAATCTCGTGAATTTCTCGGTGCGCGGGGGGAGACGGTACCAAAAAACGCCCCCGGCCGCGAGCCTTGCGTGCCGCGGCAGTGGCGACACCGGCGGCGCCACTACACATTGCGCGCAACGCCCTCTACGATGACCCTGCCGTGACCGATACGCTCGTTTCGCAATCCCGAACTTTCGTCGTCGCCGGCGGCGACGGCAACGTCTCGGCCGACCAGGCCGAAGAGATGATCGTCAACATGGGCCCGCAGCACCCGTCGACGCACGGCGTGCTGCGGATCGAGCTGCGCACCGACGGCGAACAGGTGAACTCCGCCGTCCCGCACCTGGGCTACCTGCACCGCTGCAAGGAAAAGATCGCCGAGAACCTGCCATACGTGCAGTACATCGGCTACACCGACCGCCTCGACTATCTCGCGGCGATGAACAACAACCTCGCGTGGTCGATGGCCGTCGAAGAACTCGCCGGCATCCGCGTGCCCCGCCGGGCCGAGTTCCTCCGCGTCATCGCGTGCGAGCTCAATCGCATCTCCTCGCACCTGGTCAGCTTCGGCACATACGGGCTGGACATGGGGGCGTTCACGCCGTTCCTCTACGCCTTCCGCGAGCGCGAGTACGTGCTCGATCTGTTCGAGCAAATCTGCGGCGCACGATTGACGCTCAGCTACATCAACGTCGGCGGCGTTACTTGGGACGCGCCCGAAGGCTTCACCGACCGCCTGATCGAGTTTCTCGACTACTTCGAGCCCAAGATCGACGAGTACGACCGGCTGTTGACGTACAACAAGATCTTCATCAAGCGCACGGCGAACCTGGGCGTGGTGTCGCCGAGCTTGGCGATCGACTGGACGCTCAGCGGCCCGATGATCCGCGGCAGCGGCGTGGCGAACGATTTGCGGCGCGATCGGCCGTACAGCGTGTACGACGAGATCGAGTTCGACGTCGTCGTCGGCCGCGGCGAAGTCGGGACGCTGGGCGACTGCTGGGATCGCTATTGGGTGAAAATGGCCGAGATGCGCCAATGCTGCCGCATGCTGCGGCAGGCGGTGGCGATGCTGCCGACGGGACCGTTCCGTGCCAAGCTGCCGCGCAATATGAAGGTGCCGGCCGGCGAAGTGTATGTGGAGTCGGAGAACCCCCGCGGACACCTGGGCTTTTACATCGAATCGCAAGGCGGGCCGATCCCGTATCGCGTCAAGATCCGAGGCCCGAGCTTCATCAATCTTGCGGTTCTGCCGGAAATCACTCGCGGTGTTTTGATCGGGGACATCCCCGCAATCGTCGGATCGATCGATATCGTCATGGGCGAAGTCGACCGGTAATCGCTCGTCGCCGAGCATCATCCCGCGCGGCCGTCGAGTCATCCGCCGCTGACGGGCGGGATCAGCGCCACTTCGTCGCCCTCAGTCAGCCGCACGTCGCGCCCGACGTAGGCCATGTTCACCGCGACTGCCACGCGCTCGGCGAAGGCTGCAAGGCCAGGGTGTTGTGCGCACAAGGCGTTGACCGCATCGCCTGCCGTGGCGTTCGGGGATAATTCGATGGACGCCTCCCCCGCGCCGACGACGTCGCGGAGGACGGCGAAAAGCTTCACACGCACGAGCATCGGCACAGATTACCCGCCGCGGCCCGAGCCGCGAAGGAGGCGGGCAAGCGTAGCGGCAATGCGTACCCGGCAAGGATCTCCTGGCAGAGTTTGCGGCGCCAGGCGCAACGAATCCTCGCAAACTTCTCGCCCAGTGCGCGGCCAACACCAGTTGCACACCCGTGCCACGACAAGGCAGCCCGCCGGCTGCGGCCCCTCTCTATGCCGGCTCACCGCTGTATCCGACGACGGCGATCTTCAGGCGATCCGCCAGCTCAAGCACCTTGGGCTTTTCCAGCAGAATCGTCTTGCCCGGCGTGAGGACGAGGCAGCCGGCGCCGGCGGCCTTAAGCCCCTCGATCGTCCGCAGGCCGACGGAGGGCACGTCGATGCGCATGTCGGCGAGGGTGTTGGCGACTTTAATCAGCGTCCACCCGCCGCGCGGGCAGAGCGTGCCGGCGCGCTCGATCATGCGGTCGGTGCCCTCGAGGGCTTCGACGGCGATCACGTTCTGATCGGCAATGGCGATCGCCTGGCCGATCTCCAGCTGGCTGAGGGTGGTCGCCAGTTTGTAGCCGAAGCGGATGTCGGCCCACTGCGCAGGGGTCGGGGCGCGAGCGGTCATCACACCATCGACCGCGAGCTGATCGGCGCAATACTTGGTCGAGTCCGACAACGGAAATCCCTCAGCGGCGAGCACGTCCGCAACCGTCTGCAGCAGCGTCCCGTCGCGCTTATCCCGCCGGACGCGGCCAAGGAAGATCCGGGCCGTCCGCAGGTCGGGAATGTTACGGACAAAGCTCCAGCGCTTGTATAACTTCGCCTTGACGACCCGGCCGACCATGATCGACTCGTCGCACGCTTCACGACGCATCACCCGGATCCAGCTCCCAAGCCGCGCCACGCCGACGGTGCGGAACACGTCCACTTCGTCCGCCAGTTCCGGCCACACACTGCCGGCCAACCCGATCGCCACGGTGCGGATTCCGGCCTTCCGCGCACCGCGGGCGACGAGCATCGGGAAGACGCCCTCCCCCGCGATGATGCCGAGCGTGCGAGGGGGAAGGGGTGAGGGGGAAGGGGTGAGGGGGAAGGGGTGGGGGGAATGGCGTTTGTCTGTTCTCATCCCTCGCCCCTCAACCTTTTCCCCCTACTACCGCATGATCCACTGCTTGCCCGTCTGATCGACCGGGTCGCCGGCGTAGAGTTCGTCGCCGCTGATGTTGAAATCGAGCTGCAGTGTTTTGAACAGCAGAATGGGGCGGTTGTCCTTATCGTTCAGCGGCGCCCCAGCGTCGTCCGTGAGCGGCGTGCTCTCCCCGCTGAGGCCGGTGACGAAGATCGTGAACGAGCCCATCCGCACCTCCGGCTCTTCCCAGATCGCCACGCCGTCACGGGCCTGGTCTTCGCCGACATGCAGCGTGCCGGCGACTTTCAGGGCGCTTTCGAGCAGCTTGTTGTTCGTGGCTGACTTGATCTTGTCGAAGACCACCCTGGGCACGACGCGGTCGCTGCGTTTGACCGTGCCGTTCTTGCTGACCATCAGGAACTCGGGCAGAAACTCCACGTCGCGCTCGGTGTTGTTCGTGACGGTGTAGGTGATGAACCAATAAGCCTTGGGTAGCGGCGCGCCGGGCACCTCGACCACGACGCGGCGCGGCTCGCTGTGTACGAACTTCAGCTCCCAGGACACCGGGTACGGACTGGGCTTCGGGTAAGCCGACGCCGTTTGCGTCAGGCCCAGGGCAACGAGCAATGTCAGACCGGCCAGGCGAGCAATTCCGCGCATCGTGCGCTCCTTGGTTGCGAACCGCGTTCAAGTCCGGCCGCGGCGCTGCCGCGGCCCGGGCGCCGGAGCGGGCCGATCGCCCGCACCGGAGTGCCCGTAGATTAGTTTACCATGTCCGGCCCGCAATCCACACGCCGGAGTCTTGGCCGGACAGGAAGGCCCGCGTCGGCCCCGCCGGCGGGCGGCCGAGAAAGGGTGAAACCGCCGCCGGCGGCCGGTACGATGGTCGCCATGGGCGGGCTTTCGACCTTTTTCGGCCGCGGCGAAGCCGCCGCCCCGCAGCCGCCGCGGCGCGTCGCGCCCGGGGAGACGGCAGACGCCCTCGATCTACTGCTGACGTTCGATGGCCACCCGCCCGAGGCCGACCACCTCCGCCACTTCACGCAATTCGCCGCCGAGCGCGGGATCGATCTTGGCGAAATCTGGGTCGTGCCGCGCGGCAAGCGGCTGATCGCCGCTTGCCTGCCGGTGCTGGCGGCGGGCCGAAGCGGACTGATCCTCAGCAGCATGCCCGTGAATGACCCGGCCCTCGCCCGCGTCGCCGCCGGCTGCTGCGAGGCCGCCGCCGGCTCGCTGGCGCCGCGTACGTCGATGTTGCAGATGCTCCTCGAGCCCGCCGAGCGGCATTTCGCCGAGGCGCTTTCGTTGAGCGGCTTTTCGCGGCTTGCGACGCTGATCTATCTGCAAAAGTCCGTGCGCGCTCCCGAATCGGCCTGTCCGTTGCGGGATTACAAGCTCGCGCGTTACGGCCCGGCCACGCACGAGCGGTTCGCCCGGGTCATCGACGCGACGTACGCCGGCAGTCTCGATTGCCCCGCCCTGCACGGGCGTCGCGACATCGAAGACGTCATCGCCGGCCACATGAGCAGCGGCGCGTTCGACCCGAACCTGTGGTTTGTCCTCGGCGACGGAAAGACCGATCTCGGCGTGCTGCTGCTGGCCCCGCTGCCAGGGCAGGAGACAATGGAGATCGTCTACATCGGCCTCGTCCCCGCCGCCCGCGGCCGCCGCCTCGGCGACCTGCTGGTGGAGTTCGC
>DASVSS010000196.1:0-2303 GCA_036387945.1 Tepidisphaeraceae bacterium | reverse complement strand
CGTCACGAGCCGCGACCGTAAGGGAGCGTCTTTTCCAGCATACAACGCTCCCGTACGGTCGCGGCTCGTGACGAAAGTCGCTGCGAGGAAGTGAAAAAATGCCGGGTGCCACGGTTTGGTACGCTAAGCCGTGTCTTCGTTCGCAAGGTCTCGTGCCACGACCAACACACTGCCAGGAATACCTCGACGGTTTGCATGTTGCGGGGACACATGCGTCGCGTCGATGCGCAGCATCGAAATCAACCGTGTGTCGATGCAGGTTGATTTCGTCGCCTGCGCGACGAACACGACGCATGCGTCGCCGCTACCGGCAGGTGGAAGCCGTTAGTCGTGGGCCCATCGGATCGGCCGATGCCACATGCCCTTTGAAGGTGCATAACCCGCTCGAGGGCCCGGCTGACAACTGCCGCGCCGCGAGCCGCGCGACAGGGTGTTGACGATCGGCACGGTGAGACGTGCCGTCGTCTGGCTCAAGGCGCGCAGCGCGCAACACCCTCGCACGCGAAATAAAAAAAATTCCGCTCCGCCGGCTGTGGAATCCACGCGGGCGCTGCGCCGGCACGATGCGAATCGCGCAGCGCGAGGGGTTTATTCGGATGGACGCTCTGCGCGACGACCCGACCGATCACTTCGCCGTCCGCCCCGCAGGCGTCGACGGCGAAGTGAAAATGGCCGAACGAACCCAACCGCTGGCCGAAGCGCCGGCCGGGCGGGGAGTTGCGTATTTTGCTCTGTTCTTCAAACGAAGCGGCGGGCCTGTGAAGGCCCGCCGCTGGGAATCGGTAGTGGAGTCGTTCGCGTCCGGGGGAACGCGCCAAAACTTACATCGCCCCGCCGCCGCCCCCGCCGCCCTGCATCTGCATCGCGGCCTGCATGCCGGCGGCGATGATGCTTTGCACGGTCGAGCGCGGGAGGTGCAGGTCGAAGCGGAAGGCGTTGCCTTCTGCGCCGAGCGTCATGCCCAGGGGCGGCAGCTCCGGCGGAAGCTGCATCTGCAGCGGGAAGCCGAACTCACCCGCCACGGCGACGCCGGCGTTGATGATCTCGTCGAGCGCGACGTAGAACTCGTACACCCGCGACTTGGGCAGCTCGGCCGTCACGGCCATCACCTGCTCGAGCTTGGCGAGGTTGTTCTCGTTGGCCTTGCTGGATTTCAGCAGCGCCGAGATCGTCTCGTCCTTGGCGGCGTTGCCCATGATGAGGTCGTTGCCGACCGCGGCGTAGCTGATGCTGTTGCCCTGGGCACCGTAAAAGATCGTCATCATCCGCTCGACCTGCATGGCCTGCGGGCTGTCCTTGGGCTGCTCCATGTCGAACTGCAGCGAATTGAACGCCACGCCGTCGATCGTGCGGGCGTTGGGGGTGGCCGTCACCGAGGGCTTGGGCTGGCCTTCCTTGTGCTGCACGCCGGCGAGCATCGTTTTGGCGAACGTGCCGGTGCTGTCCATCGCGGCCGCGAACTCCTTGCCGCCGCCACGGTAGACCGCGATCTGCTGCAGGAAAGCGTCGTCGCCGATCTTCGTCGGGGCGACCAGGCCCTGGGCGAAGCCGGTGTTGGCGCCGATGGCGGCCTTGATGTTGGCGGCGAGTTGCTTGGCGTCGTCCTGGCCTTCGATCTTGCCCAACTCGGCGATGACCGGGCCGGTGAGATCGTCGAACACCTGGCCGGTGGTCTTGGCGTCGAGCGTCGCGCCGCCGTAGGCGAGGTAGCGGAGCTTCGGCAGGCCGAGCGTCAGCGGCTTATCGGTGCCCTTGAGGCCGCCGGCGAGCTTGCCGAGGTAGCTGCCGTCCTTGAAATCGGCGACGACGCTGGCGTTGATGCCGGCGTCGGCGATGTTGATGCCGATCGTGGCGGCGTCGGTCTCTTTCAGGAACGTGCGCGCGATGCCGAAGAACTGGTTCAGCGTCGTCTTCGCCAGCGGCTTGTACTTGGCTTCGAGCCCGTTATTGCCGGGCTTGTCGATCTCGCCCAGCGCCTCGTTCATGCCCTTCTCGAGTTCCGGCAACAAGTCCGGCCCGAGCTTGGCGAAGTTGGTGTAGATGAGGAAATCCTGCTGCTGCGCCTGCCGGGCGGCGGTCCCGGCGACCTTGAGCGCGCCGGCGGGCTTGGCGACGAGGTTTTTCAGCGGGCTCAGCGCCGCGTAGCCGCCCCAGTCGGACACGAACGACGGCGCGTCATCGCCGGCGACGGTGACTTCGGATACCGCGCCGTCGGCCTTGACGCCGGTGAAGTTGGTGACGAATTCGGCGTAGTTGCTCACGGGGATCAGCAGGAGAATGGCTTTGTCGCCTTCGTCGGTTTC
>DASVSS010000195.1:0-3295 GCA_036387945.1 Tepidisphaeraceae bacterium | reverse complement strand
CGGTGAAATGCGTAGATATCGCTTGGAACGCCGAAGGTGAAAACAGGTCGCTGGGGATGTGCCGACGCTGAGACACGAAAGCCAGGGGAGCAAACGGGATTAGATACCCCGGTAGTCCTGGCCCTAAACGATGTCTACTAGATCGTAGTCCTTTGACGGGATTATGGTCGAAGCAAAAGTGTTAAGTAGACCGCCTGGGAAGTACGGTCGCAAGGCTAAAACTCAAAGGAATTGACGGGGGCTCACACAAGCGGTGGAGCATGTGGTTTAATTCGAAGCAACGCGAAGAACCTTACCTGGGCTTGACATTCTTGGATTATCTTGATGAAAGTCGAGTACGCGGCGCAAGCCGTGGAACAAGAACAGGTGCTGCATGGCTGTCGTCAGCTCGTGTCGTGAGATGTCGGGTTAAGTCCCTTAACGAGCGAAACCTTTGCCCTTAGTTACTAACGGGTTATGCCGAGGACTCTAAGGGGACTGCCGGTGTCAAACCGGAGGAAGGTGGAGATGACGTCAAGTCCTCATGGCCTTTATGCCCAGGGCTACACACGTGCTACAATGGCGTCCACAAAGCGAACCGAAAGCGCGAGCTCGTGGAAATCGCAGAAATGACGCCTCAGTTCAGATCGGAGGCTGCAACTCGCCTCCGTGAAGCTGGAATCGCTAGTAATCGCGGATCAGCTACGCCGCGGTGAATGTGTTCTTGAGCCTTGTACACACCGCCCGTCAAGTCATGGAAGCCGGGAATAGCCGAAGTCGCCCCATTACGGGGGTGCCTAAGCTAGGTTCGGTGACTGGGACTAAGTCGTAACAAGGTAGCCGTAGGGGAACCTGCGGCTGGATCACCTCCTTTCTAAGGGATTACTTAGAATGGCCTGCGGTGCGAACCGCAGATCAACTGTCAACGCAATCTCGTCTTCGCCCTCGGAGCAATCCGAAGGCGGAGAAACGTGACGAGCAATCGTTACGAATGGCTTTCCGACTATTCACTTGTCAAAGATCATAAAAACTCTGCGACCCCGGCCCAACAAAGGCCGGGGTCGTTTTGTTTGGTTCCCGCCCAGGCAGATTCTCCGGCCACATTCCCCCGTCACCTTCTCTGTCTTTATTTTGGCCAATGCCCTTTGTTCCGCCGCGCCTTGGCGGCCGCGAGGGTATTATCTGGGAGACCCGTTCACGAGGAGACCGATTGAGCTTTCCGAACTCATCTGTGGTGAAGACGCTGATGCTGGCTGCGTTCCTCGTATGGGCGTGCCCGGCGCCGTCCGTTGCGCAAGACAAGCGTGGCGAGGGAGCCGACCGGCCGACCGAAAAAACGTACGACCTCCGCCGGCTCGCGCGGGAGATCGAGGCTGGGAGCACCCTGGCAGTCGACCGGACCTTTCGGGCCGCCGACGAGCGATTCGGCAGCAACCGGGCGGCCGACGGGATGATCGACTCCCTCGATCTCATGATCCGCGAGTCCGTTGCCCGGAACCAATGGCGCAAAAGCGGCGGAAAGGGGCCGACCGCCACGTTGAAAAACGGCGTGCTGATTGTCGTGGCCGCGCCCGCCGTTCATGACGAAATGCGTGCCCTGCTCGCGGACATCGCCAAGGTGGCCGGGGCAAGACCTGGTCGTCGCGCCAATAGCCGGACCGGCGACGAAAAACCGCCCCGCGAAAAATCCGCCGACGAAAAGGCCGGAACCGAAGAACCGGCCGCCAAAAAAGGCAACGCCGGCGCCGCGACCATCGTCATCTACGACATCCGCAACCTTCCGGCCAGGACGGCGGGCATCCCGATCCGCCCGGGCAAGACCAATCGCGTCGAAGCCGTCGAGACCCTCGCCACGCGGATTCAGGACGAAGTGCTGCCCAAATCCTGGATGACGCGCGGCGGGGCCGACGGAAACGTGCGTGAGATCGGCGGCTTGCTCATCATCCGGCAGTCGCCGGCCGCTCATGCCGCAATTCAAACAAAGCTTGCCGAATGGGCGCATTAAAAAGATCGTCGTGAATAGGACCCTCCGGTCCCTCCCCTCCAAGGGAAGTTAGGTGGGGGCCGGCGGACGTCTTATCGCAACAAAGCGCCTTGACACTCAAGCCCTCTCCCTACCTTCGCCCGGAGTACCGGGCGAGGGGTTTGGTTCTTGGGCGACCGCGAGCCGATGTTGCATGTTGTGGGCCGCCCCCACGTAACCTCCCGGGGGGGAGGGACCGGAACGAGGCGCATGCCGGCGCGAGATCAAATGCTTGACGCTGGAGCAACCCTGTGACCGATCGTCGTGGCCTACACGCACTCAAGACAGCGCTCAAACCGTGGCCAACCGCCGCCGGCGTCGGTGTTGTCGCTAGGCAATGAGTCGATTCGCTCGATCCGGCTGTCGATGGCGAACAGCTCGCTCGGCTGGCCGCGTAGGGCCTGACCGATCGGAGCGAGGCCCGAGCGGGTAATGCGCGTGGTCAGCGGGCCGGGTGAAGACACCAGTAGTGACGCCGTTCTGGAGACGCGCGTCGCGCTGGCGAACCGTCACCCCCGGCCAACGCCGTCGTCAAAGCCGCGACCGATCTGCGACGACTCGATCGGCATAAAGTTGCGGCCGCCGCCAATGAACACATGCAGGCACCTGCGCGCCCTTTGCCGGACAGGGCTCACCGTGTCGTCGCCGCCACGCATGCAATGGCGATACCTGTTATGCCCTCGCTCATGTCGGTAGTTGCCGACGCTTCGCCGTTGATCGTCGTGTCGGGGCCGGCGGCGAACACGATCTGCTGGCCACGGCGTTGCAAGGAGCGTTCTTGAGGCCCGTCAGTCCCATCGACGACGTCGTTAGCGGCCGTGACCGTGACGTCCCCGCCATGACGATCATCGACTCGAGTCGGTCGATGAGCATGCGGCGCACGTTAATGTCCCTTTGCGGGCGCGGCCAGCCGGCGCTGTGTACGGCACGAGCGGGATCGTTCGAACGGGCGCGTTCACTGCCGGGCGAAACGCGCAGCGCGCAGCGCCTTCGACATGAATCCCAAAAATTCCGGACGTCCCTGCCGTCGAACGCCGAGCGCGCTGCGCAAAAACGCCGTCGATCGCGCAGCGCGCTCGGTATAGATGATGGAGACTTTGTACACACGCCGTCGATCGGAACCATGCGTGAGAATCCCGCGTGGCAACACACGGCGGGCTGGGCGATTTGCGCCTCCGCCGGAGCGGGTCGAAAACGCGGCCAGCCGTTGGCCGAATCAGACGTTGCGACCGAGGCGCTTTTCAAAAATGGCAGGAACGAAAACCGCTCGCGCCGGCGTTGTCGTCAGCGTGG
>DASVSS010000194.1:0-7043 GCA_036387945.1 Tepidisphaeraceae bacterium | reverse complement strand
CCCGCCCAGCGCCAGGCCCCGGCCCGGGCGCTGTTGCCGCTCCGCCGTCGGTCGCCGCACCGGTCGGCAACTATTCGATCATGTGCCAGCGATTCGTCGGCCCCGGGCATGAGCGGCAGGCGCGGCTTGCCAAGGACACGTACGTCCAGGCGACCGGCCGCGACCAGTTCTTCGTCTTCCACGAAACTGACCGCAGCGAGTTGCTCTACGGCGGGTACCGCACCATCGACCCCGCCAACGACCCGCTCGAATCCAACCGCGCCGAAGCCGACCGCGCGTGGATCCGCTCGATCAAAAACAGCCAGGGCCAGACCGCCTTCGCCCGCTCACTGCTCGTGCCGTTGCCGTCGGCGGATCCTTCGAGCAATCCGGAGTGGAATCTGGCCCTGCTCGACCGCGACAAGCCGCGCGAAGACCCGGGCCGCAGGTACTGGTCGATCGTCATCGCCGCCTACACCGCCGACGCCGGCGACCGCAAGCAGCTTGCCGTCGACAGCGTGCGCGACGCCCGCGCAATGGGCCTGGAGGCTTACTACTGGCACGGCCCCAGCGTCAGCCACGTCACCATCGGCGCCTGGCCGCGGCACGCGATCGCCGAGCAGGAATCGCAGGAGGCGACAAGCAAGAGCGAATCGGCCGCCAACTCCGGCGAAGCACTGATCGTCTCGCCCGCGCCGCTGTCGGACCGTCAGACGAAGCAGCTCGAGGCGCGCGGCAAAGTCTTCCAGCCGCGCATCGACATCCGCGACCCCGAGCTGCTGCGTGTGTGGCAGAAGTATTCCGAGTACGCCGTCAACGGCGAGCAGCAGATCAACAACGTCTCCGACCCGGCGACCGGCAAGACCACCGCGCGGCCGCAGCAGAGCTTCCTGGTCGAGATCCCCGAAACCCAGCGGGGCGGGATCGTCAGCGGCGGGCCGGTGACGCCGGAGCCGACGATAGACGAGCCCGCGCCGTCGCTGCTCAACCCGACCGCGCCCTCCGCCGGCCGCGGGCTTAAGCGGATCGGGAAGTAACCTGTGCGCCTGCTCGTCGCCACGAAAAACCCCGGCAAGGCCCGCGAGTTTGCCGACATGCTCGGCGACCGTGCGGACGTGTCTTACCTGACGGACTTTCCGCAGTCGGTCGAAGTCGCCGAGACCGGCCTGACGTTCCGCGCGAATGCCTGCCTCAAAGCCTCGGGGTATGCACAGCAGACCGGGCTTTGGACGATCGCCGACGACAGCGGCCTGGAAGTGCCGGCCCTCGGCGGTGCGCCGGGCGTGTACAGCGCCCGCTACGCCGAACGCGAGGGCGCAGGAGAAGGGGACGCGGCGAACAACGCCTTGCTGCTGGCAAATATGAAAGACTTGGCAGAGGTCGATCGCGACGCCCGGTTCGTCTGCGTGCTGGCGCTGGCCGACCCGCAGGGCCGGATCCTTCTCACCACACGGGCAACAATGGACGGCCGAATCGGCTTTGCGCCCCGCGGCGCGGGAGGATTCGGCTATGATCCGCTGTTCGAGATCGTTGCCACAGGCCGCACGACCGCCGAGTTATCGCCGGCCGAGAAGCACGCGATGAGTCACCGAGGCAAGGCGCTTGCGGCGCTGAAGACACTGATGGACGGCCGATGGCCGCCGACCGGGCAGAGCGTATGAACAGAATCCTCGTCGCCGTTTCCAGCGCCCTCGCGGCGGACCGCCTCGTCGAGCCCGTTGCCGGGCTGGCGCGGATGCTGTCGTCGGACGTGCTGGTCGTCCACGTCTCACGCCCCAGCGGCGGCCAGACACGCGAGCAGGAAGAAGCCGACGGCGAACGTGCGGTGCGCTCGCTACAGGACGGCATCAGCGCCGCGGGCGTCAGCGTCCAGACGCTGCTGATGTTCAGCGATGACATCGCCCGCGCGATCCTCACCACCGCCGAAGAGCAGCGCGCGACCCTCATCTGCCTCGGCCTCACCGGCAAGAATGTGTTCGCCCGCTTGCTGGCCGGCAACGTGCCGGTCGAACTCATCCGCAATACACGCATCCCGGTGCTGCTCTTCCCGCCGGATTACAAAACCCCGCCGACGGTGTAAGTCGCCTCCTGCCCGCAGCCTGTTACACGCCGACAACGGCGGGGCTGGCACAGCGCGTGCGCCGCAAATTTCTAGTTCGGCCAACAGTCGAACGAATCGCACGTACTGACAACGGTCAGAGCATTTGACTTCAGATGCGGCGACGTCCGGTTCCCTCTCCCGGTAACCCGGGAGAGGGTTAGGGAGAGGGCCTGACCTTAAAGATTCAGAGTTGTTTTGAGGCCCCCTCCCTAACCCTCTTACGCGAGTACGCGGGAGAAGGGACCAAGATCTGCTTTGCGAGCGGAGCTACCCTTGCTCTATTCCAAGATGCACGAGTTGCTCGCCGATCGCCGCCATCACGTGGGAATCGGTGAGTTGCCGCAGGCAACTGTGATGCACGCACGTCCGCCGATAGCACGGCGAGCAGACGATATCGAGGCGCAGCACGGTGTCTGGCCGCGCGTAGGGGCCGGTGCGGACTGGGTTGGTCGGCCCGAAGAGGCTTACAAGCGGCCGGCCGAGCGCGGCGGCGATGTGCATGGGGCCGGAGTCGTTGGCGACCACCAACGCCGCACCTTCGAGCAGGGCGACGAGTTCTTTCAGCGATGTTTTCCCTGCGAGGCTGGCGACGCCGCAGTCGGCCGGGACGAGGGCAGTCACGTCATTCCCGCCGGCGAGGACGCAGCGGATACCGCGCTCGTCTTCGATGCGACGGGCCAGTGTGACGAACCGTTCGACCGGCCACCGCTTCGTCGCCCAGTTCGTGCCTGGCAGCAGCACGCAGTAAGGGGACGCGCCCACCTGCTCGCGCACGCGGGCGCGTGTCGCGTCGCTGACGCCGAACTCGAACGCCACCGGCCCGCGACCACAGCCCAATTCCTCGGCGACGTCGAGGTAGCGCTCGATCGCGTGCCGCTCAACCCCGCGGCTGCGCACCTTGTGCGTATAGAACATCGGCGCGCCTTCGCGCGCGTAGCCAAACCCGACGCGCATTGGCGCCATCGTCTGCGCCGCCAGCCAGCCGCTGCGGAAAAGGCCCTGCAGATCGAGCACGAGATCGAAGCGATAGGCCCGCAGCTGGCGTTGCAGCCCGTGCAGGCGGCCGAACGTCTGCACGCCGCGCCAGCCGATCCCGCGCGGCCCGCGGTCGAACCGCCAGACCCGATCGATGTGCGGGTGGTCTTCCAGTAGCGGCGCGAACGCCGGCGTCACCAGCCAGCT
This sequence comes from Tepidisphaeraceae bacterium, assembly GCA_036387945.1. Classification (GTDB taxonomy): domain Bacteria; phylum Planctomycetota; class Phycisphaerae; order Tepidisphaerales; family Tepidisphaeraceae; genus DASVSS01. Next base: position 3,781 of record DASVSS010000194.1, on the reverse strand, counting down.
GATCTCCACGGCCGGAAACCGTTTGCGCAAGAGCGCGACGACCGGCAACGCGTGCACGATGTCGCCGAGGGCGCTGGGCTTGACGATGAGGACGCGCCGCGGCTCGCTCGGCAGTCGGATCATGCGTCGCCCTCGGGCAGCGGGGCTGCGCGCGGGGCGAAGCCGAGGCAGATTTCGAGCGAGTCGGCGGGGGTGTATCGCGGGTGCTCGCGCATCGCCCGCAAGAGCCGCTGCAGGCCGCGCAGCTGTAGCAGCGCCGTGAGATTGCGCACGCCATAGGCATCGAGCATCACCGGCGTCGGCGGCCCGCCGGGGTGGCGGTAGACGATCCAGTTCACGCTCTTGGCATCGGGATGAGCCAGGCCGGTCTGTTCGATCAGCCGCAACGTCCGCCCGCAACGGAAAAAGAACCGGGCCCGCTCCGCGGTCGTCATCGCGTCGAGATCGGCGGCCGCCAGCGTCTGGCCTGGCACGCGCTCGAACACCGCGATCGATTCCACGACGTACCCCAATCGCCGGCGCTCCATCACGATCAGCGGGTACTCCACGGGCAGATGCCGCAGATGCAGGGCAACGGTCTTTTCCCACATGCGCACCGCGCGCGACACGCGCGTGACGGCCAGCAGCCGACGATAGAAAAACTTGTTCAGCGGCCGCTTCAGCACCACGTCGACGGGCCGGCCGGCGAGGCGCACCTCGGTGCCCAGCACGTCGCCGCTGGCGTCGGATTTAAGGATCTCCACCTGCCCCGCGGCCATGCGTGCCACCACCGCGGGCCATTCGCGCTGCCACTCGGCTGCATCGATCGTCAGGCGCGACGCGACCGACCACGCCACCGGCCGCTGCGCCGATCGCCGGAATCGGCCGCTCCATCCGTCGACGCTGATCCTCTCGACCGCGTCCGCTTGCCGGTCCTCGCGGAAGCGCCGGCTGCCGCGCGGGTCGCGCAGCGGCAGCCTGGCTTCGGGACTGAGTTGGCGGAAAACGCGCACGCGGTCGGCGGTCGACGCGACGTTGGAAAAGGCGTGCGCCATCCGCCACAGCTGCGCCTCGGTCAGCCCTTCGCGGGTGATGCCGTTCGGGTCGCGCAGGCGCACGCCGGCGTCGGTGACGACAAAGGCCGCGGGTGAAAGCCGGTCGTGGCCGAGCTTTTCGCTGCCGAGCTTCCGAAGCACTTCGACGATTCCAGTGAGCAGCCCGCGTCGCACGGCGTCGGCGGGCGGGTCGCCGCGGAACAGCCACTCGTCGAGCCGCCGTGCGCCTTGGCCGGGGTCGATCAAAAGGGCATCGCCGGTCCGGTCGCCGAAACGAAATCCCGCCAGCAGCGCCACGGCGCGGACGGCCGGCACTTTGCGGTCCTGCAGCAGTTGGAGATTGGAAAAATCCCCGGCGGCCGTGCCAGCGCCGAGGCGCGCGACCATCGACTTCTTCCCGCGCGGGTAGAACCACAACTCATAAAATTTATTCTGCAGCGCCGCGCGCCAAATCTCGCGCAACGAGTCGTCGCCCATCCGCTCGGCGGTGGCGCCCAGCCGCCGGAGCTCGGCTTCGAGGGCGGCGGGGGTGACGGCGGACGTCACGGAGGAAGTCGCGGCGGGGGTCACGGAAGCGATCGTAGTTGAAGCCGTCACGCCGGCAATGCCGCGAGCTCGTCGGCGATGGCGATCATCAGGGGCCCGAGGGTCTGCTGCGAAAAGTCGAAGCGCAGCCCCGCGGCCTCGAACAGCTTCGGCAGCGGCCTCGTGCCGCCGAGCTTGAGGGCGTTGCGGTAGTTGCCCAGGGCCCGCTTCGGGTCTTCCTTGGCTTTTAGCCACAACTGCAGCGCACCCAATTGCGCGATCCCGTACTCGATGTAATAGAACGGGCAGTGATACAGGTGCAGTTGCCGCTGCCAGCTTGTGGCGCGCAGGCGTTCGTATCCCGTGTAGTCGACGATGCTGCCGAAGCGGTCCAGCAGCGACAGCCACTGCGCTTCGCGCTCGGCGGGGGTGTGGCCGCGGTGGGTATAGATCCAGTGCTGGAACTGATCGATCGTCGCGATCCACGGCAGGATGCGGATGACGCCCTCGAAGAAGCTGCGCTTGGCGCGGTCAGCCTCGCCGGGCGATTTGTAGAACACATCGAAGTGATCGCTCGCCAGTGTCTCCATCGACATCGACGCCACTTCGCAGAACTCCATCGGCGCCGAGCGCAGGAACGTCAGCGGCTCGTGACCGGCGGCGGCGATGAAGTGGAAGGCGTGCCCGCCTTCGTGCAGCAGCGTTTCGACGTCCCGCTGCAGGCCTGCGGCGTTCATGAAGATGAACGGCTGCTTCGACTGATCGAGCGAGATCTGGTACCCGCCCGGCTGCTTGCCGCGGCGGCTGTCAAGATCGAGATTGCCGTGCGTGCGGAGCGACTCGAACTCGTCGGCCAGCGCCGGCGACATGCGATTGAAGATTTCCTTCGTCCGCGTCACGAACCCGTCAACGTCATTCTCCTCGAACGGCCGCAGCGGCGGGCGGCCTTTGACGTCGACGGCCAGGTCCCACGGCCGCAGCGTGTCGACGCCCAAGGCCGTCTTGCGCAGCGCGTCGGCCTGCTTCACCACGGGCACGACGGTCTTCTCGACGGCATCGGCAAAGGCGTGGCAGTCGTCCGGGGCGTAATCGAAACGTTTAAGGGCCTTCCACATGAACGCGCGGTAGTCGCCGAAGCCCGCGTTCTCGGCCACCTTTTGCCGCAGGGGCAGAAGGTCGTCGAACAGTTTTTCGATCTTCGCCGAATCCTGCTGCCGTCGCTGAGCGGCGGTGTCGAACGCGCGCTGGCGCACGTCGCGGTCGGTGACTTCCTGGTAACGCCCGAGCTGTTGGAGGGTGAGCGTTTTGCCGTCGAACTCCACCGTCATCGCGCCGCTGATCTTGTCGTACTCGTTGACGATCTTGGTGATCTGCGTCTCGATCGGCACGTTGCGCTCGTCGAACACTTCGACGTCCGCCTGCCACTTGCGCGACAGCATCTCGTACCGCGGGTCGCCCAGGGCGGCGCGGTGCGGGCTGGCGAGGTATTTTTTCTGCAGCTCGAAGAAGAACGGCTTGAGCCTGGGCTCGATGTTCTCCACGAAATGGAGGTACGCCTTTTCGATGGCTTCGTCATCGGTATGGCAGCTTTTATCGATGTACTTGCGCGAGCCGAACTCGTCGACGGTGGCCGAGAAGTCGGACGCCGCGGCCAGCCATGCTTCGAGATCGGCGGGGCTGTTGACGGTTTGCTCGAGAAGTTTTTTTGTCAGCGGCTCGAGCTGCGACCAGTCCGAGACGTCGATCCTGGCCGCTGCGTTCGCGGCCGCCGTGTTTTGCGCTACCATGCGTCGCCTCCATGAGACACCCGTCGAACGATAGCGAGAAACCACCGGCCGTCCAATGCAGCGGCGTGAGCGTGCTGCGCGGCGATAAATATCTGCTGCGCGACCTCCACTGGCATGTCCCGCACCGCGGCGTGGCGGCGGTCATCGGCCCCAACGGCGCGGGAAAAAGTACGCTGACGAAATTGCTGCTGGGCTACCTGTGGCCGACGCGCGGCAGCCTCGTGGTCGATGGCCGGCGGTTCGGCGAAACCGACATCGCCGCGTTGCGCCGGGTCGTCGCCCTCGTGCAGCCGGCGGGGGCGGTGGACATCGACCCGGCGGTGAGCGTCCGCGATGCCGTGGGCACAGGATTCAGCGGATCGCTGGCGGCGTATCGGCCGCTCGACGAATGCCAGCAGCGCGACGTCGCGGCGATGCTCGAACGGTGGGAAATCG
>DASVSS010000193.1:0-2189 GCA_036387945.1 Tepidisphaeraceae bacterium | reverse complement strand
GGTTACGGATCGGGTTCATGTACGAAGCACTCCGCTCGGGGGTGTGGATCAGTCTGCCGCGTGGCCTGGGCGCCTCGCCCACGTTCCGGCGGGGCCGGACACTTCTCGCCATCCGGACGAACGTAGGCGGGACGCCCACGCCACGGGTTATATCAGGTCGCGGCCGCTTTGGGCGACGATTTTCTCGTCCGCGCCGGCGCGGGCTTGCCGTTGGGCTCAGGCGGCTTGGCGGCTTCGATGAAAAGCTTGCCCTGGGTCGGGTCTTCGAACCGGCGGGCGTCGATCACGCTCTGGGCCTCTTCGATGAGGTCGTCGAGCGTTTTGAACTGCTTGTACACGCTGGCGAACCGCACGTACGCGACCTGGTCCAGCCGCCGCAGCCGCCCGGCGACCATCGCGCCGACCGCGGAGGTCTGCACTTCGCGGTCGTGGGTGGCGAAGCATTCTTCCTCGACGCTCTCGGCAAGGCGCTGCAACTCTTCTTCGGGCACGGGACGCTTGAAGCACGCACGCTCGAGCCCGTCGATGATCTTCTGCCGGTCCCACGGCACGCGGCGGCCGTCGGCCTTGACGACGGTGAGCTTGATCGCCCCTTCGATGCGTTCGTAGGTGGTGAACCGCTTCTTGCAATTGAGGCATTCGCGCCGCCTGCGGATCGCCCGGTCACCGTCGCAGGCACGCGAATCGATGACTTTGAGACTGTCTTTATCGGCGTGGCAGAAGGGGCAGCGCATCGCGGAATAGGACGGTAATCATCCGCCTGATATAATGCAATTCGCCCGGCTTTCGTGGCCGGGCAACCATGCCGGTGCCTTTTCTCGAAGAAATCGACGCACTCAATGCCTCCGGCGTCGATTTCGTCGTCGTAGGCGGCGTCGCCGTGATCCTCCACGGCCACGTCGCCAGACGCTTGATCTCGATTTCATCGTACGTTTTGACCGCCAGAATGTGCACCGACTGGTGAGTTGTCTTCGCGGGCTGGGCTATTCGCCCAAGACGCCCGTCGACCCCGAAAAACTCGCCGACGCCGATGAACGTCGCTCTTGGAAGCAGCGGAATATGGTGGCGCTGGCTTTTGCCAACAACGCCCGACCGTACATCATCATCGACGTCTTCATCGACCACCCGATCGACTACAACGAACTCGTGGCCGATTCGAAGGAATTCGTCGGGACCGACGGGCGGCGCGTGCGGGTTTGCAGTCTCGACCACCTCATCCGGCTGAAGGAACAGGCAGGCCGCGACAAAGACCTGCAGGATCTGAAATTCTTGAACTTCATTCGGGAACAGCAGCAGGAACAGCCATGAACCGCGAAGTGACGACTCTCACGATCGACGAACAGGAACAGACACGGTTTTTTCCTGCGACACACCGCTCCTTTCGAACGATTGAAGGCCATGGGCGATATGTTGGTCTGGCTCGGCCCGGAACACCTACGGCGGATGCACGATTACCGGGAACGGTTCGGTGCTTCGCAGGCCCGGCTCACGCCCCCGCCCCCCGCCGGCCGATAACGTTGGCGTGGGTTCGCTTCTGCAATCACTCGGCCGCGCCTTACGACGGGGCGGGGCTGCACGTCATGCACTTCATGCGCCGCCCGAACCGATCGTGCGCGCCGTGTCCGCGCCCCCGTCGCCGCTCGATCTGCTCGGCCGCGAGGCGGTGAACCTCGATACGCCCGAGCTGCAGCGCTTCGTCGGCGGCAAACGGGTGATCGTCACCGGCGCCGGCGGCAGCATCGGCTCCGAAATCTGCCGGCAGGCGATGAAATTCTGCCCCGCCTCCCTCGTGCTGCTCGACCGCTGCGAGAACGCCCTTTTTGAAATCGATCAGGAACTCCGCCACCGCTGGGTGGGCGCCGACGTGCGGCCGTACATGGCCGACGTCACCGACGCGCAGCGCCTACGGGCCGTCTTCGACGCCGAGCGCCCGCAGGTGGTCTTCCACGCCGCGGCGCACAAGCACGTCCCGCTGATGGAATCCAACCCCGGCGAAGCGATCAAGAACAACGTGTTCGGCACGCAGACCGTCGCCGACGCCGCCCTGCTCGCGCGCTGCCAGGCGTTCGTCCTCATCAGCACCGACAAGGCAGTGAACCCCACGAGCGTGATGGGGGCGACAAAGCGAGTGGCCGAGCTGTACGTGCAGGCGTTGAACGCAGGTTCATGGGAGGGTTCAGGGTTCGGGG
>DASVSS010000192.1:0-3380 GCA_036387945.1 Tepidisphaeraceae bacterium | reverse complement strand
CGAGACGCCCACGCCACGTTGTTGCCGCGCGCAGCGCGCAACACCTTTTAAGACAAAATCAAAAAATTTCGCCCACGCCTGCCGGGCGAAAATGCTGCGCGCTGCGCCGGCGTGCGCACTGGCGCGCAGCGCGCCGGGTGGATGTAGATGACCACACTCCGCCCATCGCCCCGCGTTCCGCCTCGTTCGACCCCGAAGATCGCTCTCACCTGCGCGAACGAATTTGAACAAACGAACCCAACTTCCGGCGCAAACCCCGGCCGGACCGACGGCTGGGCCAATGGGTTTGTTTTGTCCGCGCTCCGCAGAATCGTCGAGAACCGCCCGCGATCGCTTGAACCTTCGCCGAAGCCCCCAATAATCGGCCGTCCCATGACGTCCGCGCAGATCCGCCAAGCCTTCATCGAGTTTTTCGCCAAAAAGCACGCGCACACGTTCGTGCCCAGCAGCCCCGTCGTGCCCCACGACGACCCGACGCTGCTGTTCACCAACGCGGGCATGAACCAGTTCAAGCCGATCTTCCTCGGCGAAGAAAAGCGGGAGTACACGCGAGCGGTCAACACGCAAAAGTGCATCCGCGCCGGCGGGAAGCACAACGACCTCGACGACGTCGGCCGCAGCCGGCGGCACCACACGTTCTTCGAGATGCTCGGCAACTGGAGTTTTGGCGACTACTTCAAGCGCGGCGCGATCGAGATGGCGTGGGAACTGCTCACGAAGGAATGGAAGCTCGACCCGACGCGCCTGCACGTCACCTGTTTCATTGGCGACGAAAAAGACGGCGTGCCGCGCGACACCGAAGCCGCGGACATCTGGCATGACGTCGTCGGTGTCCCGGTCGATCACATCCACTGGGGCACAAAGGCGGACGGAAATTTCTGGGAAATGGGCGAGACCGGCCCGTGCGGCCCGTGCACCGAAATCTTCTACGACCGCACCCCCGACAAATCCGGCGGCCCCAGCGTCGTCGGCGGCGACGACCCGCGCGTGATGGAGATCTGGAACAACGTCTTCATCCAGTACAACCGCAACCCCGACCGCACGCTCGTCAAGCTCCCCGCCCAGCACGTCGACACCGGCATGGGCTTCGAGCGCATCTGCCAGGTGCTGCAGGGCAAGACCGACAACTACGCGACGGATTTGTGGACGCCGATCTTCGCCAAGATCGAATCGATCACCGGCCAGCAATACGGCGGCCAGTTCCCCGCGACCGACACCGGCGACCGCACCGCCGAGTCGCCGGAACTGAAGCGCGACATTGCCTTCCGCGTGATCGCCGACCACGCCCGCATGGCGACGTTCGCCATCACCGACGGCGCCAAGCCGGATAACAAGGGCCGCGACAGCGTCGTCCGCAGCGTCATCCGCCGCGCCGTGCGGTTCGGGTACCAGCAGTTCGGTTTGCGCAAGCCGTTTTTGCACGAACTCGTCGCGGTCGTCGCCGAGTCGATGGGGGATGCGTTTCCCGAGTTGCGCAAGGCATCGCCGCGCGTGACTAGAGTAATCGAGGCCGAGGAAGCGAGTTTCCTTCAGACCATTGACCGTGGGCTATCACAGTTTTTACAGGATGTCGCACGTGCTTATGGTGAAGTTTATGCCAAGCAAACCGAAGGCGAACTCAGCCAAACCGGAATGGTTGGAATCGGTGCCAACGAAGGCAACGTCCGAGAACAGGTTTTGAATGTCGGCTTTGATCATCCGATGCATAATTCCATATACGTCAAGTATGGTAGTGATATCAGAGGCATCACGCTCACTCCCGAACTGAAGGCCGAACTGAGAAGCAGGTCAAGAATCGGAATTCCAGCAAAAGCGTCCTTCGACCTTCACACAACCTATGGCTTCCCCATCGATCTCCAGGAGCAGATGGCGATCGAACTTGGCGTAGCGATCGATCGCAGCGAATATGAGCGGCTCTTTGGTGAATTCATCAAAAAATCGGGCGAGGGAAGAAAGCAGCACAAGAACGTCGCCGTCGACCTCGGCCAATTCGCCGAGACAGACGACGCCCCAAAGTACGACGGCCTGACGACGACGGCGAAAATCCTCGGCTGGATCGCCGGCGACCAACCCGTCACGAGCGGCCGTTTGGAACGTGGGGTGGGCGTCCCGCCCGCCAGCAAAACAGATCATCAGGCGGGCGGGACGCCCACCCCACAGGATGACATGGTCGCCCTCGTCCTCGACCGCACGAGCTTCTACGCCGAGCAGGGCGGGCAGATCGGCGATGTCGGGAAGATCACTACGCCCACCGGCACGTTCCTCGTCGCCAGCGCCGAGCGCCGCGGCAAGCACGTTCTGCACTACGGCGAACTCGACAGCGGCAGCATCGAAGTCGGCCAGACGGCGCACGTCGAAGTCGACCGGCGCCGCGCCGACGTCATGCGGAACCACACCGCCACGCACCTGCTCAACCACGCACTGCGCGGCATTCTCGGCGAGCACGTCGAGCAGCGGGGCAGCCTTGTCGACAGCGACAAGCTGCGCTTCGACTTCGTCCACGACAAGCCGATCGCCGCCGACGATATCGCGCGTATCGAGCAGACGGTGAACGCGCAGATCACGCTCAATCTCACCGTCACCTCCACCGTGATGCCGCTGGCCGAGGCGAAGAAGATCGGCGGTGTGCGGGCGGTGTTCGGCGAAAAATATCCCGACCCAGTGCGCGTCGTTTCGATCGGCACGAGCGGCCCGGCGTTCGACGGCGCGGCCGACTGCAGCGTCGAGTTCTGCGGCGGCACGCACCTTTCGGCCACGGGCGAGGCGGGGCTGTTCAAGATCATCGAAGAAAGCAGCGTCAGCAAAGGCGTCCGCCGCATCGTCGCCGTCACCGGCGCTGCCGCGCTGTGGCACGTCGGGCGCACCGAGCAGCAACTCCGCGCCATCGCACAGCAACTCGGCACCACGCCCGACGAAGCGCCAAAACGCATCGCTGCACTGCAGGAAGAGATCAAGCAACTAAAGAAGAAGCTCGCCAGCGGCGGCGCCGCAAACCTGCTGGAACCGGCCAAAGCCGCGGAAAAGATCGTCGCCCAAGCCAAAGCCGTCGGCGAAACCCGCGTCGTCGTCGCCCGCTTCGACGGCGCCCAGGCCGATTACCTGCTGGGCGTGATGGACGCGGTCAAAAGCCGCTGTCCGAGCTACGTGCTGCTGCTCGCGGCTGTGGATGACGAAAAAATCGCCTACCTCACGGCCGCCAGTGAGGACGCGATCAAGAAAGGCCTCAAGGCCGGCGACATCGCCCGCGACGTCGCCAAAGCCACCGGCGGCGGCGGCGGCGGCCGCCCGAACATGGCCCAGGCGGGCGGAAAAGACGTCGCCGCGCTCGACGCGGCGCTGGCCTTCGCCAAGGGCGCGATCGAGCAGAAACTGGCGTGACG
>DASVSS010000191.1:0-1799 GCA_036387945.1 Tepidisphaeraceae bacterium | reverse complement strand
CGCCGCTGCGGATCGGCAAGGCCGGGCAGCTCATGGAGTGGAACGGCGACTGGGACGCCAACGCGCGCGATCTGCGGCACCGGCACATCTCGCACCTGTTCCCGCTGCACCCCGGCAACCAGATCACCGCGGTCGGCACGCCGGAACTGGCCGCGGCAGTAAAAAAGAGCCTCGACATGCGCGGCGATGACGGCACGGGGTGGTCGCTGGCCTGGAAGATCAATTGCTGGGCTCGCCTGCGCGACGGCGACCACGCCCATCGGCTCATCGATTACCAGCTTCGCTTCACGGAAGAGGCCAAGACCGTCATGTCCGGCGCGGGCGGGACGTACCCTAACCTGTTCGACGCCCACCCGCCGTTCCAGATCGACGGCAACTTCGGGTTCGTGTCGGGGGTGAATGAAATGCTTCTGCAAAGCCACGAGCGCTACACCGACCCGGCGGCCCCGGCGCACGACCGGTACTACATCGACCTGCTGCCGGCGCTGCCAGCGGCGTGGGCTGACGGCGCAGTGAGCGGGTTGCGCGCCCGCGGCGGGTTTGAGGTGGCGATGGAATGGAAGGGCGGGAAGCTGCAAACGGCGCGGCTGAAGAACGTCACGCCGTCAGCGGCGACCGGCCGCGTGCGGATCGGCGGGCGCGTGCAGGACGTGACGCTCGAGCCAGGAGCGACACGCACGTTCGGGCCGGAATCGCCGTGAACATTTCCGGTCGCTCTTTTTAGGATCGGCTCTGACATGCAGTAGCGGCCTGCTAACGCCACAGATGCAAATCCCTCGCCCGGTACGCCGGGAGAGGGTAGGGAGAGGGCTTGAGCCCTTAATGCGATTGATTGCGATGAGGCGTCCGCCCGCCCCCACCTAGCCTCCTCCGGAGGGGAGGAACCAGAGAGGCGCTTTGGTAGTGATGAGGCGTCCGCCTGGCGCGTTCATTGCATCACGGTGGTCGAATCGGCGTCACGTTGCGTCAGACCGCGCCGGCGGGTGCGCGGCGGTTTCCCGCTGCGGCAACGGGGCGGTGCGACGAGCGTGCGACCAGTTCCGGCGTCACCGCCCATCGCAGCGGCTCGCCAGCAAGATAGCGTTTGAGTTCGTCGACCATGTACCGCCCCATGCGGCGGCACTCGGCGCCGACCGACCCGGCCATGTGCGGCGTGAGCACAACGTTATCCAGATCGTACAACTGCGAATCGGGTTCGGTCGGCTCGTTCGTGGTCACGTCAAGAATCGCCTGCAGATCAGGCCGACGCATGAGCACCGCGATCATCTCCGCTTCGCGCACGATCTGGCCACGGGCGGTATTGATGAACGTCGCCCCGGATTTCATGGATCCGAGGTGAGCGCCGGTGATCATCCCGGCGGTCTCGGGGAACAACGGCGTGTGCACGGACACCACGTCGCTGGCACGGAAGACTTCGTCAAGCGTGGCGCGTTCGATTCCAAGGGCCCGCGCTTCGTGCGGGTCGAGAAACGGGTCGTACGCCAGCACGCGCAGATTGAAGGGCGTCAGGAGCTGAAGCAGCGCCCGGCCGACTGCGCCGAGCGAGACGAGGCCGACGGTCGTGCCGTAGCAGCCAGGCACGTCGTTGCGATCGGGATGGCGGCGCTGCTGCTTCGTCTGCCGCGCCAGGCGCCAGCCGTGCTTGAGCGAGAAAAGGATCGTCGCCAGCGTGTACTCCGCGACCGGAATGGCGTTGGCCGACAGGGCGCTCGTGAGCATGATGCCGCGTTCCCAGACGGCGGGGGTGAGCATGTAACCGAGCGTCCCCGCGCCGTAAAAAACCGCCTTAAGGTTCGGGG
>DASVSS010000190.1:0-11254 GCA_036387945.1 Tepidisphaeraceae bacterium | reverse complement strand
CGGTTGCGGCGCGACGCCAGCGCCAACGCGCCGATCATCGACAGGCCGGCGGGTTCGGGGACGAGGACGATCGTCGTCACGCTCAGCGGGTCCATCGAAAAGCTCAGCGCGTTCGGGTTCGACAGTGCCAGGTCTGCCAGGCGCGTGATCTGAACGACGCCATTGACCACCGTCGACCCGGCCTCGAACTGGTACACCTCGCCGCCGGTAAAGCCCGGCAGATTGGCCAGCGACAGGCTCGCGGTCTGCGCCGTCTCGCTTTTGTTGATGAGCACGAGCGTGAGTCGCCCGGATTTGGTCGAGTCCAGGGCGGCGTAAAGGCTGGCGGTGCCGTCGTTGCTGACGGCGGCGGCGACGCTGGTGTCGCCGAATTTGCCTCCTTTGCCGTCGTAGTTCTGGTACATGCGCATGGCGGCGTTGACGAAGCTCGTGCCGTTGCCGGTGTCCCAGTGGTTGGCCGACTGCAGGCCGGCTTCGCCGAACGCCCCCAGTGCGTCGGCCTGCGCCAGCCCGCCGGAAATGTGATCGCCGCCGCCGTAGTTGTATTCGGTGATGGCCATCTTCATGCCCGGGTTGTGGGCGTCGATGAGGGCCTGCGTGCGCGGGAGCAGCCTGATCTTTTTATCCGTGCCCTGGAGCGAATCGCGGGTGATCCAGCTGTTTTCCTGGTAGTTCGGGTCCCAGAGCGAGCGCGGCGCCTGGATGCGGGCCGCCGCCACGCCGGGCGAAGTGTCGCTGCCGTCGATGCGGGTGGCCACGCCGCTGGCGTTGGTGCCCTGGGCCTCGGGGTACCAGTGGAAATCCATCACGTCGACCAATCGCTTGCCCGCCGCGGCGTCGGCGAGTTTCATCTGCTGCAGGTAGTGCGTCTGGAAATCGCGGCCATTGGCGTCGGGCGCCCCTTGCAGGCTGCGGTAGCCGCCCCAGCCGTAGTTCACCGCGCCCAGGACGACGGCATCGGGCGAGACGTTCTTGATCGCCTTGGCGTAGTCGATGTTCTTCTGCACCAGCTCGGCATACGTCACGCGGGCGGGATGGATCTCGGCGTGCGTGTGGGACCACAAATCCGGCTCGTTGTCGAGGTTGTACATCACCACCTGCCCGGGGGCTTTGTTGGCGTTGACCCAGTTGACGAACTCGTCCTGGTAGACGAAGTCGTCGGTAAGGTCGGGCGTAAGCGAGAAGTTGCCGCCGGGCTTGGCAGGCAGCACGCGGTTGAAACGCGTGGACAGGTGCGAGTTGTCGGCGGTACGGACGTCGCCCCCGCCGAGCTTGTCGGCCGAGGCGTAGCCGGCGATGGGGATCGTCAGGATGCTCGCCCGCCCCGCCGCCGCCGCCGACTGCAGGGCCGGCAGCACGGCGTAGCCGGGCTTGTTCTGGTTGGCGGTCGAGGCGTTGCGGACAAGGTAGTTGTCGTTCTGGTACTGGTAATCGCTGCCGGCGTTGGAGGCGTTGTTTTCCCAGTTGAATGCCGTCCAGCGGTTACCGCCGTCGCGGTAGACCGTGGCCAGGACGTTGCGCTGATTGCTGCCATAAATGTAAGGCGAAATCGGCTTGACGTTGCTCGTGCCGTTAACGGTGGCGGTGACGTCGCCGACGGCGGCGCGGGCGACAAGCAGACAGGCCCCGCCGAGGGCGAGGAAAGACGAGCGCGACATAGGGTGATCCTCCGGGGTGCCGCCGGAGCGTACCGGATGCCCGGACCAGACGCACGCGAAATCCGCGAATTTCCGGCGAAGCAAACGCTTGCTGCATCCGATTGACCGTCCGTGGGAAGCCGGCGAAATAACAGGCCAGATCTGGTCGGACGGAGCAACGGTCTTATCCCGTCGCTGCGGAATAAGCCGTGTGGTGACGGCCGGACGCCGGTTGCAAAAAGCCGCCAATCCTCCCGCGTACCCCGGGGAGGGCAGGGAGGGGGCAGATGCCGCCGCCTCATCACAACAACGCGCCACGCCCGGTTCCTCCCCCTCCGGGGGAGGTTAGGTGGGGGCGGGCGGGCACTCATCGCAACAAGGCGTAATCACGCTCGGCCCTCTCCCTACCCTCTCCCGGAGTACCGGGCGAGGGATTTGCTTCTCGGGCGGCCTCAAGCCTTTATTGCAGGCCTAGGGCCGCCCCACTTAGCCTCCCCCGGAAAGGGAGAAACCAGCGGCGTACTTGGCGTTGTGATTCTTCGAACGATGCGGGCGTGCGACAAACCAGCCCGGTCACCCCGCCGGCTTGTGCGTGCCGACGCGGCGGTAGCGGGCCTGCACCAGGCCGTACACGCCGAACGAAAACAGTCCTGCCGCCAGCACGCCAAGCAGCACCTGCCCGAACGGCTGGGCACTCACCTCGCCGAACACCTCGCGCAGGCCGCCGGCCTTGGAGGGGTCATAGGTGTATGCGGCGTACAAAAAGAACCCGCCGATGACGAAGAAGACCGCCCCGCGTGCCGCGATCCCGAACCGGCAGACCGGCCGCAGCTTCTGCATCAGCGGGTGGCCGAGGTCGAGGTAGCGCTCGTACTTGCGCCGCCACGCCTTGACGATCATGCCCACGCCGATGCCGATCACCACCGCGCCCAGGATGCCGACCATCCACCGGCCGAAGGGCTGGTTCATCAGCCACGCCGTCCACGAATCGGTGTCGCTCCCGCCGCCGGCGCCGCTTCCCCACGCCAGGCGCGACGCCGCGACGGCCAGCAGCAAATACGTGATCGCGCTGACCGCGAATCCGACGCGCCGCGCGACGGCCTTGGCGTCGACCTCGCCGTGGTCGGGATCGACTGCCGCCTGAAACGCCCGCCACCCCGCGAAGGCCACCAGCCCTGCGGCCAGCGCCGCCAGCAGCGCCCACCCGCCCGGCGCCGAGAGCGTCGCCCGCAGCGCGTCCTTCGTGTCGCCGGTCCCCCCGCCGCGGCCCAGGGCCGCCAGAATCGCCAGCCCGCCGACGAGCAGGTACACGATCCCGCGCGCCGCGTACCCCAGCCGCGCCGCGCGGACGATCCACTTCGGTGCGTCGACGCCGGCGCCCTGGCCGAGTTGCTTCTTGTAATCGCCCAGCGCCCGCAGTGCTCTCATGCCGACCTCCTGTTGCCGGCGATGGTACGCGTCTGTGCCGCGGCGTGACGCATTCTTGACGCGATTTGTGGAAGAGCCCGCGGGGCGGCTGGTGTTCCAACGAACGCAGGCGTCAGTCCGAAGACTGACGCCTGCGTGCGATTCTTTATCCAACCCTCGGGGATCAATACCGGTAGTGATTGGGCTTGTACGGCCCGTCCACCGGCACGCCGATGTAGCCGGCTTGCTCTTCGGTGAGCTTCGTGAGCTTCACGCCGAGCTTGTCCAAATGCAGGCGGGCGACTTTTTCGTCGAGGTGCTTCGGCAGCACGTAGACGGCCTTGTCGTACTTGCCGATGTTCTGGGCCAGCTCGATCTGGGCGATCGTCTGGTTGGTGAACGATGCGCTCATCACGAAGCTCGGGTGCCCGGTGGCGCAGCCGAGGTTCATCAGGCGGCCTTCGGCGAGGATCAGCACGCTGCGGCCGGTGTCGCTGAAGGTGTACATGTCGTACTGCGGCTTGATGTTCGTGCGCTTGGCCTTGCCGGCTTCTTCGAGCAGTTCGAGGCCGGCCATGTCGACTTCGTTGTCGAAGTGGCCGATGTTGGCGACGATCGCCTTGTCCTTCATCGCCTTCATGTGCGCGGCGGTCACGATCTTGTAGTTGCCGGTGGTGGTGATGAACACGTCGGCATAGCCGAGCGTGTCTTCCAGCGGCAGCACCTGGTAGCCTTCCATCGCCGCCTGCAGGGCGCAGATCGGATCGACCTCGGTGACGATCACGCGGGCGCCCTGGCCTTTGAGCGACTGGGCGCAGCCCTTGCCGACGTCGCCGTAGCCGCAGACGACCGCGACCTTGCCGCTCATCATCACGTCGGTGGCGCGGAACAGGCCGTCGATGAGCGAGTGGCGGCAGCCGTAGAGGTTGTCGAACTTGCTCTTGGTGACGCTGTCGTTGACGTTGATCGCCGGGAACAGCAGCGTGCCGGCCTTTTGCATCTCGTACAAGCGGTGCACGCCGGTGGTCGTCTCCTCGCTCACGCCGCGGCAGTTCTTGCCGACGTTCGTCCAGCGCTGCGGCTGCTCTTTGAGCGTTTTGGCCAGCAGGGCGAGGATGACTTTGTACTCTTTGTTATCGGTCGAGTCCGTGGCAGGCACTTTGCCGGCGGCCTCGAACTCGGTGCCTTTGTGAATCAGCAGGGTGACGTCGCCGCCGTCGTCGACGATCTGGTCAGGACCGGCACCGTTGCCGAAGTCGAGGGCGCGCTCGGTGCACCACCAATATTCTTCAAGGGTTTCGCCCTTCCAGGCGAAGACCGGCACGCCCCTGGGCTGATCGACCGTGCCGTCCGGGCCGACGACGACGGCGGCGGCGGCGTGGTCCTGGGTGCTGAAGATGTTGCACGAGCACCAGCGGACGTTGGCCCCGAGGGCCGTCAACGTCTCGATCAGCACGCCGGTCTGAATCGTCATGTGCAGGCTGCCGACGATCTTCAGCCCCGCCAGCGGCTTGGAGCTGCCGTACTCCGCCCGGCAGGCCATCAGACCCGGCATCTCCTGCTCGGCGAGCATGAGCTCCTTGCGGCCCCACTCCGCCAGCGACAGATCCCGAACCTTGTACTCAAACGTGGCGGCGGTTTTTTTCGTCGGGGGGGTGAGGACGGCGGTCATACGCGAGACTCCATTGAAAGGCGAAAGCGACACCAACCAAGCACCTGCTCGTTGGTCAATCCGTATATCCGAATATATGGCTGAATCAAATCCCGTCAACAAAAAACCGCGTAGTTGCGTGAGATTCCTAAGCCTCGGGTCACTCGCCGAAGCGCCCACATCCGGTTCCTCCCCCTCCGGGGGAGGTTAGGTGGGGGCGGCGTGCGGCATGCAATAGCGGCTCACTGCCGCCCGAGAACCAAATCCCTCGCCTGGTACCCCGGGAGAGGGTAGGGACAGGGCCGAGCGTGATTGCGCTTTGTTGCGATGAGGCACCCGCCCGCCCCCACCTAACTTCCCCCACAGAGGAGGAACCGGAGAGCGGCCGGCGGCCGCTGGTGGCCCATGTGCTACAACCTGGCTTCGGCTTCGGCGAACAATGGGCCGGCGGCGACGGTGAGACCCGCGAGGACGTGGCCGTGCACCGATTCGGCGCCGCGGGCGACCGCCTGCTCGCGGTAGGCCGGGCCGTCGAGCACGAACTGCGTGATCGATTTCAACTCCGGGTCGACGACCCAGTACTCGCCGATTCCGGCGACGGCGTAGTCGTGGCGCTTGGTCTCAAGGTCGTGGCGGCGGTTGGATTCGCTGACGATCTCGATCACGAAATCGGCCCCCTCCCAGTGCGTGCGGCGCCGGCGGGCGGCGTGCTTGCCGAGCATGACACCCAGGTCCGGTTCGCGGTATCGCGTGGCGTCGAGCATGACTTTGAACGGGGAGTAACACACCTGCCCTGCCGGATCACTTTTCAGAACATCCAGCAGTTTTAACAGCAGCAACTGCGACAACATCTGGTGATAAAGGTCGGGCATAGGGAGGATCTGTAAGCAGCCGTCGACGTATTCCAGCAGATAGTTGCCGTTGAGCGAGAAGTAATCTTCGACGCTAAACCCCTCGGCCCGCAGCGGCAGCGTCTGCATGTGCTCGGCGAGCGTCTGCGAGATCTTCGACACGTCGTGCAGCGACATCGGCGTGTCCGGGGCGGCGGGGCTTTCGATGAGCAATGCCATGGCCGCGAGTATATCGCGCCCCGGCATGGTTGGTGTCGAACATTCGTCCGCGGGTCGTGGGGTATTGGTCGTCAATCGATTCGTCGGTTGTCCTGCCCGTCGCGGTCATGGGACACGACGCGGCGTACCGGCCGTGGCCCCGGAATTCGAACGGATCCATTACCGAAATTCGTCGCGCGAACAAACCCGTCACCCGCTGGCGCGGGTATAACGCTGCTTTGCGTTCCGTGCCTAAAAAGAGGACTCATGCGCCTACTCCTTCGAACCCTCCCCCGAATGCTCCCCCGAACATTCTGCCGAATCAGATGTCTGGCCCTTTGCGGCATCGTCCTCGTTTCCGGCCCCGCCGTCGCCGAGCCGCTCGTGCGTGACGGCGACGTACTGGCGATTTGCGGCGACTCGATCACCGAGCAGAAGCAGTACAGCGTCATGATCGAAACGTATCTGCGGCTCTGCCAGCCGTTGAAGGTCGACGTCGTGCAGTTCGGCTGGAGCGGCGAGCGGGCACCGGGATTCTTAGCACGCATGAAGACCGACGTCCTGCCCGTGCGGCCGACGATTGCCACGACCCTCTACGGCATGAACGACGGTGCGTACAAGGCCATCAGCGACGAAACGCGCACCACCTACCGTGAGGCAATGACGAAGATCGTCGAGACGTTCAAGGCCGCCGGCGCGCGGGTGATCGTCGGGTCGCCGGGCGCAGTCGACACCGTCAGCTTCAAGCGGCCGTCGGTGACGCCCGAGGTGTACAACGCCACGCTCGCGGCACTGGGCGAAGAGTCCAAGACCGTTGCCGAATCGACTGGCCAGCACTACGCCGACGTCCACACGCCGATGCTGCGGGCGATCGTCGACGCCAAGGCGAAGTTCGGCGAAGGCTACCTCGTCGGCGGCAACGACGGATTCCACCCCGGCCGTGCCGGGCACCTGGCGATGGCGTACGGCTTTTTGAAGGCGATGGGATTCGACGGCAACGTCGGCACGATCACCGTCGATCTCGCGGCCAATACCGCCGTCGCCGACGGCGGGCACAGCGTCCGCGGCGTCGAGAACAACATCGTCACGATCGAGAGCACGCGCTACCCGTTCTGCTTCAACGGCCGCCTCGAAGATCACAACGAAACCGCCGGCGTCGCGACGGTGCTGCCGTTCAACAGCGACCTCAACCGCCTGACGCTGATCGTCAAAGCCGCCCCCGGCCGGTACCGCGTGAAGTGGGGCGAGACGACCCGCGAATACACCGCCGAGCAACTCGCCGCCGGCGTCAACCTCGCGGCCGAC
Source organism: Tepidisphaeraceae bacterium (assembly GCA_036387945.1). Taxonomy (GTDB): domain Bacteria; phylum Planctomycetota; class Phycisphaerae; order Tepidisphaerales; family Tepidisphaeraceae; genus DASVSS01. Next base: position 4,205 of record DASVSS010000190.1, on the reverse strand, counting down.
TTCGTGCCGAGCCCGTTCAACGCGCCGTTCAATGCCGTCGTCACGAAGATCGCCGCCAAGCAGGCGTTCGAGACGCGCGCGTACAAGCAGCTCATCCACGTCCTGGCCGACTCCCCCGACGTCTTCGACGCCGCCGACCGCGCCGCGGCCGCTGAGAAAATCGCCCGCCGCCACGCCCAGCTCACCGAAGAAGTGCAAGCGGCCATCAAGCCGGTGACGCACATGATCACGATCGAGAAAGTCGGCTAGCCCCGCTGTCCCCGGAGGCGGGCTCAGCTGCAGACGGACGCCGGTGACCACGGATAAGAAAAGGCGCCACAAAGGCACAGAGGGCACAGCGAAAGAACACCCACGCGCCGAGCGATCGGAGAGCGGCTCGTAGCACGGGCGTCCCGCCCGTGATCTTGCGTAGAAAACGAGGACACGGGCTGGACGCCCGTGCTACGGGGTTTCCGCAATCGCACTGCAAATCGTGGTCAGTCTTTTCTTGCCTGCGTTCATCTGCGTCCACTGGCGGCCAAGCGAATCGCAGCGGAGACGCGAAGTGTGCCCAAGCGTTTGCCCGCCCGACGCGCGGCACGCTACACTCATCACTCTCTAACCGATGGGGTTTCATGCTTTCGACGCAATCGTTCGTTGCCGTCTTGTTTTTTGCCGCTGCCGTGGTCGCACAGGATCGGCCGGCCGGGCCGGCGACCGCCCCCGCCGCCACGCAGGCAGCGGAGGCGAAGTTGCGGGTGCATACCGCCCGCATCAGCCGCGGCGGGCCGGAGGTTCAGAAAATGTTCCGCGGCCGGGCGTACAACGACGGCAACGCGGGCGTGCAACTGCAGTTGATCCTCACTCTCGCCGACCAGATGCTGCCGCCGGCCAACGATGCGATCTCGATCGACACGTTCGTTGACGACACGTTCCAAAGCCTGATGACCGGCAACCGCAACAGCGGCTACAACGGGTCGTTCATGCAGCCGGCGGTGAGCGAGGACGGGTTTTCGCTGATCTTCGGCGTGCAGGCCCCGCGGTCCCCGGCGGACGACGCCGAGCGCGTGTTCGTGCGCGGCAGTGTGCTGACCCGCATCGCCCGTGGCACGCCGCAAGTCGAGACCGGCCGGCTCACGCTCAAAGTCGGCGCGTCGACCGACGTCGGCGGGGCGCGGGTCAGCGTCCGCTCGCTCGGCGAAAATGACCGGGCGCTGCTGAACCTCAATCTCGCCATCGACGGCGACATGTCGCTCGTGCGCAAAGTGCGTGTCCTGGGCCCGAACAACAAAGTGCTCCAGGACCAGACCGACCGTAACTACGATCAGACCGAAGGCGTGCGCCCGAGCGTTCTCAACCTCAACGTGCCCAGCGGGCACGACGAAGTGGCGATCGAGTTCACCCGCGCCGAGCGGATCGAATCGGTGCGCATCCCGTTCGAAGCGCAAATCGATCTCGGCGGCGTGAAGGCGGGGCCGATCGAAGTCGTCGGCCCCCGTACCCCCACCCCGCGTGGCGAGCGGCTGCGCCAGTGGCCGCCGCCCCCGCCGTCGCAGCGCAGCGAAATTCCGGCACGCCGCCCCGGCATGGCCGTCCCCGCCGTCGGCGCCGCGACGCAGCCGAAGATCGAAAAGACGGGGGTCGATTTGTTCTCCATTATGATCGGCAAGGCCGCGCCAGACGAGATCAAGGGCGAAGGCAAAGGCAATCCCCAGGCCGCCGGCTGGACCAACCCGCCGGCCCCTGAGTTCCGCCCTGCGGGGTTCACGGTCGCGCGGCTGATGCTCTCGACCGCGGACGTGGCGATTCTTTCAGTGCCGTATAAGGGGATTAACGTCACGAAGTTCGAAGACGACAAGGGCGGCAAACTCGACACCACGATCTATGAGGGGCTGGCGACGGGTGGGGATTTCGATCAGCCGGCGCCGGTCATACTCAATGACGACGCCCATCAAGGCCTGTTGACGCTGCACCTGGCCGCAGCGCCCACGCCTGGCGCAACGCGCTGCACGATCGGCGGCACGGTGTCGGCAGTAGTGACGCGCAATCCCAAGTCGACGGTTTCGCCACCCCTTCCGCTCGTACGCGACGCATCGGTTGACGTCGGGCCGTACAAAGTCACCGTCCAGCAGGTCCGTCAGTCGGCATCGGTGATGCAGGTGCCGTCGCCGGTATGGCACATGCGCCAACGCAGCGACGTGCAATTGCTGGTGAGCGGTCCGATGTCGCTTCTGCGGGACATACAGATCGGCGAGAACCGTCCGGGTCGCGCGGTCCAGCGCCGCCCCATGCCGCCGCGGGCACCCCAGCAACCCCTCGAGGAGAACTCGCGGTCGATGGTGTACTCGCTCGAGGAACCGCTTGGCGAAACGATCAAGGTGCAACTGCGCTATCACGACAGCACTGAGACCGTCACGCTGCCGTTTGAAGTGTCGACGGGGATTGGACTGTAAACGACCGTTCGCGGTGCGCGGTGCGAAACGACTTTCTTAACGCCTGTAACGCACCTTGCGCAACGGGCGACTATACACCGCTGTAGCGCCAGCAGCGCGGGCCTCGCACAGCGAGACACTTTCTTGGCGCCCGCGCATTCTTCCGTGGCGTGGGCGTCCCGCCCACGTTCGGGCGAAGTTCGAAGCACCGCTCCGCCGCAGGGCGGCGAACGTGGGCGAGACGCCCACGCCACAGAAGTTTGCCAGAGAGAGCGAACTCGGCCGCTCACGCTGACGCACTGCCATCGGCGGCGTCGGCGTCGGCTTCGGCTTCGCGGTCGTCGCGGAGTTTGTCCTGAGCGGCTTTGAGCGCTTCGCGCAGCGGCGTGATGGCCGCTTCGGCGGCCTTCGCGTCGGCGTCGAACTTGGCCTTGGCGGCGGCATAGGCGGGGTCGGCGGCGAGGAGGGCTTCGATGGCCTTGCGGGCGGCGGTCACCGGGGCGAGCACTTCCAGCACCTTCGCCTCGGCGGGCTCCAGGGCTTCGTCGAGATCGGCCAAGACCGCGCGGTACGCGGCCTTGGCGGCGACGAGCGCGTCGGCGTCGCCGTCGGCACGGGCCTCGCGGACGGCGGAGCGGGCGGCCTTGAGCTCGTCGGCGAAATCGGCGTAGACGGCGCGCACCGCTTGCCGGGCGACGCGCAGGTCGGCGCGGACGGATTTCTGTGCGGCCTTGAGCGCCGTCTGCAATGGCGCGAGCTCGTCGGCGAGGTCGGCGACGGCGGCTTTGATGGCGATGCGGTCGGCCGAAAGGATTTCGCGCTGTGCCTTCAGTTCCGCGGCCAGCGCCCGCTTGGCGGCGCGGACGGCTGCAAGATCGGCGGCGATCGTCTCGCTCACCTCGCCGGCCGGGGCGCCTTCACCAGCACCGTTGGTTCCGCCGCCGCGCGGGGCGGCGTTCGGACCGGCGTTCTCGCCGCCGCCACCGGACCCGCCGCCGCGCCGCGGGCCGGCCGCGGGATTGGTGTTGTCGCCGCCTGTCGGAGAGGCGGGTCGCGTGGTGCCGTCGCCCCCGCCTCGCGGGCCCGTGGGGCGCGGCGGGCGGGCGGTCTCGCCGCCTTCGCTGCCCGGGGCGTCCTGACCGGGCCGGGCGGGCCGGTTGCCGGCGTTCTCACCGCCAGCACTTTCGTCGGGACGCCCCTGGGTCCCGCCGCCAAGCGGCGCATGGGTGGTCGTGTCGGCGGCAGGCGGCACGCCCAGGCCGATGCCGGGGCCGGCGGCGAAGAGTTTGCGGGTTTCGAGAGAATCGAACATCGGGGTGGCGAATCGCATGGGGGTTTCCTCTCCGCGGGTCTTTGCCCTTCGGCCAGCGCTTCGGCCGAGCCACCGGATCCTCCGGGGCCAGCCAGGCAAGCGGTCGACGAATCGTGGGCGGCTTGTTTGCGAATCCCGCCGGCGGCACGGTGCAGCGGCAGGTTCACCTATCAATCGCCCGGGCGGTCAAAAAATTCCCGTCGTCCTCGAAAATTTGTTCGCCCTCGAACACTTGAACTTGTCCGAGAGTGGCCTGCCATCCGGGTGCCGCGGATAAGTACGCTTAGCCGCGCAATGTTTCGCGGCTACCTCTGTGCTCGATTGCGTGCCACGGCTAGGCGTCCCGATCGGTGGCGCCCCGGGAACGAGAGGCGTTCGGTATTGGTTCCTCCACGACGGTCGCCATTCGCTCCGTGGCATGGGTTGAAGACCCGTGCCACGGCGAACGTCGAACTCCCCGCAAAATCCAGCGTTGCCGCGGG
>DASVSS010000189.1:0-14240 GCA_036387945.1 Tepidisphaeraceae bacterium | reverse complement strand
GGGCGTGCCGAGGCGGACGCCGCTGGTCTGCATCGGGCTGCGCGTCTCGTTAGGCACCGTGTTCATGTTGGCGATGATGCCGACCTGCTCGAGCATCGCGGCGGCCTGCTTGCCGGTGAGCTCGGCGTCGACGGGGCGGAGGTCGAGCAGGAGCAGGTGGTTGTCGGTGCCGTTGCTGGCGAGCTTGAAGCCCTTGTTCATCAGCTCGGTCGCGAGGCGCTTAGCGTTTTTGACGACTTGCTGCGAGTAGGTCTTGAACTCCGGCCGCAGGTCTTCGCCGAAGGCGACGGCCTTGGCGGCGATGACGTGCATGAGCGGGCCGCCTTGCGTGCCGGGGAAGACGCTCTTGTTGAACAGTTTGCCCAGCTCTTCGTCGTCGGCCAGGATCATCCCGCCGCGCGGGCCGCGGAGGGTTTTGTGCGTCGTCGTCGTGACGATGTGGCAGTGCGGGAACGGCTGCGGGTGGGCCCCGCCGACGCACAGGCCGGCGATGTGGGCGACGTCGGCCCACAATTTAGCGCCGACGCTGTCAGCGATCGCGCGGAAGCGGGCGAAGTCGATCGTGCGCGGGTACGCCGAGTAGCCGCACATGACGACCTTTGGCTTGTGGGCTTTGACGACCTGTTCGACGCTGTCGTAATCGATGTAGCCCCAGTCGTCGCGCTTCTCGTCTTCAACGAGCTTGTACGTCACCGGCTTGAGCCACTTGCCGCTGACGTTCACCGGGCTGCCGTGCGTGAGGTGGCCGCCGTTGGAGAGTTCGATCGCGGCGAAGGTGTCGTACGGCTCGAACATCGCCAGCTGCACCGCGAAGTTCGCGCTGGCGCCCGAGTGCGGCTGGACGTTGGCGTACGAGCAATTGAACAATTGCCTGGCGCGGTCGATCGCGAGGTTCTCGATCTCGTCGTAATACCCGCAGCCGCTGTAGTACCGCTTGCCGGGGTATCCTTCGGCGTACTTGTTCGTCAGCACGCTGCCCTGGGCTTCCATCACCGCTTCGCTGGCGTGGTTCTCGCTGGCGATCATCTCCAGCGTGTCGGCCTGGCGCTGGGTTTCTTTGGCGATCAGTTCGGCAATCTTCGGGTCGGTCTCGGCGAGCGTCATCGGCAATGTTCCTCTGCAAAAAGGCGAGTGTAAGACGCGCAGCAGTCGTCGGCAATCACAGCGTGTCGCGGGCGCACGACGGCATGCGGAGGCGGGCAAAACCGCCAACCGCGCCGCGGCGGGCTTGACGCGCGCACGCCACGGCCGTTATTGCATGCTCCACACGTCTTACACGGAGCAATTCCCGCATGATCGACTCTCTCGAAGCCCGGCGTCTGATGGCCACCGTCACCATGAACGCCGGCCGGCTGCGGATCGAAGGCACGTCATTGTCCGACGACGTGTCGGTCGTGCGGCTCGGCAAGACGCAGGGGCAGGTGCTCGTGAAGGGCGTCGCCGAAGGGGCGGCGTTCGATCTCGCCACGACGCGGTCGATCACGTTCAACGGCGGCACGGGCAACGACCGCATCACCCTCGGCCGAGTGGCGATCAAGTGCCTGCTCGTCGGCGGGATCGGCAACGACTCGCTCTCGGCCAGCGAAGGCCGGCGGAATGACACCCTCATCGGCGGTGACGGCAACGACTACCTCTTCGGCGGGGCCGGCAACGACGACCTCAACGGCGGCAACGGCGGCGACGCCATGCTCGGCGGGTTCGGCGACGACGTCGTGCGCGTCAAAAGCGAAGTGCCCACCGACGACACCGCCGTCGGCGGAGAAGGCAACGACACCGTCAGCCTCGCCACCTACGACCAAGGCACCACCACCCGCATCGGCCCGGCCAACCCCGACCGCCAGACCGTCACCGACATCGTGCTCGGCGATTTCGAAGTCTTCATCGGCAGCAACTTCGCCGACACCGTCTTCAACGCCAGCGGCCGCCCCATGGCGATCCTCGGCGGCACCGGCAACGACACCCTCGTCAGCGGCAAAGCCGACGACACCCTGAGCGGCGGCGGCGGCAATGACAGCCTCGTCGGCAGCGGGTCGGACGTTTTGAATCAGTAACCGGTAGACGCAAGGTGCTTCCGGTTCCTCCCCTGTGGGGAGGTTAGGTGGGGGCCCCCTCTGACCTGCAACAGCGGCCTACTGCCGCCACAGAAGCAAATCCCTCGTCCGGTACCCCGGGAGAGGGTAGGGAGAGGGCAGAGCGTGATTGCGCTTTCATTGCGATGAGGCCGCCGCCCGCCCCCACCTAGCCTCCCCCGCAGGGGAGGGACCAGAAGCGCGCCGGTTTTCTTTAATCGCGCTTTTCCTCTCGCGCCCTATGTCTCACGAAGGCGGCAGGCTCGCCGCCGCCGGGGCGTTCATGCTGCGCACGCGCTTCTTCGGGCCGTCGATCTTGCCTTCGTCTTTTGCCGGCTGCTGGCCGCGGGCCATCGCGATCACGCCCGTGCGGGCGAGCTCCTTGATGCCGTACGGCGAGAGCAGCTCGATGAGCGATTCGAGCTTCTGCTCGGTGCCGGTGATCTCGATCATGAGCGAATCGCGTGCGACATCGATCACCTTGGCGCGGTAGAGGTTGGCGATCTCGATCACCTCGCTGCGCTTCTCCGGCGAGACGGCGACGCTCACCAGCGCCAGATCGCGCTCGACGTAAGCGGCGTCCTTGAAATCGCGCACCTTCACGACAGGCACGAGCTTGGCGAGTTGCTTGCGGACCTGCTCAAGCGTGTTCTCGTCGGCATCGCACACGACCGTGAGGCGCGAGAGGTCGGGGTTCTCGGTCCGGCCGACCACGAGCGAGTCGATGTTGAATCCGCGCGCCGAGAACATGCCCGCGACGCTCGCCAGCACGCCGGGTTCATTGATGACAAGGGCCGAGATCACCGATCGCATAGAAACGCCTTCCGGATGGAAAAGGGAGGCGAGAATAGCCGTTGCCGCCCCGGGTGGCAATCGCGGGCGGATCGCGCCCGCGCGAGCCTACCTCGGCTGCGTGGTCGCCGTCGGCGCGCCGATCGGGTCGCCCGCCGTCGGCCAACCGGCGTCGTCCCAGTGGAGCGCGCGGACCTGTAGCGTCGGCACGCCGTTGGCTTCGCCGTCGTAAAAGTGGTGCAGAATGCGGTCGCCCCCGGGCTCGAGCAGCACCGCGTTATGGCCGGGGCCGTTGAACCGCCCGTACCCCCGCAGCACGACCGTGCCGCCGCCTTCTGTCATCTTTTTGCCCTCGCGGTCGACGTACGGCCCTTCGACGGCTTTGCTGCGCCCGACGCGCACGTGGTAGGTGCTTTTGGCCCCGCGGCAGCAGATGTCGAACGAGACGAACAGATAAAAATGATCGCCCTTGCGCACGATGAACGGCGCTTCGATCGCCCCGCCGCCGCGACCTGCGACCAGCGGCGGCTCGGCGGTGTCGCCCGGCGGCCGCTTGCCGGTCAGCGGGTCGAGCCGGCACATCCGCAGCCCGCTCCAGAACGACCCGAACGACAGCCACGGCGTGCCGTCGGCGTCGAGCACGACGTTCGGGTCGATCGCGTTCCAGTTGGTCTCCTTCGGCGTCGAGGCGATCACGAGTCCGGCGTCTTCCCAGCGGTACTCCTTGTCGGCGGGATTGAGCGTGGTGTTCGTCGCCAGACCGATCGCCGAGCGGTTGCTGCCGAAGGTGGAGACCGAATAGTAAAGGTGATACTTGTTGTTGAAAAAGCTGATGTCCGGCGCCCAGAACCCCTTCACGCCCGGCACGGCGGCCTTGGCCCAGGCGGGGAGATTCTCGCGATCGAAGACCGAGCCGATGCGATCCCAGTGCAGCAGATCCCCCGACCGCCGCACCGCCAGCCCGCCGCCGGTGGAGAACAGGTAGTACCAGTCGCCCTGCTTGATGACCGCCGGATCATGCACCGGCCGCACGTCGCCGGTCTGGGCCGGCGCGGCGGCGCAGACCAGCGTAACAACCGCAACAACAACGACGATCGCAGTGGGATGAATGGCAGTCAACAACGCATTCCTTTTGGCCGAGCTTGGCAGGTCGCCGGATAAACATAGACAAGACCACGCTGAAGGCCAGAGGGCGACCTTTCAAAGCAGCCCCTGCGATCGGCGCAAATCCTCCTGCGTACCCCGCGGAGGGCAGGGAGGCCGAGGCTAACGCCTCATCACAACGAACCGCCTCTCTCCGGTCCCTCCCCTGCGGGGGAGGTTAGGTGGGGGCGGGCGGACGCCTCATCGAATCAAGCGCATTCACGCTCGGCCCTCTCCCTACCCTCTCCCGGCGTACGGGGGAGGACATCGCCGACGTTCCCTTGGCTTCTGATAATTCAAGCGCCCCGCACGACCTGATTCGCTGTACCGCGAACTCCCGCGTTTCATTTTCCGCCCGCGCCGGTTATCCATCGTCCCATGGCCGGCCTTGCTCAAAACCGCGGTGCGACGCATTGGCGTGACGCGCTGCGCCGCGCCCTCGACCGCCGGCAGGCGCTCGCCGCGGGGGTCGAGCGGGCGTTCCGCGCGTTCTCCGGCATCGCCGACGGCGTCGACGGCGTGTTCGTCGACGTCTACGGGCCCGGCGCGGTTCTCATCGTCTACGAAGGCCGCCCCCCCGCCGCGTTCGACCCGGCCGACGCCGCCGCCGTCGCGCTCGAGCTGCTCCGTCCGATCGGCGTGCGCGCGGTCTACCTCAAGCCCTTTGCCAGGGACCGCTCCCGCCTCGGCGGGGCGTTGCCGCCGGTCGTCACCCAACCCACCCCCGCCGCCGGCGACGCGCTGCCCGAAGCGATCCTCGTGCGCGAAGCCCATTGGCAACTCGAAGTGCGCCTTTACGACGGCCTGTCGACCGGGTTGTTCCTCGATCAGCGCGACAACCGCGCATTCGTCCACGACTCCATCGCTCGCCATGCCGCTCGCGGCAACACTTCCGCCCCTGCCCCGCCCGCCGTCCTCAACACCTTCGCCTACACCTGCGCGTTCTCCGTTGCAGCCGCCGTCGCCGGCGCGGTCACCACGAGCGTCGACGTCTCGGCCCGCTACCTCGACTGGGGCCGCCGCAACTTCGCCCACAACGGCCTCGATCCCGCCGCGCACTGGTTCGCGAAGATGGACACGTTCGAGTTCTTCGCCTACGCCCGCCGCAAAGGCCATTCGTACGATTTGATCGTCCTCGACCCGCCGAGCTTCGGCTCGGGATCGAAGAAAAAAGGCGTGCGTCCCTGGAGCGCCGAGGCCGACTACGCCCGCCTCGTGAGTGAAGCCGCCGCGCTGCTGCGTCCGCGCGGAGCGATCGTCGCGTCGACCAACACCGCCGCCCTCTGCCGCCCCGGGCAGTTCGAGCGCGCGATCCTCAAGGGCTTGGGCCGCCCGCCGCGGTGGATCGACCTGCCGCCCGCCCCGGCGGATTTCGCCCGCGAGGCCGACCGCTTCGCCGCCCTGGCGTTCCGGCTATAAGACGCAGGCCACCCCGGCCTTTGCCGCCGAACCGCGTGATGCGTACGCGTCCCCCGTTTCGTGCCTTGCTTCACAAATTGGTAAAGTCCCCTTTTCACTTCTCATGTCATCTGCGGGATAACGGACCAACATTCACTGGCCGGGGCCGACGACCAGTGTTCGAATCGCAAGGACCGTCGTGGCCCCGGTCCAGTGCAGTGTTTGGTTAGGCGGCGCTACGGGACCGCCCAAACCGAATCAGTTGCGGCGCCAACGGGAACAGAAACCGACCGCGAATCCGGCGCCCACACGATGAACTTCTTCGAGCGATCGCCGAACTCGGGAGGCAATTCGTTGGGGAGCGGATACCTTTCAGCCTTCCAAACGGTGTTCCCTGTCGACTTCTCGACAACCTTGATCTCGATGTAGCTGACACGACCGTGCAACCACGTGCCGCGGCGGAAGTTTGATGCGTGCGCCGTGTAACGGCCGTCGGGCGAATTCGCATACTCACCCGTTCCAAAAGGCGAGAACCAACCCGAGCCGGCGACAAGCACGACCGCCACGACGACGAAGATGACGATCGACCGAGAACGCTTCATCAAGCCGCCTAACATCCCATTATCCCGCGGTCGGCCGGCTGGTCAGCGGTCCTTCCAGCCGTCCCCGGATCCGCCGGAGTACACGAGTCGGTCCTTGTGCAGCACGATGAGCAGTCCGTGCTCATCATCCCAGGCGCAGTTAAAATCGTACTCGATGTACGCCACCCCTTGTTTTTCGCGGTCCGTGACTTGGACGCTCGCGAGTCGCACCCGCGATTCCAGTTGCTCGGCGGTGACCTTCTTCGGCAGCAGTTTCTCCAACTGCTGCTCCGGCACCATCCCCTCGTACGCCGCCCGGCTCTTGCGCGCCACTTCGGTTAAGCCGCGAAGGCATGCCTTGACTACGCTGGGTTGGTTGTTGAGGCAGTACCGATAAGCGACCACTTGGGCGTCTGTTGGCCCGTCCTCGTCCGCTGGAACGAACAGGTGGATCTGCTTCGTCGCCGACCGGCGGCGGCCCATAGCGATGCGAAGCGCCGCAAAGCCAAGAAGTTTCGCCGTCCCCGCCCACCACTCCATGTCATCGTCGTACTTGAGCGACTTGGGGAAGCTCGTCGCCGGCGTCGTCTTCGCTTTCGCCATGCAACCTCTGCGGGATAACGGATGAACGTTCAATGGCCGGCCCCGCGCCGACCGACGTTCAGTCTACCAGAACGCGCAAGGCGGGGCCGGTCCATTGCAGCGTTTGGTTATGCGACTGCCCCCGCCCGCCGGAGTACTGCGACTGTCTCGGTCGCTCCGACCTTGATCGCTTCGGACAGCGCGGACGCGCCGAAGTCATTCCCTACTCGCACGCTTGCGCCCAAGTCGATCAGCAACTGGACGGCCTCCGCGTAATTCTCTACCGCCAAGTAGTGAAGCGCTGTCTCTCCGATGCCGGTACGCATCGTGAGAACCTCGGGATGATCCGCAACCAGCTTTCGAGCGCGCTCGGGATCACCGACCGCGAACTGCATCAGCTGGACGAGAAGCGGATCCCATGTGGCTGGTCGCTCTTGTCGCATAACGGACCGACGTTGAATGGCCGGCCCGGCGCCGACTACGTTTTAGAACGACGGGGACCGTTCCGCCGGGCCGGTCCATTCCAGCGGCTGGTTATCCCGCTCGACTGCCGTTCAGATTAGGTTCCTAGTCGTGCTCCCTGTCGACTGCTCCGGCGATCGCCGGTTCGCCAGAGTAGGCGGTACCAAGAACTTTCTCGCCGTCGCTGAGGACGCAAACCCCATGCTCCTCTTCGAAGGCCGCGTGAAACTCAAGATACGCGATCGGATGCGGGTACTCCTCGATGTGCGGGAAGATATGGATTGCCGTCAGTTGAAGCCCGGGAAGAACACCCTGTGGCTTCTCCGGTTTTGGCAACCCCGCGTTCAGGAATCCGTCGCTCACCGCGTCCAGGTTATCGTGCCACCAGTAGCCGTTGGTCGGGCCTCGGCCATTGATCTCATCCCAAAATCCCTGCGCCACGGCGTCGACGAACTTGTCGGGGTCTGCAAGAATCTTCTGCGCAATCTTGACCATTTCGGGCGTCGGCTCCGGCAGCTTTTCGTTCGTCAACCAAGGCCCGAACGAGAGCTCGACCTTGCCGACGGAGCGTGGAGCGTTGGAATAACCGGTGTCGTAACTGAACCGCTGAAATGCAGGGATCGTGAGCGTCGCGGAAAAGGCCGAACCTTTCCGAGCGAATGATCCAATGGAGGGATGATTCCAAGCATCAGTCATGCGGCCATTCCTGCGGGATAACGCAAAACCGTTCAGTGGCCGGGACCGGCCGGTGGACTCAACTGGCCTGCACAGCATTAACGCCGGGGCCGGTCCACTGCAGCGGATGGTTATGCTGCTGCCGACGACGCTCGACGTGCAGCATGATGGTCAGCCCAAGCCGCACACCCTCAAAAGCGACCGCAAACCCGTAAACAACTTCGTTGAGAAGGATAGACGGTTGAGCAGGGAGGACGAGGAAGGCAAGCCAGATGAGCGAAAGGAAGGCGAGCAACAATCGGAACGGGAAAAGGATGTAGTTCAGGATGAAGACCCAGTGCCGGTCGCGGAGCAGACCGTAGGCAGACGCCACCAAGGAAGCCATGACGAAAAGGCAGACGAGAGTCAGTATTGGCTGATGCGACAGATTGCTTACGTCCTGCGGGACTCCCCGGCAGTATGTGACGACAATGCCAACGTCGAGAAGGCCGAAGAAGATCATCAGCGGTCGCATAAGGCTCTCCTCAGCAGCATAACGCCTCCCCGTTCAGCGGCCGGCGCTCACCGGCTCGCGGGCATCAGTCTACCCCGTCGCCGGTCCGCTGCAGCGGGTGGTTATGCGACTGGCGGGACCGCCGCAGACGCAACGCGATCAAGCTGGCGGGAAGCAGGACCGTGTTGATGAGCAGGATGCGTAGCATCACGCCGATCATGAACACGAAGTCCTGATCCGGCTGCCCGTCCCATCCCGGCTTACGCATCTCGAATTGAATCCACTGGAGGTCGAACACGACGACGGCAATCGCGACAAACACATGTCCCAAGAAGATGCCGGGCACGCGGAGCAGATAGGCGGCACCGAACGCGATCGCTACGAAGAGCCCCCACGGCAGCACGCCGTAAGAGATCAGTTGCGAGAATGCCCAATAGATGATCCCCAATCGAACGACTCCAGTAGCATAACGGACCAACATTCACTGGCCGGGGCCGACGACCAGCGTTTGAATCACAAGGACCGTTGTGGCCCCGGTCCAGTGCAGTGTTTGGTTATGCCTCGCTTGCGGCTGGGCCAGAGAGATACGGTATGGCGAGGTGACTGGGCATCTCGAAATCGACTACTGCACCACGAACGAACTTGAAAGTGCTACCGGACTCGTACACGGTGACGTACATCTCTCCGTTAACCACGCCGCAAGTGACCGTCGGGGTGACTGTCGGATGCTCGACCACGATCTCGCACCGCTCCTTCGGCTGCACGTCAAAAACGGGGGCGGCCCACGGCTCGACCGTCACCGAGAACGGAGCGTCGTAGGCCTCAAGATGGATCGTGGTGCGAGGCATAACATCCCATTCATCGGCGCAGGTGCCGTGAGAATCATTCTCGGGGCGAAGCGCTGTTATTTCGTAACGATGGCAATGTTGAGCGATTGTGTCAATTCTTATTTATGTTGAAGTTACCGTAAACTTGTCCTAGGTTAGGTCGGATGTCGGTGCTCCAGCGACTGAGTGAGATGGGGATGCGGCGGCGGTTGTCGCCGTTGACGATCGAGTGCTATCAGAGTTGGGTCGGGCAGTTCCTCCGCTTCTGCCGGGTGGACGGGCGGTGGCGTCACCCGCGGGAGCTGCGCGGCGGGGACGTGGGGGCTTTCCTGACCCATTTGGCCCGCGACCGTCGGGCGGCGGCGGCGACGCAGAATCAGGCGATGTGCGCGATCGTCTTTCTCTATAAGCAGGTGCTCGGCGAAGAACTGGGGCCGGATCACCTGGGCCAGATCGCCGGCGAGCGGAGCACGCGGCCGGTGCGCGTCCCGACGGTCCTGAGCGTCCATGAAGTCGGCCGCATCGTCGCGGCACTGGCCCCGGGATCGGTGCGGCGGGCGATGGTCGAGCTTTTGTACGGCGCGGGGCTGCGCATCACCGAGTGTTGCACGCTGCGGTTGCGCGACCTGGATTTCGACCGCCAACAACTCATCGTGCGTGGCGGCAAGGGGGACAAGGACCGTATTGTGATGCTGCCCGCGGCCTTGCGTGGCCGTCTGGTCGAGCAGGCGCGGCATGTGCGTCACCAGCACGACCGCGACTCGGCCCGGGGAGGCGGGTTCGCCCCCGTGCCCAACGCGGTGGCGAACAAGATCGACTACGCCGAGCGGGACTGGCGGTGGCAATATTTGTTCCCCAGCCGGCTTTTGCGGCGCGACGACGCCGGCCGGGGCTACCGCTGGCACGCCGACCCGTCGGCGCTGGACCGCGCCATTCGAGCCGCTGTCCGGCGGTCCGGCGTCGCCAAACGGGTCAGTGCGCACACCTTCCGCCACAGTTTTGCCACGCACCTGCTCGAGGCCGGGTACGACGTGCGACAGGTGCAGACGCTGCTCGGGCACGCGAAGCTGGAAACGACGATGATCTATACCCACGTCATGAACAAGCCAGCGACGGCGGTGACGAGCCCGCTCGACCGCCTTCTGACCGTGTGACGCCGCCGAATGCGCAGCGCGCAGCGCCTCGGCGGGGAAAACCGAAAAATTTTTGCCGGCAGGGCCGGGGGATGCGGGGGCGCGCTGCGCAGCGGCGACGTCGATCGCGCAGCGCTGGGGTGTAGATGGATGGACACTCTTTTTGATGCGCGCGTCGGGGAGATCGGGTGGCGGCCGCTGCGGGTGCGGGCGGTGCTGCCGGAGGATTTTGAGGAAAGCAGCGATGCTGTTGGCGCCGGCGGGGGTAGTCGGGTGCCCTCTCCCAGTCTGGTCCCCCCTCCCGTGCACGCACGGGGGAGGGTTAGGGAGGGGGCCGGCACGGGATTGCGCTTAAAGCGCGTCGACGCTCAAGCCCTCTCCCTAGCCTTCTCCCGGAGTACCGGGAGAAGGGATCGGAGTTCAAGCGGCCAAGGGCAACGGCGATTCGGCGGACACTTCGGCAGGGGCTGCATCGGACCCGGCACCGGCGCGCACGCGGTTGATGCCGTCGAGGGCGGCGACTTTGTAGCACTCGGCGAGCGTGGGGTAGTTGAAGACGGTGTCGACGAAGTAGTCGATCGGCATGCCGGCGGCCATGACGGTCTGGCCGATGTGGACGAGCTCGGTGGCGCCGGTGCCGAAGGTGTGGACGCCGAGCACGCGGCGGCTGACGGGGTGGAAGAGGATTTTCAAAAGCCCGTGCGGATCGCCGATGAGCTGGCCGCGGGCAATCTCGCGGTAGCGGGCGATGCCCACTTCGTACGGCACGGCGGCGGCGGTCAACTGCTGCTCGGTCTGCCCAACCATGCTGATCTCGGGGATCGTGTAGATGCCGAACGGAAAGAGGCTCGGCGTGCTTTCGGTGTACTGCCCGAACATGTGGCTGCTGGCCTGGCGGCCCTGCTCCATGCTGGTGGCGGCCAGCGCGGGGAAGCCGATGACGTCGCCGGCGGCGTAGACGTGGCTGACCGAAGTCTGGTAGTGCTCGTTGACGCTAAGCCTGCCGCGGTTGTCGGCACTCAGGCCGGCGGCGGCGAGGTTGAGGCGGTCGGTGGCGCCCTGGCGGCCGATGCAGTAGAGCAGCAGGTCGGCGTGCACCTGCTTGCGGCTGTTCATGGTGGCGACGACTTCGGTGTCGCTGAGCTCGATGTCGGCGACGACTTCGCCGAGGCGCAGGCGCACGCCGTTGTCGCGCAGGCGGAACTGCAGGGCCTCGATGAGTTCGTCGTCGACGAATTCGAGCAGCTTCGGGCGGCTCTCGATGAGCGTGACCTTCACGCCGACGGCGGCGAGCATGCAGGCGTACTCGGTGCCGATCACGCCGCCGCCGACGATGGCGCAGCTCTTGGGCAATTTGGTGAGCGACAGCAGCTCGGTGGAATCGATCACGCGGTCGGGCGTGAAGGGCACGCTGGCGGGCCGCGCCGGCTCGGTGCCGACGGCGATGAGAACGTGATGGCCGCGGACGTCGATGGCCTGGTCGTCGCAGGTGACGCGCAGGGTGTGGGCGTCGACGAACGCCGCCGTGCCGCTGAAGACGCTGACGTGGTTGCGGCGCATCTGGTTGCGGATGACTTCGGTCTCGGTGCGCATGACGTGATTGGCGCGATACAGCAGATCGCCCATCGTGATGTCGCTTTTGACCGAATAACTTTCGCCGTAGACCTGGCGGAGCTGCATGCCCGTCAGATGCAGGACGGCTTCGCGGATGGCTTTGCTGGGGATCGTGCCGGTATGGATGCAGACGCCGCCGAGGCTGTCGGCGCGGTCGATCAGGGCCACGCGCTTGCCGAGCTTGGCGGCGTTGAGGGCGGCCTTCTGCCCGGCGGGGCCGGAGCCGATGACGACAAGATCGAATGGGCTGGTCATGGTTCGGGTCGGCCTTCCCTCGCTGTATCGGGCGGATCGGGGCGGCGGTTCAATCGGCGGAGATTGAAAATGGCCGAACGAACCCAAGCCGGGGGCAGCGGGACCGTCGCCATCGGAATCCGGCGGGGTCGGCGGCGGTTAAGCCCGGGGCGGAATCGGACGATGCCACGCCTACGCATGGAAGCGGCTGGCACGCCCAATCCCCGGACCGACCGACCGCCCGTGACGAACCGCGCGCCGGTGACGGTGTACGCCGTCAAAGGCGCGGCGCTGGTGGCGGCGTTCGCCATCACGCTGTGGGCGGCGACGAACCTGCTCGTGCGCACGAGCGGCGAGATCTCGGCGGCGGTGTTGGCGCTGCTGGCGATGATCGGCTTGCTGAACGTCGCCGGGGCGGTCGTGCGAGAAGTGTTCGGCTGGCGGCGGCCGGTGGCCCGGCTGGCAGAGCGCCTTGACGCGGTCGGCGCCGGGCGATTGCGGTGCGAAGAATTCGGCGCGCTGCCGGCGAATCTGCGAGCGCTGCGCGCGCCGTTGCTGGCGATCCTCGAACGCAACAAAACCCTTGAGGCCGGCATCAAGCGCGTCGAAAGCGAAGCCCGGCAGCGCGTCCACAACCGCACCGACGCACTCGAGCGCCGGCTGGGCGTGCTGCAGGCGGTTGCCAGCCGCGACGCCCTCACCCAGTGCGGCAACCGCCGCGCGATGGAAGAGGGCCTGCCCAAGCTCATCGCCGGCTGCCGCGGCCGGGGCGTGGATTGCGTGCTGATGATGATGGACGTCGACCACTTCAAGCAGCTCAACGACACCCTCGGCCACCCCGCCGGCGATGAGTTGCTGCGGTCGATCGGGCAGGTGATCCGCTCGAGCATCCGCGACGGCGACGTGCCCTACCGCTACGGCGGAGACGAGTTCGTGATCGTCCTGCCCGGCGGCGACCGCGCCAGCGCCGCCGTGCTGGCCGAGCGGCTGCGGCATCTCGTCGACGGCCTGACCCGCCAGCACCGCACGCTGACGCTGCGTCCGCAGCTGTCGGCCGGCATCGCCGCGATCTCCGAGCTGCCCCCCACCGCCGGCGCCGCCGACCTCCTCGCCGCCGCCGACGGCCGGCTGTACGCGGCCAAGCGGGCCCGCAAGGTCCAGCGGGTTGCTTAGCCGTCGCCCTTCTCCGGCGGCCGGCCTGCGGGGGGGCTGAAAATCGCGGTATTCAGACTATTGCATTGAATGCGGCCGTCGGTATCATTGACCCCCGCAACTTTTCCAGTCCGCCGCCTTTTGGAGTTTCGCGCGATGGCCCGTCAGAAAGAACAGTTTCAGTCGTTCAACAAGCCCAAGGTGAAGGTCACCAAGATCACCGAATCGGGCAAGATGATCGTTGACTACAAAGACACCGAATCACTCAAAAAGCTCCTCAGCGGCAACGGCAAGATGCAAAGCCGCAAGCGCACCGGCGCCAACGCGATGGAGCAGCGCATGATCAGCCGGGCCGTCAAACGCGCCCGCTACATGGCCCTGCTGCCGTACGTCGCGACGGTTTCGTAACGCCGATCGCCGATCGAATCATACAGATTGGCACACGGCCGCTGACGTTTAGCGCCCCCGCCAACAACGCCCGACCTGCGGAGGCTCGGGCGTTTTTTATTGGGTGTTTTGATGTTTGGGGTGGGTAACCGCGTGGCCGGCGTTGCAGGGTGCAGTTCACCGCACCAGCGGATGCCGATCGACGCTCATGGTGCGGTGAACCGCACCCTACAACGCTGGAACTGGTATGCCGAGCGGGTGTCTACTCTCGATCCTCTCGTTGCTGGGGATCGGTTCCAAACGAGGCAACCGCCCCGCCGCCGATGCCACATATGCCGCGAAGCATTACCTGTTTAGCCGAGCCGAAGCGTCGTTCTATGGCGTGCTGCGGGCGGCGGTGGGAAGCGAGTATTTGATTTTCGCAAAAATTCGACTCGCCGACTTGATCTATGTGCCCGGCAAGCAGGCCAATAGGCAATCGGCGTTCAACCGCATTCAAGCCAAGCACGTCGACTTCATCCTCTGTCACGCCGACGGCGTACGGCCGTGTCTGGCGATCGAGTTGAATGACGCCAGCCATGACGCCCCGCACCGGGCCGCACGCGACGAATTCGTCGCCCGCGTTCTGGCGCAAAGTGGCTTACCCCTTCTCCAGATCAAGGCGGCACGCACTTACCATGTGAACGACATCAAACTCC
>DASVSS010000188.1:0-8949 GCA_036387945.1 Tepidisphaeraceae bacterium | reverse complement strand
CTCTAAGAGTCGCCTCAATTCCGATCGGCGCCCGCATTACGCCCCGCCGAGCAGAACGGTCTTGCCGCTGTAGAGGGATTTGTACACCCCCTCCATCAGCGTCATCATCCGCACGCCGTCGGCCGGGCCGCTGACGGGTTGTTCTTTGCCGAGCACGCAATTCTTGAAATGCCGCAGGAGCGCGACGTGGCCGACCGTCTGCGGCTGCTTCAGCGTCACCGCCTTGGCGCGGCCGCTGTCGTCGAACTGGCGGTACAGCATCGGGCCGCTGGGCGTGTAAAGGTCAATCGCCGCCTGCTCGCAGGCGATCCGGCAGGTCATGCCTGCCTGGGAAGGCGGCTGGTTGAGGGCCCAGCTTACGCTGAGCTCGACCGTCGCGCCTGTATCGAGCTTCAATACGATCGTGCCGGCTTCTTCGACGTCGATGCCGCTGGTGTTGCCGTGACCGGTGGCGAAGACCGACCGTACGCCGGCCCCGCCGGCGAGGCTGAGCACCAGATCGCAAAGCGGCAAGCCGAGGTCGATCAATGCCCCGCCGCCGGCGAGTGCGGGGTCGGCGTACCAGCCGGTCCCGCGCGGCACGCCGCGCGTGCGCAGCCACGCCGCGCGGGCGTGATAGATCGCGCCGGTGTACCCCTTGTCGATCGCCTGCCGCGCCGATTGCTCGGCGGCGCCGAAGCGGCGGACGACGCTGTAAAGACACACCTTGCCCGCCTTTTCCGCGGCCTTGGCGATCGCCCTCGCGTCCTTCACGCCCGGCGCCGGCGGCAACTCGATGAGGACGTGCTTACCGGCCTTTAGCGCCGCCAGCGCCGCCGGCGCGTGCAGGTGGGTCGGCAGGCAGATCGCCACCGCGTCGAGCGTCGGGTCGCACGCGGCGCGCAGCGCGTCGGCTTCCTCGACGGCGTCCGTGCCTCGCGTCAGGTTCGCCCGGCGCTCCGGGATCGCGTCGGCCACCACCGCCAGCTTCCACCCCGCCGCCCCCGCCGCAGCGGCCACGGCCTTGCCGGGTGCGCCGGCGCCGAGAATTCCCAATCGCAATGCCTTCGACAAATCAGTCCTTCCGCAAAGGATCGCGATTGTCCGACGCGCGAGCGCGAATGCAACGCCGTCGCGCCCGGCCGGTCGAAAGACGGCGCTAGCGAAGGCCGGTGTCCGTCGCGTGCATAAATCGGCGCCGATTCGCTCACGACTATGGCGCGGCGTACAATCGCATCGGCATGCCGGACGTGACCCGGGAAAAGTTCGCCCAGCAGGTGATCGACATCGTGCGATCGCGCTTCCCGCTCGTGAAGCTTGCCCGGGCGGAGAAGTCCTTTTCGCTGCGGCTCAACGGCCGGACGGCATCGCTGGAAAATCTGTTCCGACTGTACAAGCTCGCCCCCGACGAGTTCCGCCGCCAGGTCGAGCGGTGGGCCGTGGAGCTTCTCCGCGACAGCGAGGGCACGCCCGACCGCTTCGCGGATTTCGAAACCGTGCAGGAGCGACTGCTCCCTATGCTCGTGTCGGCGGAACTCGCCGAGCTGCGGTCGGCCGACATCGTGACGCAGCCGATCGTCGAAGGGCTGGCCGTCACCTACGTCCTCGACGGCGACCGCACGATCGCGTACCTGCCGCACGAGGTGCTGAAGCGATGGAAGAAAACGCCCGAAGATCTGCACGAGATCGCCCTGGCGAACCTCGTCGCGCGCAGCCAATCGATCCAGGCCCACGCCGCCCAGGACGACGACGGCTCGGTGAGCCTCGTCGTCTTCCAGACCCTCGACGGCTTCGACGCCACGCGCCTGCTGCTCCCCACCCTGCACAGCCGCCTGCGCGAAGTGCTCGGCAGCCCGTTCGCCGCTGCCATCCCCAACCGCGACATTCTCCTGTGCTTCCGCAGCGGGAAGGACACCGTCGCCCAGCTCACCCGGCAGGTGGCCCAGGATTTCCGGACGATGCCCCACCAAGTGACGGACAAGCTGTTCCTCGTCACTGCCGACGGCATCGCCCCGCTGTCGGCCACGCCGGCGTGAAGTAGGCAGGCACTCGGCGCACCTTGTCATCGCGCAGGTTCGAGGCTAGTGCACTTTTCGAAGCGCCCCTCCGGTTCCTCCCCCTCCGGGGGAAGCTAGGTGGGGGCGGCCGCTGACCTGCAATAGCCGCCCGCGGATGCCATAAAAGCAAACCCCTCGCCCGGTACTCCGGGAGAGGATAGGGAGAGGGCCGAGCGTAAATGCGCTTTGTTGCGATGAGGCAGCGGCCCGCCCCGCCTAACCTCCCTGGAGGGGGGAGGAACCGGAGAGGCGGTCCTTCGCCGAGCCACGTGATACGAGAATCGGGCGAGGCCGACGACCAAGCACGATCACTGCTCGATCAGCGTGTCGTACACCTCGTCGACTTCCTTGCGGTCGACGCACCCCATCTCCTCCAGCGCCAGCAGCGCCGCCTTCTGTTCGGCGGTCTTTTTGTTCGGCCCCCACGCGCCGCTGTACCGCCGCCCGTTGATAACGACGCACACTTCAAAACACTTGCTATGGTCGGGGCCTTTTTCGTCGAGCAGTTCGTACGTCGGTGTGCCGCCGGTGAGGCGCTGGGCCTGCTGTTGCAGAAGGGCCTTGTAGTTGTGCTGCGCGACGTTGGCGGCGACGGCGTCGACTTTGGGCGTCATCGTGCGCAGGACGTACTGCTTGACGACCTCGAATCCGCCGTCGAGATAGACCGCCGCCACGATCGATTCGTACACCGCCGCCGCCAGCGACTGCGGCATCGCCGTGCGCGAGCTGATGCCCTTGCCGATGATGAGCAGATCCGCCAGGCCCGTTTCGACGGCCACTTCCGCGCAAATCTTCCGCGAGACGACCGCCGACTTGATCTTCGTCAGATCGCCTTCCTGCAGGGTCGGGAACTTTTTGTAGATCGACTCGCAGATGATCAGGTCGAGCACCGCGTCGCCTAGGAACTCCATGCGCTCGTTCGAGTCGAGCCGGTTGTCGGCGATCGACGCGTGGGTGAGGCCTTCTTCAAGAAGGTCGGGGTCCTTGAACTGATATTCGAGAATGTGCTCGGCGCGGCTCTGCAATTCGGGCGTCACAACAACACCTTCGCACGCGGCGGTCCGTCCGCGCAATACTGGAACCGGGACCGGCACACCCGCCGCGGATCGCCCGAACGACACGATTCGCACGGCTGCCTGTCCCATTGACGACGCGGCGACCGGACCGGGGCCACGCGACTCTTGCGACCACCGAGGCACTCGACCCGGGCCGTCGCGACTGTTCGTCGCACCCTAGCAGCGGCCAAACACACAATCAACCAAAATCAGCGCCCGAATCGTGGACCTGGCCGGGGACCTGATCGGAAATCCAAGCAGGGACCCGGCCCCCACTTATGGCCCGGCCGGGGCACCGGCCGTCGGCGGCTTACGCCTTCGTCGGCGGTGTGTTAATATGCCCGGCTCGACTTTTCGCAGGAGCTTGCAGCCGCCATGAATACCGCCCCGCCCGCCCGGCCCCCCGCCGACCCTTCGCTCGACGCCGGGGCGCAGACACAGAACGTCAACGTGCTCTCCGTGCGTCCGATCGTCACCCCCCGCCAGCTCGAGCAGGCCATGCCGCTGGTCGACGCCGCACGCCAGGTCGTCCTCGCCGGCAGGGCGGCGATCCGCAAAATCCTCGCCGGCGGCGACCCGCGTCTGCTCGTGGTCGTGGGCCCGTGCAGCGTGCACGACCCGGACGCGGCGCGCGAATACGCCCGCAAGCTGCAGGCCGTGCAGCCGCGTGTCGCCGACACGATGCTGCTGGTGATGCGCGTTTACTTTGAAAAGCCGCGCACGACGGTCGGATGGAAGGGCCTTATCAACGACCCCCACCTCGACGGATCGTTCGACATCGACCACGGCCTGCGCCTCGCCCGCGCGCTGCTGCTGGACGTCAACGCCCTGGGCCTGCCCTGCGGAACAGAACTGCTCGACCCGATCGTGCCGCAGTACATCGACGACCTGATCAGTTGGGCCGCCATCGGGGCGCGCACGACCGAGTCGCAGACGCACCGGCAGATGGCCAGCGGCCTGTCGATGCCGGTGGGTTTCAAGAACAGCACCGACGGCAGCGTGCAGATCGCCATCGACGCGATGAAGGCGGCGCGGTCGGGCCACCACTTCATGGGCATCGACGAGAACGGCGCGACGGTGATCGTGCAGACGCGCGGCAACCACGACGGCCACATCATCCTGCGCGGCGGACAGAACCGACCGAACTACCACCCGCAGAACGTCGCCGAAGCCGCCGGCCAGCTCGCCGCCGCCGGGCTGCCGGCGAAGCTGATGGTCGACTGCTCACACGCCAACAGCAGCAAGAAGCATGAGAACCAGGCCGTCGTCTGGGACTCGCTCATCGAGCAGCGCGCCGGCGAAGGGGCTGCGTCGTCGGTGGTCGGCGTCATGCTCGAAAGCAACCTCGAAGGCGGCCGCCAGGACGTGCCCGCAGACCGCCAGCAGCTGCGCCACGGCGTGAGCATCACCGACGCCTGCATCGACTGGGCCACGACCGAACGCCTCCTGATCGACGGCGCGGCCCGTCTCCGCGCAGAGTAAAGCGTTTTCCACATGTTCGTTGCGCTGGGTTACCCGCAACGGCGAGCGCCTTGACGCTACTTTGACAGCGCGGCGGGGTCGCGCTCGAGCAGCGTCGTGGCCCCGCGCCGCTTAGCCGCGGCGGCCTTGAGCACGGCGATGTTCTTCAGGTTGGCTTTGCGCCACACGTCGAACAGATCGCCGACGATCGGTACCGCGCCGATGGCAAGATCGACGCCTAGATTGAGCAGCATCCGCCCCACCACGACGCGCCCGAGGTTGTGCTTGCGCGCGATGGCGACCGGGTAGCACCCCATCGCCGTCGTCACCAGATCGCCCACGACCGGCACGGCCAAGCCGATGATCGCGTCAAGGCCGAACTTGATGCCGGCAACTTCGAACTGCGCATCCAGCATCTTCGCCAGCGCTTCGGCGCGGCGGATGTCGGTCTCGAGGTCGTCGACTTGCTCGACGCGGCGGACGTCGACGGGGAGCACGTCTGTCATGCCCTCATTATGCCGCCGTTCGCGCCCGCGCGGCGTTAGAAATCGTTCATTCGTTTCCATCGACGGGCTTGGCCGGGAAGACCCGCACGGCCCGGGTCTCGATCGTGCCGCCGCCGTCGCCCGCCCGGGCGAACAGCCCGAGCACTGCGCGCCGTAAGCGATCCAGTCGTTCGTGCATCCCATCGTGCCGGGTAATTCCGCCAAGGGGCTGCGTCGCGGGCCGGGCGTATGACGCGGCGGTTACGGCGAGAAGACGAGGAAATTGAACGGCGAGATGCGAGCGCATGGCGGCCCCTCTGCATTGCCAAGTGCGGTGCACGTCCGACCGTGGCAGCTTCCCGCAACTCCGCCGCAATCGGGTGACGTGCGAGCAAAGCGTTCCGGCCGTCAATTCGGGCCGACATCGATGTCAGGCTTTGACGGCGGCTGCGGCTTCGGCGGCGAGGCGCTTTTCCTCGGGCTCGGGCCGGCGGACGTAGACGGGCGTGAGGCGGAACGGATCGATGAAGTCGCCGGCGGCGGCCTTTGCGTGACCCAGGACCGCGACCGCGGCGGCGCGGGCCTGCCAGGCGGATTCCGGGGTGACGATCGCGCGCTCGTCAACGGCGGCGTCGGTGTGATAGGGCAGGCCTTCTCCAATCAGGTGCACCGGCCCGGTGCTGCGGGCGAGCATGGCGGCGAGAGTGTCGAGGTGCTCGGGCTCGGCCTCGGTCCAGGGGTCACCGGTGTGCGTGAAGCGCGCGGTAAAGATCTGCCCGCGCTTGGCGTCGAGCACGACCACGACTTCGCGCGCCTCGGCCGGTGCGTTGGCCAGCAGCACGCGCGTGGTCGGCACGGCGACGAGTCGCGCGCCGGTGGCGAAGGCGATCGTCTTCGCCGCGGTCACGCCGATGCGCAATCCGGTGAACGAACCGGGGCCGACTGATACGCAAACGCAATCGATGTCGGCGGGCTTCCAACCGACGCCTCTCATGAGCTGATCGACCAGCGGCATCAAACCGGCCGCGTGCTGGAAGTGGTGCGGAAACGATTCTTCGGCGAGAACCGTCCCGTCACACGCGACCGCGACCGAGCCGATCTTGCCGGACGTTTCAATGGCGAGCGCGCGGGACATCGGGATCGGAGTCTAAAGGCTCGTGTCGACTGTGGGTATCCCGCGAGAAGTGAAACCGCGTATCAAGCCGCCGCGGGCTTTCTCTCCTCGCCGCCGAGGATCACGCCCGCGGCCACGAGCATGATGCCGAAGCCGGCGACGAAGACTTGGCGTTGGGGGTTAAGGAACGCCCGGGTGAGCAGGCCGGCGACCGGCCGGTAGGCGGGCACGGGCGGCGGCGCGTCGACGCTCATCATCGCGAAGGGCGACATCGCGTACGTCTCCCCGGCCTTGGGCATCTGCACGACGCGGGCGTCGGGGCGGGTCATCCGCAATTGCCGCATCGCCAGCCGCTCGGCCAGCACCGGGTCGCTCCCGGCGCGGGCGAGGAAGTCGCGGTTCACCGCCGACTGCTCCCGGAAGTGCGTCACCTGGCGTCGAATCTCCGCCAGCTCGTGGGCCGTGCGGCGATTGCCGTCGGCGGCCGGGACGAGCAGCGCGCAGGCCAGCACGGCCAGCCCGGCGAACAGAACCGGCAACGTCCACCACGCGCCGGTCGGCCCCGCGGGTGGGGCATCGTCGACGGGCGCCGCGTGCATGGCGAAATCGTGAGCGATGGCATCGGGCGACGACACCGACGCGGCGCTCGGAACCGGCGTTGACGCCTTGGGGAGTCGTCGCTCGGCCGCGTTGTTCGGCGGCGTCGCGGCGGTGCGCGCCGCCGAGCGCCGCTCGGCGCGCGGCGTGGCTGGCGCGCTGCCGTGACCGATCGTCGCCAGAGAAGCGACGCTGGCGAAGGTGTCGCCGTCGTCGGCCGTTGTGGAATCTGTGGCAACACCGTCAGCAGGGTCGAGGGGATCGGCGAAGAGGGCTTCGGCGGTCGCCAGGTCGGGCGACGCCGTCTCGGACGGCACCGCGGCGAGCGTTGGCGCTTTGCCGGTAATGGCGGCGAACATCGCGTCGGCTTCGAACTGACCTTTGAGCGCGACGGGCGGGAGCTTTGCGCTAACCCACTTCAACGGCGCGAGGGGTTCGTCGGCGGCGGGCAGGTCGTCGGAGGCTGCCTGAAGCGGGTCGTCGCCGCGTGCGTTGGCAGCGACGGCGGCGAAGGCAAAGGGCTGGGGATCAGCGGCGTCGACGGAATGATCGACGGAATGATCGGCGGAATGATCGGCGACGAACGGATCGGCGGCGTTAGGCGTGGAGGAATCGGGGGCGGTGTTCTCGGCGGGTTTCATTGCTGAACGCTCCTGTGCCGGAAAGACCGCTTGCCTCGGCCGTCTTGGCGGGGTCGCCGAAGCGACCCCGCCGCTCGGGCGGGGCGTTGGGTTTGTTCCGGCCTTACTTATTCCACAGCTTGCCGCCGTAGACGGCGCGGTCGCCGAGTTGTTCTTCGATGCGGATGAGCTGGTTGTACTTCGCGACGCGGTCGCTGCGGGCCGGCGCGCCGGTCTTGATCTGGCCGCAGTTGGTGGCGACGGCGATGTCGGCGATGGTCGCGTCCTCGGTCTCGCCCGAACGGTGCGACAGCACGGCCGTGTACTTATTGCGGATCGCCATGTTCACGGCCGCCAGCGTCTCGCTCAGGCTGCCGATCTGGTTGACCTTCACAAGAATGCTGTTGGCGGTCTTGGTGCTGATGCCTTTTTCGAGGAATTTGACGTTGGTGACGAAGAGATCGTCGCCCACGAGCTGCACCTTCTCACCGACGCGGTCGGTGAACAGTTTCCAGCCGGCCCAGTCGTTCTCGGCAAAGCCGTCTTCGATGCTGCGGATCGGGTACTTCTCGATCCACTTGCCCCAGTAGTCGGCCATCTGCTCGCTGCTGAGGATTTTGTCCGGGGCGCTTTTGAAGAACTTGTAGCCGTTCTTTTCCTTGTCCCACAGTTCGCTCGCCGCCGGGTCGAGGGCGATGAAGATCTGCTTGCCGGGCTCGTAGCCGGCCTTGGTGATCGCTTCGATGATGATCTTCAGCGCGTCTTCGTTGTCTTTGAGATCAGGGGCGAAGCCGCCTTCGTCGCCGACGGCGGTGCTGAGGTTGGCCTTGTGCAGCACGCCCTTGAGCGCGTGGTAAATTTCGACGCCGGCGCGGAAGGCTTCGCTGAAGGAATCGAAGCCCCAGGGCTGGATCATGAATTCCTGGAAATCGACGTTGTTGTCCGCGTGCTTGCCGCCGTTGAGGATGTTCATCATCGGCACCGGCAGCGTGATCGCGCCCGGCCCGCCGAGGTAGCGATAGAGCGGCAGGCCCGAGTATTCCGCCGCCGCCTTGGCGACGGCGAGGCTGACGGCGAGGATCGCGTTGGCGCCGAACTTGGCCTTGTTCGGCGTGCCGTCGAGCTCGATCATCAGCGCGTCGATCTCTTCCTGGCTGCGCGCGTCGAGGCCGGTGATGGCGTCGGCGATCTCGCCGTTGACGTTGGCGACCGCCTTGGTCACGCCCTTGCCGAGCAGCACCTTTTTATCGCCGTCGCGCAGCTCGACCGCTTCGTGCTCGCCGGTGCTGGCGCCCGACGGCACCGCCGCCCGGCCCATTTCGCCGCTTTCGAGGACGACGTCGACCTCGACGGTCGGGTTCCCACGGCTGTCGAACACTTGGCGGGCGATGACGGTTTCGATGGCGCTCATTGTCTCTTCCTTTGTTATCGGACGAAGCCCGGCCGCGCCTTGAATCGGCAGCCGGGGAGAAAGCGGGCGAGTGTAGGGATGGCGCGCGGGGTGTCAAAAGAAGCCGGCAACGACGGCCGGCGCATTTCCACTTAGTACGTGGCTGCCTTGAATTCCCTCTCCCGGTAATC
>DASVSS010000187.1:0-2676 GCA_036387945.1 Tepidisphaeraceae bacterium | reverse complement strand
GATCTCGAAGCGGGTGGAGTTGTGGAACCACACCTGATAGCGCTGGCTTCCTACGCGGTCCTGAATGGCTTGGGTAAGGCGTGCGAGCTGACGGTCGTCGACGGCGGCGTGGTTCATCCCGATCTCCGTTCGAGGTCGGTGCCGAAGGCGCATTGCAGCACGCCCACGACACGCGCTTCCTCGGGCGATCGCACCTGCACAAAGCAGGCGCAACGTCATCGCCCGAGTGAGCGTTCGATGCAGTCACTCGTCCTTGAGATCGCGTCCTTACGATTGGTTCGGGCAGAGCTGCCCGGATTTGACGCGGCGATGACCCTCGTGGGGCCGGTGACCGGACGCTTCCTCGTCCGCCACCGATGACGCCGCGTGGCGTCCTGTTGAGCGAACGAAAATAGCCCTGCCGCGCAGGTGTAGCAAGCATGTATTTATTGGATTTCTCGTACACACCGGGCGGGCGAGGCGGTTTGTCGGCCCCGCAGAACTTTAAGAATTTGTTTTCAACGAATCATCCCCGGTCTTACCGGACGTGTGCATCAGGTGTGGAAAACTTGAAACGCTTATGCGGACCCTGCCGGCTGGGAGGCCGAGCGTCCAAAGTCCGCGGGAGGGGGGTTAAGGACGGAAACCGCAGGCGTTCTGGCCGACTGAGGTGATGGGCCGTCGGCCCCTTCCCGAGGCGGCGCCGTTGCCGACCGTTGCCGCGGTTAAATCACGGTCCCGACTCCCAATTCCGCCACCCGGCCGCTATCTTCTGCGGCCCATGCACATCGACAGCAAGCTCACCGCCGTCGCGCTCGCCGCGCCGATCGATCGCGTCTTCGCCGTGGCCGCCCGCAAGGCCGTTTCGCTTGATAAGCGCTGGGCGGCGCAAAGCGGCACGCCCGTGTTCACGGCAGCCGGCCGCTACACCGCCCGCGGGTGGACGGAGTGGACCGAAGGCTTCATGTACGGCAACGCGATCCTGGCCTTCGACGCCACGGGCGATAAAAAACTGCTCGAGATCGGCCGCCGCAACACCGTCGAGAAGATGGCCAGCCACGTCACGCACATCGGCGTGCACGATCACGGCTTCAACAACCTCAGCACCTACGGCAACCTCCGCCGCCTGATGCGCGAGGGGAAGATCGCGGACGACGAATGGGAGCAGAAGTTCTACGAACTGGCGATCAAAGCCAGCGGGGCGATCCAGGCCGCGCGGTGGAGCGGCACGCACCCCGTGCCGGAGTCGCCGCACACCGCGGGGGCGACTGCCCTGGGATACGTCTACAGCTTCAACGGGCCGCACTCGCTGTTCGTCGACACGATGCGCACGATCCGCATTCTTGGCGCGGCTTGGCAACTCGGGCACCGCCTCATGCACGAGAACGATCGCAAGGCCGACCTGCTCAAGCGCAGCGTGCTGCACGGGCTGACGACAAGCCAATATGTCCTCTTTCACGGGAAGAGCGGGCACGCTTACGACGTCCGCGGGCGCACGGCGCACGAAGCGGTCTTCAACCGCAACGACGGCGTCTTCCGCTGCCGCAGCACGCAGCAGGGCTACTCGGCGTTCAGCACCTGGACCCGCGGCCTGGCGTGGGCGATGCTCGGCTACGCCGAAGAGCTTGAGTTCTTCAAAACGATCGACAAGCGTCTGTTCGAAGAGAGCGTGGGCCTGAAGAAGCGCGACGTCGTCGCCGCCTACGAAGCCGCCGCAGCCGCGACGTGCGACCATTACATCGACGACGTCGCCTGCGCCGACGGCATCACCTATTGGGACGACGGCGCGCCGGGACTCGTTCACCTCGGCGATTGGAAAAGCAGCCCAGCGGATCTGCAGCAGGATCACGAGCCCGTCGACGCCAGCGCCGCGGCGATCGCTGCCCAGGGCCTGATCCGCTATGGTAACTACCTCGGCGGCACCCGCGGTCGACGCTACCTGCAGGCCGGCCTGACGGTAACGCGGCGCCTGATCGACGAGCCTTACCTCAGCACCTCACCCAGGCACGAAGGCCTGCTCCTGCACAGCGTTTATCACCGCCCGAACAACTGGGACTACATCCCCGCCGGGCGGAAAGTTCCTGTCGGCGAGTCGAGCATGTGGGGCGACTACCACCTGCTCGAACTGGCCCTGCTCGTGAAGCGGATGGGGGAAGGAAAGTACCTGACGTTCTTCGATGCGTGATCGATGGCGAGGCGACGTGTTGAGTGCGTAGCGTGTGCTAGACCTCGGCCTGCAAGCGGACGACCTTTCGTGTCGTCGTCTCGCGCCTTGTCCCTTGTCCGCGTATTGCAAACCGCACGCGGCGGCATAGGATACCACTCCTCGACCGTCACTGCGGGTGACGGCCGGGCCGATGCAAGGGTCGGCTGTGAACCTGGTCAGGTCCGAGAGGAAGCAGCCATAAACAGTCCCGGTCCTGTGCCGTCGTCTCCCGGTCGTCTTCCGCGGTGACGGTTTTTCTTTGCTAGTGTTCCGGTATCTGGGGTGTGTTGGTGTTTTGGACGTGCATCGCTCGCGTGGCGTCACCGTTCGATTCAACAAGATTCCCAGACGCCCGAAGACCAAAACACCACTTTTCCAAATGCGCGTCCTGATCGTTGCCAACCTCGTGAAGCCCGACGTGCAGCCGGCCGTGGACGCGATCTTGCCGTGGCTGAAAGACCGCGTTGAACTGCTCGGCGTCGAAGGGGATC
>DASVSS010000186.1:0-27686 GCA_036387945.1 Tepidisphaeraceae bacterium | reverse complement strand
CAGGAGCAGGCGCTTGGCCGTCTCGACGCGCACGTGCATGATCTCGTCGTGCGGCGAGCGGCCGAGCTTGGCGGTGAACTGCCGCTCGAGCCAGCGCCGCCCCACCGGCACGTGCCGCAGCACGTCGGCGACGTTGCACGGGTCGCAGGCGTGGTGGCGAATGAACCGCACCGCCTCGGCCAGCGCCGGGTCGTCGACGGCGAGCAACTCCGTGCTCTGCCGCCGCGCCACGCCCAGCGGCGCCAATCGCACGACGCGGTCGGCGGCGGCGAGCTTTTTGCCCGCCAGCAGCGTCTCGAGCATCTCGGCGGCGGCGTAGCCGACGCGGCTGTAATCGGCCTCGACGCTCGAGAGCGGCGGCCAGGCGCTTTCGCAAAAAAGGTCGTCGTTGTTCACGCCCACGATCGCCACCTGATCGGGCACCGACACGCCCGCTTCAAGGCACGCCGACGCCAGACGGTGCGCCGCGACGTCATCGACGGACATCACGCCCACGGGCTTGGGCAAATCGCGCAGCCACGCGAGGATGCGCGGCCAGTTCGCGGGGTAGCGCTCCTCGATCGCCGTCGGCCAACCGAAGCCCGGGTCTTCGCACGCGAATCCGCGGGCGGCGAGCGCGTCGCGAAAGCCCTCGTAGCGTCGGCTCGACAGCGGCGAACGGGTGTTGTGCCCGAAAAACGCGAACCGCCTCAGCCGGCAGTCGAGCAGGTGCTCGGCGGCGACCTGGCCGACCGCGTAGTCGTCCATGCACGCCACCGGCGAGCGGGCCGGGTCGGCGCTGCCGGAACACATCACGACGTGGCGGGAGCGGCGGAAGGCGTATTCGATGACGTTCTGCCCCGCCCCGGCGACGATCGCCCCGTCGAACGCCGGCCACGCCTTTGGCCGCATGACGTTGCGCAATTCTTCGAAGATCAGCCAGCGACGCTGCAGGTTCGCGTGGCGCATCACCCCACGCATAATCGCACGTCCGAAGCCGGTCACGCCGTCAACGATGATGCCCACGAGCGGGCGCGACTCTTTTCCGGCGGGACTTATTGCCATGTCGTTGATTGATGAATTGACACTGCCGATTGAGCTTAGCGCGTGTTATGCACTTTTAGAACCGATGTGCCGCAGTTGACTGCCTGGGTGCCACGGCCTGGCGTACCAGACCGTGGTGCCCAAGCGCTGTTTCGCCCCCCAAGGTGCATAACAGGCTCTAGCCGCTTTGGCGCGGGGCACAGAAGTGATCGGGCCCGATCACAGAATCCCCGGACGTGGCACGGATTTCCAACCCGTGCCGCGCGTAGTGAGAGACCTACGCCGAAAAGCGCGTCAGTGGTTTCCGTCGGTCGCACCCGGCCAATGATCCGTACGGAACGGGCTCGCCGGCAGCGACGCGCTGTTGCAAAGGTTCGCCGACGCGGGGTGAGCGGCCCATGCGTAACGGACGGCGACCGGCCGCGGCACGGCGGGGCTGGCGACGGTGACGGTGTCGCCGTGGATAACCGCGTCGGCGGCGTGCCAGATGCGGTCTTCGCCGGCGACGGCGAAGCCGCGCGGCGGGGCGCCGTCGCGCGTGGTCAGGCCGCCGCCGGCAGGATCGAAGGTGAGGACCGCGCGACCGCCGCGGATTGTCAGGTCGCGGTAGACCGGACCGCCGGCCGTGACGTCGCGCCGGCCGTAGGTGTGCCGCAGCGCCAAGGCCGCCAGCCGGCGGCCGACGTCGAGCTTGTTGCGCGGGTGGAGATCGCGGACGTCGCCGAGATCGATCGTGACGGCGACGCCGCTGTCGCCGGCGGCGGCGGCGGCGGCGTTGATCGCCTCGCGGATTTCGGGCCATCCGCCCTCTTCCACCGGCCGCGTGGCCGGGACGCCGAAGCCAGGGAGCTGCACGACGTAGAACGGAAGATCAGCCCTCGTCGGCACCTGCCAAGCGCTTCGCCACCCAGCGATCAAGGCGCCAAGCAGCGCACGGTATTGCCCGGCGCGGGCGACGTTGCTCTCGCCCTGATACCAGATCACGCCGCGCAGCGCGTAAGGCGCGAGCGGGTGGATCATCGCGTTGTACAAGTTCGCCGGCGCACCCGGCGTGCCCGGCCCGGGGGGCGGGGCGGGTTGCTCGGGGTAGGCCTCGGGTTGCCGGCGGGACCACTCGACACGCGTGCGCCAGCCAGTGGCGAGGGGGATTGCGTCCCCTGCCGCGCCGGCGGGCGCGAGCGTGAACCCGTCTTCGGTGGACAGAAACGACCCGCCAGCGAACTTGTCGAACACCCGCACGGCCAGCGTCGCCGGGCCGGGCTTGACGGCCGCAGCGGGCACGGCGTAAGTGCGCTGCTTGCGGGCGGGCAACGGCTCGTCGGGCCCGGTGCTGCCGACGAGAACGCCGTTGAAGTACGTCACGTCGAAATCGTCGATGCGGCCGAGCTTCAGTTCCAGTGCTTGCCCGGCCCAGGCGTCGGGGATGTCGATCGTCTTGCGGAACCAGAACGCGCCGTCGGCTTTGTCGGTGACGGTGCGGAACGTCGCCGGGTCGTGCGGCGTCCATGTCGAATCGTCGAAGCCGGGCTGCGCCCAGCCGGCGGCTTCGCCGGCGTTGCCGGGGTCGGCGGTTTCGACCCGGGCGCGCCACTGGCGCAGCTTCGCCTGGTGTTCGGCGGTTTTTTCCGGAAGCAGTCGTATCACCTCGGCGTAGCGATCGAGAATCGGCGTCAGCGCGTCGCTCGAGCGCAGGGATTCGAGCGGGGTCCACGCCTCGGCCGTGCTGCCGCCGTGGGCGCTTTGGATCAGTCCCACGGGCGCGCCCGTCTTGCGGTGGATCTCGCGCCCGAAAAAGTACCCCACGGCCGAGAACCGCGCCGCTGTCTTCGGGGTGCATACGGTCCACTCACCGGCGACGTCGGCGGCCGGCACGTCGCTGGCGGCTTGCCGCACGCTGAAAAGGCGCAGTTGCGGGTGATCCGCCGCGGCAACCTCGGCGGCGCCGTCGTTGGCGCCGGCCAGGGCGAACTGCATGTTGCTCTGGCCGCTGCAGAGCCACACCTCGCCGGGCAGAACGTCAGTGAATGTGCGCGTGCCGTCGCCGGTGATTTGCATCTCCGGCCCGCCGCGCGGCAGTGCGTCGAGCGTGACGCGCCATCGGCCGTCCGCGCCGGTGTCAGCGCTTTTGGACTGCCCGGCGATGGTCACGGTAATGCGCTTGCCCGGCTCGGCAACGCCCCACACCGGGACGGCCGCGCCGGCCTGCAGCACCATGTGGCTGCCGAAGATCGACGGCAGTTGCAGTTCCGCGCCGGCGCGGGCGTGCAACGCTGCGACGACCAGCAGCAGCAGCGCGACCCCAGGCGTGCGTCTCATCCGCCTTGACCTGACCCGCCGGCCGCGGCGTCGGGCTTGAGGATCACCGCCCCCAGCGGCGGCAACGTGAACGTCAGCGACCGCGGCCAATGGTGGTGCGGCAAGGGCGACGCCTCGATCGCGCCGAGGTTGCCCTGCCCGCTGCCCCAGTAAATGTGCGCGTCGGAATTGAGCAGCTCATGCCACGTCCCGCCGACGGGCACACCGATGCGGTAGTTCGGCCGCGGCACGGGCGTGTAGTTGATCGCCACCAGCACCACGTCCTCGCGCCGCCGGCCGCGGCGCAGAAAGGCGACGACGCTCTGCGCGTTGTCGTTGGCGTTGACCCATTCGAAGCCAAACGATTCGCAGTCGCCTTCGTGCAGCGCCGGTTCGGACTGATAGAGGCGGTTAAGATCGTCAACGAGCTTCAGCACGCCGCGGTGCGATTCCCAGCCGAGCAGATCCCAGTCGAGGCTGCGGTCGTGGTTCCATTCGCCCCACTGCCCGAACTCCCCGCCCATGAACAGCAGTTTCTTGCCCGGCTGCGTCCACTGGTTGATTAGCAGCAGGCGCAGGTTGGCGAACTTCTGCCATGCGTCGCCGGGCTGGCGGCTCAGGAGCGATCCCTTGAGGTGCACGACTTCGTCATGGCTCAGCGGCAGGACGTAATTTTCGGCGTACTGGTACATGCCGCGGAAGGTGAGGTAATTGTGGTGATAGCTGCGGTAAATGGGCTCGGTCTGGAAGTAGCTCAGGGTGTCGTTCATCCACCCCATGTCCCACTTGAAGCCGAATCCCAGGCCGCCGGTGTAGAGCGGCCGTGAGACCATCGGGTAAGCGGTGGATTCTTCGGCGATCGTCTGCACGCCGGGGAACTGCCCGTACACCTCGCGGTTCATCTGGCGAAGAAACTCGATGGCCTCGATGTTCTCGCGTCCGCCGTACTGGTTGGGAATCCACTCGCCGTGGTTGCGGCCGTAATCGAGGTAGAGCATCGAGGCCACCGCGTCGACGCGCAAACCGTCGGCGTGATACTTGTCGAGCCAGAAGATCGCGCTCGAAAGCAAAAACGCGCGCACTTCGTTGCGGCCGTAGTTGAAGATCGCGCTCTTCCAGTCGGGGTGGAATCCCTTGCGCGGGTCGGCGTGCTCGTACAGGTGCGTGCCGTCGAAATATTTCAGGCCGTGCTCGTCTTCGGGGAAGTGCGAGGGCACCCAGTCGAGGATCACGCCGATGCCGCGCTGATGCAGGTGGTCGATCAGGAACATCAGATCCTGCGGCGTGCCGAAGCGGCTGGTGGGGGCGAAGTAGCCGGTCGTCTGGTAGCCCCACGAGCCGTAGAACGGGTGTTCCATCACCGGCAGAAACTCCACGTGCGTGAAGCCGCGGTCGACGAGGTAATCCGCCAGCTTCGGCGCCAGTTCGCGATACGTCAGGGCGCGGTCGCCGTCTTCGGGCACACGCATCCAAGAGCCGACGTGCATCTCGTAAATGCTCATCGGCTTGTCGAGCTTTTGCTTCTCAGCGCGGGTGCGCATCCAGTCGGCGTCGTTCCACTCGTAGTCGAGCTTGTGGACGATCGATTCCTTCAGCGGCGCTTCGGCGTGGCGGAAGCCGAACGGGTCGATCTTGTCGACTTTGTAGCCCATATGCCGCGAGGCGATGTGGAACTTGTAGAACGAGCCTTCGCGCGCTTCGGGAACGGAGACTTCCCAAAGGCCCGAACTGCCGCGCATGCGCATGGGGTGGCGGCCGTTGTCCCAGCCGTTGAAATCGCCGATCACGCTGACGTACTGGGCATTGGGCGCCCAGACGACGAACTGCACCCCGCCGCCGGGCAGCAGGTGGGCGCCGAGCTTGTCATACAGGCGGCTGTGCGTGCCTTCGTTGAACAGGTGCAGATCGTGATCGCCGAGGAGAATGCCGCGATCCTCGGCCGGTGCCGCCTGCGGGGCCTGGGGTTTGACGACTTTGGTTTGATTGGCGGTGGCGCTCATTGGCCGCGTTCCTTCCGGGTTTGCAGGTCACGAGGGGATTCGTGGCCGTTGGCCGATCCTTTGGCCAATGTGTTGCCTGGTGTGTTGCCTGGCGTGCTGGCCGATGACCCTGCCGCCACGCCGCCGACGGCCGTCGTCGCCCCGCCGGGGGCGTCGAGGATGGCCAGCACCGCCTGCAGCGGGATGTCGACCCAGTCGGGCCGGGAATTGAGTTCGTAGCGCACTTCGTACAGCGCTTTTTCCAGCACCCACGACCGCAGTACCAGCTCGCTGTCGGCGAGTTCCGCCGGCAGCAGGTCGGGGCGGATCCCGCGCAAATGCGTAGTGTAAGCGCGCACGAATTCGTGGCCGAGCCACGTGCCCCAGATCTTCGCCCCGCGGGTGTCGCGGTCGCGGGTGTGGCTGTCGGGGGGCAGCAGTTCCCAGTGGCGGCGCAAGGCGGTCCACGCGGCGTAGTCGAAGCTGCGCACCATGCCCGCGACGTCGCGGAAGCTCGATCGCTTCAGCCGCCTCTCGCCCACGGAGCGCAGCGGCTCGCCTTCGAAATCGATGATGACAAAATCCTTGCCCGTCCACAGCACCTGCCCGAGGTGGTAGTCGCCGTGCACGCGAATGCGTGGGGCCTTGATCGGGCGGCTGGTGAGCTCGCGGAACAGCGCCAGCACCTCCGGCTCGCGCTTCATCAGCGCCTCGGCCATCGTGCGCGCTTCGCCGCCGAGCGTGCCGACGCGCTTGGCGAGGGTCTGCATCGCGGCCCGGGTGGTGTTGCGCATCGACTGCAGCAAACCGCGCTGGTAGACGGCGCTGTACGGCTCGGGAGCGAACGCCGGGTCGCCGCGGTCGTCGGCGAGGGCGGTGTGCATCTCGGCGGTGCGGCGGCCGATGAGGCGGGCGAGTTCGAGCGGCTCGGCGATGAGCGACGCCACGTCCGCCGGCGGCGGCTCGTCGCCGCCGCTGCACCCGGGATCGCCCGGCAGGCAGAGCGACGACGCCTGCTGCGGCGTCAGCGCCGCCACGCCTTCGAAGTAGCGCTGGCCGTGGTCGAGGAACGCGCCCCAGGCGTCGCCCTGGTTGGGCACGAACGTCAGCACCACCGCCAGCGTCTGGCGGTGACCGCGGCCGACGAATTCGATCGCCCCCGCCAGCGGCGCGGTGTTGGTAAAACCCGCCTTTGCGGTCAGATGCTCGCCGATTTCCAGCTCGGGGTTCAATCCTTCGCCGAGCCGGCGGTAGAGCTTGAGGATGAGTTGGTCGCCGAACAGCACGTTGGTGTTGCTCTGCTCGCGGTCGGGCAGCTTCGGCGTCAGGCCCGCGACGTCGATCGGCTCCGCGTCCGCCCCTTCGATCCGCCGGCCGACGAGGCGCACGCCGTGCCCGGCGATCTCGCGCCCTTCGACCGCGAGGCTCAGCAGCGCGCGGGCGAAATCCGCGTCGGCCATGCCGTCGCGGACGATCCATTGACGGTCCGATCCGTCGGTCACGCGCAGCACGCCGGACTCGATCGACGGCGAATCACCGTCGGGATCGATCAGCGTCGCCGACAGCGGCATGGCATAGGTTTCGGCTTCGCCTTCGGTGAACTCCACTTCCACCAGGAACAGCACATGCTCGGACGTCGACGATTCGTCGGCCGATTCCAGCGGCAGCCGGGCGATGACGTGCGCGCCGCGCAGCGACTTGGCCTTGGAGACGAACCACCGCCGCGTCGGCAATAAGCGCGGCAGGCGGCCGGCGAGCATGCGGTTGAACGCCGGGTCGGTCAGCAGCACATCGCCGTGGGTATTGACGCGCACCTCCGGCGGCAGGCCGGTGTCGTCGCCGGGGGGCGTGGCGGGCTCGAGGACGAACCAGTAAAAGCCGTGCGGCCCCACCGAAAGCGTGCATCGCCCGTCCTCGCCGATGGCGGGGAAGCGCACGTTGCCGAACATTTCCACTGGCGTCGCGCCGGCGAACTCGGGCAAATCCAGCTCCACCGGCTGCGCGAACCGCGCGAGGTTGGCGACGACGAGAATCTGCTGCTGCGCGTCGCTCCGCAAAAACGCCAGCACTTTCGGATTCGACGGCGCCAGAAACCGGATCTCACCGTGGCCGAGCACGGGGTGGCTTTTGCGCAGCGCGATCAGGCGGCGCATCCACCATAAGAGCGACGACGGGTTGGTCATCTGCGATTCGACGTTCAGCGCTTCGGCGTGGTATTCGGGGTCGATGATGACCGGCAGAAACAAACGCTGCGGGTTGGCCCGGCTGAAGCCGGCGTTACGGTCGCCGCTCCACTGCATCGGCGTGCGCACGCCGTTGCGGTCGCCGAGGAAGATGTTGTCGCCCATGCCGATCTCGTCGCCGTAATAGATCACCGGCGTGCCGGGCATCGAAAACAGCAGCGCGTTCATCAACTCGATCTTGCGGCGGCTGTTCTCCAAGAGCGGCGCCAGGCGGCGGCGGATGCCCATGTTGATGCGGGCGGCCGGGTCGCTGGCGTAGACGCGCCACATGTAGTCGCGCTCTTCGTCGGTCACCATCTCCAGCGTCAGCTCGTCGTGGTTGCGCAAAAACATCGCCCACTGCGCGCCCTCGGGCAGCGCCGGGGTCTGCTCGAGGATGTCGATGATCGGGTTGCGGTCTTCCATCCGCAGGCTCATGAACAGGCGCGGCATGAGCGGGAAGTGGAAGTTCATGTGGCATTCGTCGCCACGGCCTTTTCCGTCGTCGCCGAAGTACGCGATCGCGTCCTCCGGCCACTGGTTGGCCTCGGCGAGCAGCATTCGCCCGGGCCAGAAGTCGTCGACGTGCTTGCGCAGCTTCTTCAAAAAGTCGTGCGTCTCGGGCAGGTTCTCGCAGCTCGTGCCTTCGCGCTCGTACAGGTACGGCACGGCGTCGAGCCGCACGCCGTCCACGCCGGCGGTCATCCAGAAATCGCACACCTTCAGAACCGCGTCGTGCACGGCGGTGTTGTCGAAGTTCAAGTCCGGCTGGTGGTGGAAGAACCGGTGCCAGTAGTACTGCCCGGCGACGTGGTCGAACGTCCAGTTGCTGGGCTCGAAATCCTTGAAGATGATCCGCACGCCGTTGTACTTGTCGGGCGTATCGCTCCAGACGTAGAAATCGCGCTCCGGGCTTCCCTTGGGCGCACGGCGGGCGCGCTGAAACCATGCGTGCTGGTCGCTTGTGTGGTTGATGACCAGCTCGGTGACGACGCGGATCTGCCGGCGGTGGGCTTCGTCGATGAACTGCCGCACTTCGTCGATCGTGCCGTACGACGGGTTGACGCTCGTGTAATCGGCGATGTCGTACCCGTCGTCCTTCAGCGGCGAGGGGTAGAACGGCAGCAGCCAGATGGCGGTGACGCCGAGTTCTTCGAGGTAATCCAGCCGCGAGATCAGGCCGGGAAAATCGCCGATGCCGTCGCCGTTGCTGTCCTGGAACGAGCGCACGTGCATCTGGTAGATGACGGCGTTGCGGTACCACGTCGGGTCGACCGGCATCGCCGTCGCCCCCGCCGCGCCGCCGGCGGCGGCCTTTGATCGTGATAAGGTTTTTGCCTTGCTCACCCTTGCTCCCGGTAAACGATTCTTCCCCAGCCGATCGCGCGAACCCGTTTGTGCCAATCGAACGTCAGACGAAATACTCGAAATCCGCCTCGGTGCGCGCCCGCTTGCGCACGACGAATACGTGCACCGGCAGCGAGCCCGGGTCCAGGCCCACCACCTGGTGATGGCCCTGCCAGCGGTAGCGCGCGTTCGTGAGCAGATCATGCACTTGGAACGGCTGGTCGATCGTCAGGTTCATCGCCGCCAGATCCAGATCAATGTTGCCCCACTGTGTGTGATGCGGGTCGGTGTTGACGGCCACAAGGATCGTGTTCTCGCCTTGGGTTTTGCTGTAGCAGACGATCGTCGGATTATCGACATTGTGGAAGCGGAGCCCCCGGTCGTGCTGCAGGGCCGGGTTGTCGCGGCGGATGCGGTTGAGCCGGCCGAGCAGTTCTGCGAGGGAGTCGTGGCGGTTCAAATCCCAGTGACGAAGCTGGTACTTTTCGGAGTCGAGGTATTCCTCGCTGCCGTGGCGGACGGGCCGGCCTTCCATCAATTCAAACGCCGGGCCGTACACGCCGTAGCTGGCGCACAGCGTGGCCGCGAGCGTGGCGCGGATGATGTAGGCCGAGCGCGCGGTCGTCTGCAAATACTCCGGCAGGATGTCGGGCGTGTTGGGCCAGGCATTGGGGCGGTAGAAATCGACCACCGGCGGCTTCGTCAACTCTTCCAGATACAGCCGGATGCTCGCCGGATCGTTGCGCCACGCAAAGTAAGTATACGACTGCGTGAACCCCAGCTTGCCCAGGCGGTACATCACCTTCGGCCGCGTGAATGCTTCGGCGAGGAAAAGCACATCAGGGTTGACCTTCTTCACTTCCGCGATCAGCCATTCCCAGAACGGGAACGGCTTCGTGTGTGGGTTGTCGACGCGGAAGACGCGCACCCCGTGCTCCACCCAAAAGAGCGTGACGCGCAGCAGTTCGTCCCACAACGCCGCGAAGCCTTCGCACTCGAAATCGAAGGGGTAAATGTCCTGGTATTTTTTCGGCGGGTTTTCGGCGTACTGGATCGTGCCGTCGGGACGGTGGCGGAACCATTCGGGGTGGTCGCGTACGTACGGATGGTCGGGCGAGCACTGGAAGGCCAGGTCCATCGCCACGTCGATACCGCGTTCGCGGGCTGAAAGGACAAGGCGGTCGAAATCGGCGATCGTGCCCAGGTCAGGATGCACCGCGTCGTGCCCGCCCTCGGGGCCGCCGATCGCCCACGGGCTGCCGACGTCGCCGGGCTCGGCGACCGGGGAATTGTTGCGCCCCTTGCGGAAGGCCCGGCCGATCGGATGGACCGGCGGCAGGTAAAGCACGTCAAAGCCCATGGCGGCGACCGAATCGAGACGGTTCTCCACGTCCCGCAGCGTGCCGTGGCGGCTGGGATCCGGCGAGGCCGACCGGGGGAAAAATTCGTACCAGGCGCTGAACCGCGCCCGCGCCCGGTCCACCCAGATGCGCGACGGCGTCGGCCATTCGGTCAGGAACCGCCGCGGGCCGTGCTGGCGCATCATCGTCGCCAGGGACGAATCCAGGCCGACCTGCGTCGCCTCGCCGGCGTTGCCGGATCGCAGGAAGCGGACGAACGTAGTCAGCGATGCCGCGATATCGCCCGAGGCAGCGGCGGCGGCTTCTTCGACGAGTTCGGCGCCGATGAGCAGGTCGACCCCCACGTCCTGCCCCGCGCTCACGCGCTTCTGGAAGTCGTACTGCCACGTCGCAAAGCGATCGACCCACGCCGCGACGGTGATTTCCTGCCAACCGACGGCGTGCACCGCGAACTCGCCCACCCAGCGGTCGTTGACCAGCGGCGACATATCGGCTTCGTGCCACGTGTCCGACGCCCCGGCGCGGTACCGCAGGGCGACGCTGATCTTATCGTGGCCGTCGACGAAGGCGTCGACCTCGACCCGGACCGTCTCGCCCACCGACCGCTTGGCCGCGAACCGCCCGCCATCGACGCAGGGGACGAGGTTCTCGATCACCACGCGCGATCGGCCTTGCTGGCGGTCGGGCACGGGAAGCTGCGGGCCTGCGGCAATGTCCGATCCGTCTTTGATTGTGGAAGTGCCCTTCATGCGCCCGACTGTATGCACGCGGGCGCGGCTGCTTCACCCTAAGAAAAAAAAGGAACCCGCCCCGCCGCCGATTCATCGCCGGCCCGCCGACGCAG
Source organism: Tepidisphaeraceae bacterium (assembly GCA_036387945.1). Classification (GTDB taxonomy): domain Bacteria; phylum Planctomycetota; class Phycisphaerae; order Tepidisphaerales; family Tepidisphaeraceae; genus DASVSS01. The sequence continues at coordinate 16,615 of DASVSS010000186.1, read as the reverse complement.
TCCTGCGGAACGGCGACGGGGTGTGCAGGCGCATTACCCGTGCCCGGGCGCGGTGCCCTGCAGATAGCTGCCGTAGCCGACGACGACCGTCGAGCCCACCAGCACCAGCAGGCCCAGCCCCACGAGCAAGCGCGTGCGCCCGCTCGTGCCGCGCCACTCACGCAAGGCGATGCCCCACAACGTGGTGAAGATGATGATGCTGGCCATGTGCAGCGTCCAGCTGGCGAAGGCGAACTCGCCCATGCGCGTCTCGCCCATGGAATAGAAGAAAAACTGAAGGTACCACGTCACCCCGGCGACCGCGGCGAGCATGTAGTTGCCGAGCAAGGGCACGCGCGTGTCGCCATCGGCGGCTCGGCCTCGGACCGGGTCGGCGTCGACGGCCGGTGCGTCGGCGACGTCCGCCGCGGCGGCAAGGGCGCTGGGCTTGCGCCGGGCAAGGTATTCGTGGCCCGTGCGGTTGCGCATGTTCAACAGCACGCACCAGACGAAGTTCGTCGCGAACCCGCCCCACAGCACGACCATCAGCACCGGCAGGTTCTGCCACAGATCCGAATCGCCGGAATTGCGCAATTTCTCTTTCGCCACCTCCGCGATCGGCTTCCCCGCCGCCAGGCCGTAGGCGAACGACGCACTCATTACGCCCGCGAACGTCGCCACGAGCAGGCCTTTGACGAAACGGAACTCCGTCACGCCCGGGCCGGCGGCGGCCGTTTCGGCGGGGGTTTTCGCAACCGTCTCCTTCGACTTGCTCCACCCCGCGGCGCCGCTGATGGCGATGCCGATCAGGCAGACGGCGATGCCCGCGAGCGTCACCTGGCCCGACCGCGTGGAAGCGATCGTCCCCAGTTCACCGGCAAACAGCGGCGGCATCAGCGTGCCGAACGCCGTACACATCCCCAGCGCGATCGCCGCCCCCAGCGCGATGCCCAGGTACCGGATCGAGAGCCCGAACGTCAGCCCGCCGACACCCCACAGCACGCCCCAGAAAAACGCCAGCCCTACGCTCCGGCCCGGCGCAGCGGCCAGCGTGTCCCACAACCCCGGAACGAGGATGGAGGCGAACACCGCCGGCGCGACGATCCAGCTGAACAGCCCGCCGACGAGCCAGTACGTCTCCCATGACCAGCGGCGGATCGCCTTGTAAGGCAGATAGAAGCTCGCCGCCGCGAGCCCGCCGATCCAGTGATACGACAGTCCGATGATCGGGTCCGTCAAAGCAATCCTCCGTTACCGTTTGTCCCTGCCAACTCCGACGCCTTCAGCACACGCGCACATAGGCGATGTCCAGAAGCGACGCCAGTTTTTCGATCTTATCGACGATGTGCCCGACGCCGACGGCGCAGTGATGCGCCGGACCGTGGCGGTTCCAGGCGTTGACGAACGCGCGAGCGCCGATCGAGAACTGATACCGGCTGTTGGTGTTGCCGATCTCCAGGATCGGGCCCGGCACGCTCTGGCCCTCGGCGGCCAGCAGCAGCAGGCCGCCGTCGGCGGTTTCGACGACGCTCAGCAGCGTCACCGGCCCGTGCTTGACGCTCATCTCCACGCTCAACCCGCGCCCGACTTTGCCGTGGAACACGCTCAGCGGCCGCACCTTCGTCTTGCCCTGGGCAATGGCGATGTGCCCGGGGCCGTCGTGGCCCATGAGCACGACGTCGTCGGCGTAGTCCATCGCGTAATACTCGGTGAAGCTGCCGCCGATACCGAAGGTGTCGAGGATCTTCATCGCCTGGGCGTTTTTGACTTCGTACTCCCCCGCCACCGGCACGCCGCGCGCCGTCAGCAGGGAGTTGCCCAGGATGATCGAGCTGATCGCGTCCTCGTTGGCGGCGTTGCCGGTGCCCATGTAGTAGTAGGCCATCGACCCGAGCTCGTGCCGCGCGACGAGGCGATCGAGCGCGACGCTCGTGCGCGCGGCGCGCTGCAGTTCCTCGGCCGAGCAGTCGGGCTGGACGTCGAAGGTGTCGTTGAACAATCCCACGCGGTCGGTGATGTCGGCGTCGCTCACGTTCGTGCGCAAATCGGCCAGCTCGTCGACTTCGAGCAGCTCGATGTGCCCGCCGAAGTACGCACACTGCCGCGTCACGTCGGTGTAGATGTCGAGCATGCCGCTGTAATAATGGCCCATCAGGCCGAGGCGGTTGTGGCTCATCACGCTCGCTACGCGGGCGGCGTCAATCCAGGCGTCGATCTCGCCCCAGCACTGCGGGTCGTTCTCGAGCATGCCGGTGACCTGGTGAAACCGCACGCGGGCGCGGTTGAAGACGTTGGCGATCTCCGGCACCGGACAGGCGGCGCAGAACGCCAGCCAGTCGCCGGTCATCTTCGTGCGGTCGCCGAGGGCGTTGAAGCGCGCGTAATCGATCGCCGCCTCGGGCTGAAGATTCAGCACGATCACCGGCACCTTCGCGCGCTGCACGACCGGCAGCACGGTGTTGCTCAGCGCGTACGTCGTCACGTGCAGGAAGATCAGGTCGACGTCGGCGCGGCGGAAGTCATGGCCGGCGGCCATCGCCTTTTGCGGGGTGTCGATCAATCCCAGGTTGACGATCTCCACGCCCGGTCGGCCGAGCTTGCCCTCCACGCGGGCGAGGTACCCTCCGAGCCGTTCCTTGAGCCCCGCGAACTGCGGCCAGTAGGTGTCCAGGCCGATGCCGAAGAGCCCGACGCGGAGGTCGGATTTCGCCGAAGATTGCGTGACCTGCATGAACTTGCTCCTGCGCCGCGACAGCCGGGGCCACGCCCCGCCGGGCCGCCCGCCGTTGGGGGCCCGCAGTCGGGGGCATGATGGTTGAAGGTGCGGGCGATGTCGAGCGCCGCGGTGCGGCGCGTCATGGCGCACTTGCCCCGCGGGCAAAAGAGACGACGATCCGCGGCGACAGAACTCGGCCAAAGCCTGTTACGCGCATTAAGTTGCCAAACACGGCTCGGGCACCACGGCCTGGCGTACCAGACCATAGCACTCAGCATCGAGAGCAGCGGATTGCGGCACGTCGGCTCTAAAAGTGCATCACACGCCCCAGGGCGCAAGAGGACAAAACACCATGACGCGCGTTGCATTTCTCGGAACCGGCGGGATCGCCCGCACGCATGCGAAAAACCTGACTGCCTGTGGCGCGACGATCGTCGCCGCCTGCGGCCGCACGCCGGAGAAGGCCGGTGCTTTTTTAAGCGCCGTCGCCGGCCGTGAAGACGCCGCCCGGGGCGAAGCCTTCGGCGCACACGACTTCGACCGCATGCTCACCGTCGCCCGGCCGGACGCGCTGTACGTCTGCCTGCCGCCCGACGCCCACACCGGCCAGGCCGAGGCCGCAGCGGAGCGCGGCGTGCACCTGTTTTTAGAAAAGCCCATCGCGCTCACGATCGAGCGCGCCGCGTCAATCGTGAGCGCCGTCGAACGCGCCGGCGTGCGGTCGCAGGTCGGGTACCACCTGCGCTTCGCCCCCACGATTCGCCGCCTGCGCGCGATGCTCGATTCCGGCGACGCCGGCCGGCCGACGCTGCTGCAGGCGCGCTGGTTCTGCAACGCCCTGCACAGCCCGTGGTGGCGCGACGTGCGCCGCAGCGGCGGGCAGGCGTTCGAGCAGGCGATCCATCTTTACGACCTTGCGTTGCACCTGCTCGGCGACGCCGAGGCCGTGTCGGCCGTCGGCGGGAACCTGTGCCACACCGGGGCCGACGACGGTGCCGATGCGTACACCGGCGACGACACGAGCGTCGCCACCGTCCGCTGCGCCGGCGGCGCCGCGGCGTCGATCTCGGCAAGCAACTGCGCGATCCCCACGCGCTGGTCGTGGGAGACGCGCCTCGTCTGCTCGAAGCTCACCGCCGAGGTCACCAGCGCCGCCGACGCGACGTTCACGCCCTACGACGGCACGTCCGAGCAGTACAACGCCCGCGCCACCCGCCCGGCCGACGAAGTATTCCACGACCCTTCCGACCCGTACCGCGCCATCAACGCTGATTTTCTGACCGCCATCGGCACCGGCTCGGCCACCCTCGCCCCGGCGCGCGAGGGCCTGCGCGGCGTGCGGCTGATGACCGCCGTCACTACGTCCATGCACGCCGGCGGCCGGCAGGAAATCGTCGCCGGGTAGTGAATTCGTTTCCCTCTCCCGATTTTTGCCGGAGAGGATTGAGCCTGTCATGCGCTTTTGAGCCAAAGCATCGCATTCCTCCATCCGGGTGCCACGGTTTGGTACTCCAAGCCGTGTTCGGGACCGCAAGATCACGGCTTGGAGTACCAAACCGTGGCACCCTGAGCAGGCAACGTTGTGACCGTGCACAACCGTGCATAACAGGCTCCAGAAGAGGGATCGAGCGATTCTTTATCGCCCGCGCCCCAGCCGCGCGCCGATCGCCAGCAGGGCCGCCATGGCGGCGACGAGGATCAGCGCGACCCAAATCCCTGCCACGCGCTGCAGCATCACCGGCAGCACGAGGAACGTGATGACGCCTCCGCCGATGAACGGCGCCGACAGCGGCGCGGCGATCGCGTAATCGGCCGCCGCGCCGGTGCGGAGGTCGGGGTCGACGATGCGCAGCAGCATCATCCCCTGCGGCGTGTTGGCGGTGCTGAAGCCGTAGTTCAGCAGGCCGAGCTCGAACCAGTACGCCTTCGGCAGCAGCAGCCGCGCCAGCACGAGCAGGCAGAACGCCGACCACGCCGCCGCCAGCACCATCAGCAACAATAGCGGCCAGCCGAAGCGGCTGATCGATTCGATGCGCATCGCCCCGATGCCGGCGACGATAAGAAATTCCATCGCGATGCCGACGAACCGCTGCACCGAGTGCGCGTCGATGAAGTGCCCGATGCCCATCACTTCGGCGCCGCGCCGGACGACCCAGCCGCCGAGCAGCGTGAACAAAAACAGCGGCACGTTGGCGGCGTAGTCGATCGGCTGGGTTTTTGACGCCGCAACATCGGGCCCGAGCACCACGCCGGCCACGGTGAGAAAGCCGTACTGCAGCAGGAATCCCACGCCGACGGCGGCGGCGAGCAGGATGAGCGTGAGGGCCATCGGCTCCATCACTTCGCCGCGTACCGTGCCGAATGCAATCGGCGTCGGCGTGGCGCGCAGGCCGGTGCTGGTTTCCGCAGGCAGCGCCGCCGTGCTGCCGCTGGCCGTCCAGCCGTGTCGGATGGCGAGATTGACGAAGAAAAGCCCGCTCAGCACGCCGTAGATCAGGCCCACCGTCGCGGCGAAGAACGCGATGTCGCGCCCTTCGGCAAAGCCCTGCTGCGCATAGAGCGTGCCCATGCCCGCTGCCGAGCCGTGCCCGCCGGCCCAGCTGATTTCCAGCAACTGCGCGAACGTCGCCGGCACGTCCGGCCGGCCCGGCCGGACCGCCAGCAGGTAAACGGCCAGGCCGATCACGAGTTGGCCGAGGATGATGACCCACGCCAGCACGCCCGACCGCAGCCCGCGCCGCAACGCCCCGGCGACGCCCCCCTGCTGCGGGCGCTCGAGCAACAGCCCCGCGAAGACGACGGCGATCAACGTCGCCGGCCAGGCGCCCCACTCGCGCACGACAGCGGCGATCATCCCGTCGACCGCCGGCGCGTGCGGCGCGATCGCACGCGAGCCGAGTTGCGCCACGCCCAAACCGATCGCGCCCGCGACCACGGCGGCGGGAATGTAAAGGATGCGCAGCAACCGCAGCCGCAGACGCAACGTCAATCCGACGGCCAACAATCCCGCCACGGCCAGAATCGCGGTGATCGTCGGGTGCGCGGTCATGGCGCGTCCGACTGCCCGGCGGCCCCGGCGGGCTGCGTCGCGGGGCGGGGCGTTGCGATCGGTGGCAAGCCTTTCAACGCGCGTTCGGCGTTGCCGTGATAGATCTTCTTCAACACCTCGTCGGGAAGGAACGCGCCGTAAATCCGCCATTCACCTTCGGTGGGGAACGGGTTGTCGTAGTAGTCGAAATATTCGTCGGCGGTTTCAAGATAGCGGTAGTAAATCAATTCCCGCGGCTGGTCCGGCCGGCCCGGATAGCGGTCGGTGCCGAAGAGGACGCGGTCCTGAAACTCGATCAAAAACGCCCGGCCCGCGTACGGCTGGCGGCCGAGCTCGGGCACGCGGCCGGACAGATCGACGTACAGGTTCGGGTACCGCCGCAGCCATGCCGACAGCTTGGCCAGGTCGTCGCCGCTGTTGGCCAGGTGGGCGCTGATGAACACCGTCCGCGGGTGGCGCTCGAGCACGCGGTTGTGCTGGGCGAGCACTTCGTCGTAGCTCGGAAAGCCGGGACCGAAGAAGCTCCAGTCCGGGTGCCGCCGCAGCTGCATCCAGCGTTCGTTGCGGCGATCGATCGGCTGGAAGAACGCGCGGGGATCGCCGGAATGGATCAGCACCGGCATGTTCAGCCGGCCGCAGGTTTCCCAGATCGGGTCCAGCCGCGGGTCATCGACGGCCACGATCCGGCCGCTGCGGTCCTGGATCGAGAGGCCCAGGCCCTTGAAAATCTTCACCCCCGCGACGCCCTTGTTCTGCGCGCTTTCTAAAAAGCCGACGACGTCGTCGCCGAAGGTTGGATCGTCGAGGCGCTTGAAGTCGATGTTGCAGAAGACCAGGAGACGCCCGTCCCCTGTTTTGCCGAACTTTTCGAGCATGGCGTCCAGCCCCGGCCCCCACCCGCCGCTGAGGTTGACGGCCTTCTCGAGCCCGAGCCGGTCCATCGCCGCCAGCATCCGCTGCGGGTCCTGCGCGAGCGTCCAATGGCAGTGCGCATCGATGACGGGAAACTTCGGGGCCGTCACCGCCGTGACTTTTGTCACCAGCGTTGATGTCGGCTTGTAATCGTGAATCAACTCATCGTCGACATAAACCGCGACCCCCGCGCGCGGCGCCGGTTTCACGGCCGGCGGCACGGCATGAGGACGACACCCTGCCAGCAGTCCAAAAAGACCAAGCCAAAGCCACAGGCAAGCAAGAGCAGACGACGCCGGGGGAGACACGGGAGGAGTTTACAGCGCATCCGCCAATGCGTCTTGCGATCAGTGCAGGCAATGGGCCTGTTACACCTCCAGACCGGCGCGGCGCGGGAGGCCGGAGTCGAGTTGCCTGCGAAGCTCACGCGCGTTCTTCACGGCATAGAGATCACGATCGTTGTTGAAATACACCCAGGTCTCGGTCGCGCCGCTCGCCCGGATCCGCTCGGCCCAGGTCGCCAACTCGGACTTGGAATAATCGTGGCGGTACCACTTTGTTTTTCCGTGGAAGCGCACATAAACCTCATCGGCGGTCTTGACCAGCTCGTCGGGCAGGCGCGGCCCGCTGCAGGAACAAAAGATGATGTTCCTTTCCCGAAACGCCGCGTAGACCGATTCATTCCACCAACTGCGATGCCGGAATTCGACGACGTTCCGCAGACGCGCGTCGAGTTGCCCCACGACGAGCCTGAGCCGCGCCGGCGTGTAATGGAAACTCGGAGGCAGTTGAAAAAGAAAGCACCCCATCTTCGGCCCGAGCAGCTCGGCGATGTAACCGAAGTCGGCGACGAGCTGCTTCGTGCCGGTGAAACGTTTGACGTGCGTGATGAGTTCGCAAACTTTGACGGTGTAGACGAATCGGCGTCGTCCCGCCTGCCTGAGCCAAGTGTTGACCGTGGCCACGGTCGGCCATGCGTAGAACGGGGCGTTTAGCTCGACGGTTTTGAATCGGTCCGCGTAATGCTCGAACCATTTGTTCGTCGGGAGCGCATCGGGGTAGAAACCGCCCCTCCAATGCCAATAGAACCAGCCCGAACATCCGACGTGGACCGGGGCCGATGCGGGTGATCGTTCCTTCGCATGGCGAACCGGCAACTCTGCCTGCGCCGGCGGCGCGGCGACCCGCGCGGCGTGCATCTTCGCGGCCCGGCCGACGTTGGCCTCGCGCTGCTTGGCGCGCCGCTGCTCACGGGCGGCGCGCCGCTCTTCGATGCTCAGGTTCGCCTTGGCAGCCATAACGCACCGCTCTTGTGGGCTTTAAATACCAAACTCGCGCGAAGAGCCGTGAAGAGCCGTGAAGAACTTAGCGCGACTCGCGTCTCCAAGGAAGTAGAACGACAAGCCCCCGCCCCGCGTGTCGACATCGCCGACGAGCGAGTCGGCGTTGATGGCCTTTACTATGGACTTGAGCCAGTCTCGGCTTCCGGGGCCTTGTCGTCCGGCAAGCGGCCTAACAGGTCGAACGCGAGCCCTTTGGCGCGGCATTGCACGAACAGAGTGGTGATTCGAAAAGCGTTCTTACGGAACGCGCGAGCCCGAAATCGGGCCGAAAAACGGCGGGAGTTCGAAAAAACAATGGGCAGGGCCGGGATCGAACCGGCGACACCGGCATTTTCAGTGCCGTGCTCTACCAGCTGAGCTACCTGCCCTCAGCGGGGCGGGGAGTATGCCACGGGAGCGGGTGGGTTGCAAGACAAGCGCCGATGGCGGCGCGGCGAAGCGCTCCACCAGCCACAGGGTTTACTCTGCCGCACGGGCGCGGCTAAGCCATCGCGGTGGCGATGGCGGCTTTGAGTTGGTCGAAGTTGATCGGCTTGGTGAGGTGCAGCGTGAAACCCGCTTCGCGGGTTTGGCGCAAATCGTCGTCATCGTCGTAGCCGGTGAGGGCGATCGCGCGGGGGCGGGCGGCGGGGTCGATCTGCTGGAGGATTTCGATGCCGTTGCCGTCGGGCAGGCCGAGGTCGCTCAGCAGCAGGTCGAATTGCCCCGCGGCAAGCTGACTGCGGGCCTCGGCGATGCTGGCGGCGGTGGAGACGCGGTGCCCCAGGTGCGTGATGAGCTTCTGCATCACCATCAACGTCGCGTCGTTGTCCTCGACGACGAGAATGTGCAGCGACGGTAGTGGGGCGACATCCATGCGAACTCTCCAAAACCCACCGGCGATTATGGAGGACGCGGCCCGGGCGTCAATCCAACGATTCGGCCGAGGGCTAAGGTTTTTCAGACGCCCCGCGGGGAAGGAGTTGGGAGTTAGTGGTTGGAAGTTGGTGCCAGATCCTGCCTGGCCGTCAACTCCCCTTCTCACCATCCGCGGGCGAGGATCATCACGCAGGTGACGCAGCACCCCAGGGCGGCGGCGATGTACAGCACAGGGACGATCGAGAATGCACGCTCATGTGCGTCGGTGGGTGTCATGGGCGACTCCGGAGGGATGCGGCGGGGAACACGATCGGCTCACGATTCATCGGCCTGATCGGCGGTCGTCTTGAGACGCTTCGCGGCGGCGCGTAAACTCCGGGTTGTCCCGCAGATTCCCAACCCGAAAGCATCATGGCCACCACCGACCCGTTTGGCGCAAAATCCACCCTCACCGCCGGGGGCGGTACGTACACGATCTACGACCTGCAAAAACTCTCCGCCGTCGGCCCGCTCGACAAGCTGCCGTTCTCGATCAAGGTGCTGCTCGAAAGCTGCCTGCGGAATCTTGACAACTTCATCGTCAATCCGGACGACGTTACGCGCTTGGTCAACTGGAACGCCAAGGCCCCGCTGAACGTCGAAGTGCCGTTCAAGGTGGCGCGGGTGATCCTGCAGGATTTCACCGGCGTGCCGTGCGTGGTCGACTTGGCCGCCATGCGTCACGCGATGAAGGAGGCCGGCGGCGATCCGCAGCGCATCAACCCGCTCGTGCCGGTGGACCTGGTGATCGACCACAGCGTGCAGGTGGACGAATACGCCAACCCGCTGGCACTGCTGAACAACACGCGCGTCGAGTTCGAGCGCAACCGCGAGCGGTACGAGTTCTTGAAATGGGGCCAGCGCGCGTTCGACAACTTTGGCGTCGTGCCGCCGAGCCGAGGGATCGTGCACCAGATCAATCTTGAGCACCTGGCCAAGGTCGTTTGGACCCGCGACGGCGTGGCCTTCCCCGACACGCTCGTCGGCACCGACAGCCATACCACCATGGTCAACGGCCTAGGCGTGGTCGGCTGGGGCGTGGGCGGGATCGAGGCCGAGGCGTGCATGCTCGGGCAGCCGATCTACATCGTCACGCCGCAGGTGATCGGCTTTAAGATGACCGGCAGCCTGAAGGAAGGCGTCACCGCGACCGACCTGGTTCTGTACGTCACGCAGATCCTGCGCAAGAAGGGCGTGGTGGAGAAGTTCGTCGAGTTCTTCGGGCCGGGGCTGGCGAGCATGTCGCTGAGCGACCGCGCGACGATCGCCAACATGGCCCCCGAGTACGGCGCGACGATCGGGTTCTTCCCCGTCGACGAGCAGACGCTGGCCTACCTGCGGCTCACCGGCCGGTCGGCGGATCACATCGACCTTGTCGAGCGCTACGCCAAGACCCAAGGCCTGTGGCGCCAGGACAGCGTGACGCCGGAGTTCACCGACGTCGTCGAGCTGGATTTGTCGAGCGTCACCCCCAGCATCGCCGGCCCGAAGCGGCCGCAGGACCGCGTGGAAGTGCCCAAGGCGCGCGACAGCTTCAAAACCAACTTCCCCGACGCCAAGCCCGGCTCGACGATCTCGACGATCCCCGACGGCGACGGATCGGCCGTCTCCCCCGGCCTGCAGCGCAAAAAAGAGACGCAGCTCACCCACGGCGACGTCGTGATCGCCGCCATCACCAGTTGTACGAACACGAGTAACCCGAGCGTGATGATCGGCGCGGGCCTGCTTGCCAAGAAGGCCGTCGAGCGCGGCATCCGCGTGCCGGACTACGTCAAAACGTCGCTCTCGCCCGGCAGCCGTGTGGTGACCGATTACTTCGAAAAAGCGGGCTTGCAGCAGTACCTCGACGCCCTGGGCTTCCACACCGCCGGCTACGGCTGCATGACGTGCATCGGCAACAGCGGGCCGCTGCCCGAGCGGATCGCGTCGACCGTCGAAAAGGACAATTTGGCCGTCGTCAGTGTGCTCAGCGGCAACCGCAACTTTGAAGGCCGCGTCAATCCGCACGTGAAGGCCAACTACCTCGCCAGCCCGCCGCTGGTCGTCGCCTACGCACTGGCCGGCACGATCGACATCGATCTGCTCAGCGAGCCGCTCGGCAAAGACGACCGCGGCACGGACGTGTACCTGAGGGACATTTGGCCCACGCAGGCGGAGGTGAACGACACCATCGCCGCGTGCGTGGAGCCGGGCATGTTCGCCAACCAGTACGCCGGCGTCGGCGACAAGAGCGAGCAGTGGAACGAGATCCCCGTACGCGGCGGCGAGCTGTTCGAGTTCGACCCCAAGAGCACCTACGTCCAGAACCCGCCGTTCTTTGCCAATCTGAAGGACGCGGCGCTGGCGATACAGCCGATCATGGGCGCGCGCACGCTGGTGATGGTCGGCGACAGCGTGACGACCGACCACATCTCCCCCGCCGGCAACATCAAGAAGGATTCACCGGCCGGCAAGTACCTTATGGACAACGGCGTTGCCGTCGCCGACTTCAATCAGTACGGCGCCCGCCGCGGCGCCGACCAGGTGATGGTGCGCGGCACGTTCGCCAACATCCGGTTGAAGAATGAAATGGCCCCCGGCACCGAGGGCGGCGTGACGACGTACCTGCCGACGAACACCGTCGAGCCGATCTACGACGCGAGCCTGAAGTACAAAGACGCCGGCGTGCCGCTGATCGTCCTCGCCGGCAACGACTACGGCATGGGCAGCAGCCGCGACTGGGCCGCCAAGGGCACGATGCTGCTGGGCGTGAAGGCCGTCATCGCCGAAAGCTTCGAGCGCATCCACCGCAGCAACCTTGTCGGCATGGGCGTGCTGCCGCTGGTCTACAAGAAGGGCCAGTCTCGCAAGACGCTGGGATTGAGCGGCCACGAAGTCTTCAACATCAACGTCGACGACACCCTCAAGCCCGGCCAGGACGTGATGGTCACCGCCGACGGCAAGAGCTTTCAGACGACCTGCCGCATCGATACGCCGGTGGAGCTGGAGTACTACAAGAACGGCGGGATCCTGCAGACGGTGCTGCGGAAGATGATGGCGTGACTTAAGAGGCCCCCAGGGCCGAAAGCGGGAACCATGGCTCACATTGATCACACGACGGCGTGGGTGGCCCGAGTCGCGCTCGCGGTCGTCGCGCTGGCCCAAGTGGGCTGCGCGACCTACACGACGCCGGGCGGACCGGCGAACTTGTCGAAGGTAAACCGCACCGACGTGGCCGAGGCATTCAGGCGGGAACCGGCCGCGCAGTTCCCTGCAAAATTGGCGATCGTCCGGCTGCAGCAGAGTGGCTACCGCTCGCAGACCCGAGAGGCCTACGGGGCTGGCAACTACAGCGTGCTCACCGACCGCGACGTGGAAACGGACGACGCCTTCCGCGCTTTGGAGACCATGCCCCAAGTTCGTGGGCTGGCGCCCCTGAACCGAATCGTGCTGCCCGATCGGCTCGACGACGCGGGAGACCTGCGTGAGGCCGCCGCCGGCCTGCGGGCGGACGTGTTGATCATGTACACGATCGGCACCACGTTCAGGGTGGACGAGGCGGAGATCGGGCCTCTCGGCGTGATCACGCTCGGGACGCTGCCCAACCGCGACGCCCGTGTGCGGGCGACGGCGGCCGCGGCGTTTGTCGACGTCCGCACCGGTTTCGTCTACGGCTTGGCCGAGAAATCGGCCGAGGCGAACGAGCGTGCCAGCGCTTGGCGGACTCGGGCGGCAATCGACGGTGCCCGCCGCCGCGCCGAGAAGGACGCGTTCGACGCCTTGGTGCCCGAACTGCAACGCGCTTGGGCCGGAATTACGGCTGAACACGCTCGGCCCCCGGCGGCACCGCCAGCATCCGAGGCGCAAAATCCAGCGCCCCAGTCTTAAGCCCGATCGGCCGCGTTCCGACAGAGATTACGACGAATAACAGGAGCGTCGTCTTGCGCGGCTGGGGCAGTCTCAATACCTTTCAACCTTACACCCAGAAGCACGCGATCGTCCTTATCGTGACGGCGGCGGCGATCGCGTTCGTTTGCGTCGCGGCGACCTTGTTATCGGAGCGAGCGCGGCGGCGGTGCGAGAAACTTGCCGGCGTGGTGTTGCTGCTGGTCTGGTTCATTGGCGCGGCGTGGGACGTGTGCCAGCCGGGGGCGTCCATCCGATCCGTCTTGCCGCTGCACTGGTGCGATTTGACCGGCATCCTCGCCGGCGTGGTGCTGCTTTGGCCGCGGGACGACACGCGGGCGGCGCTGCACTTGTGGGGGCTTTGCTTCACGGCCATCGCGTTCGTGGCGCCGGTGGAGAACCGCGGGCCGGCGTTCGGGGGGTTCTGGGCGTACTTCGTGCCGCACGGGGCGATTCTGCTGGCGGTGGCGTACGACGCGTTCGTGCGCGGCTACCGCCCTGCCATTGGCGATTTGCGCCAGGTTGGCGCGACGACACTTGCATGGGTGGCGGCGGTGACGCCGTTCAATGTGCTTGTGGGTGGCAATTATGCATACGTCGGCAATGCCGTGATCGGGCAACGGACGCTCATCGAAGCGTTCGGGCCGTGGCCGGGGCGGATCGCCACGCTGTACCTCACGTCGCTGACGCTGATGACGCTGATCGTCCTCGTCCAGCACGTGTTGCGACGACCGTCGGTCGCGCCGCTCACGTTGCGGCTGTCGGGCGCGGACGCCGAAGAACCGTCATTCCGCCTTGCGGCGTGAGCGGGGGATTAGTCAACGTCGGACGTGATCGGGTCGACGCGGCGCGGCCGCCGGGGCTAAGCGGTTTTCGTTGTAGAAGTCAGATCGAACGCGTTACGAGAAGAGCGCGCCGCTCACGTCATCTTCGCGATCACCGCGTCCGCGAACGCGTCGGTCGAGCTCGTGCCGCCCAAGTCGAGCGTGAGCGATTTGCCTTCGCCGAGGACGGCGTTGTAGGCGGTTTTGATCTTGTCGGCGATGGCATGTTCGCCCAGGTGGTTGACCATCATCACGCCACTCATGATGACCGCCAGCGGGTTGGCGATCTGCTTGCCGGCGATGTCCGGGGCGCTGCCGTGGACGGCTTCGAACATCGCGTAGTCGTCGCCGACGTTGCTGCCGGGCACGCAGCCGAGGCCGCCGACTAAGCCGGCGCACAGGTCGCTCACGAGATCGCCGTACAGGTTTTCCATCAGCAGCACGTCCATGCGGGTCGGGTCCTGCACGAGCTTCATGCAGCCGGCGTCGATGATGACTTCGTCGTACTGCACTTCGGGGTAGCTTTCGTGCACGCGGCGGCTGCAGTCGAGGAACATGCCGTCGGTGAGCTTCATGATGTTGGCCTTGTGGAAGACCGTCACCTTCTTGCGGTGGCGACTCATGGCGTATTCGAAGGCGTACTTGCTGATGCGCGTGCAGGCCTTCTCGGTCGCCACCTTCAGGCTTGTGACCACGCCGGGGGTGATCTCACTTTCGATGCCGGTGTAGAGGCCTTCGGTGTTCTCGCGGACGATGACCATGTCGACTCCTTCGTAGCGCGTCTTGATCCCCGGCATCGACCGCACCGGCCGCACGGCGGCGTAGAGGCCGAGCTTCTGGCGCAGCTGCACGTTCACGCTCTTGAAGCCCTTGCCGACAGGCGTGGTGACCGGTCCCTTAAGGGCGATCTTGTGCTCGCGGATGGCGGAGAGCGTGACCTCGGGCAGCACGTTGTCGTAACCGTGGATTTCGATCGCACTGGCCCCCGCCGGCACTTCGATCCAATCGGCCGCAAACCCCGCCGCTTCGATCACCCGGCGGGCGGCGCTGGTCACTTCCGGGCCGATGCCGTCGCCGGGGATGAGAACTATCTTCTTTGGTGTCATGGAGTTATGCCTCTTCGCCCCACCAATTCCTTAAGGGGAATCCCTCATGGTGTTCTATGCGGGAACGGAACGATAAATGGTGTGTCAGCCGGAGACGGCAAACGTTGAACGATCTTAATCACGGCGAGGGCGTGTTGTCGGGACCGCCCTCGTCGTGTTTTTTTTGCGCCCGTTCCTTCTGGTTCCCTCTCCTGTGTATTCCCGGGGAGGGTTAGGGAGGGGCCATCTAACGACATTGAATCTTGAAGCTCAAGCCCCCTTCCCTAACCCTCCCCGGGAGTACCGGGAGAGGGGGCGAGAGCAATGAATACCGTTCTACTTCCCATACCCCCGCGGGTGTTTTTGGAACCATGACCAGGCCGAGCGGATGATCGTTTCAGGGTCTTTGTGCTTGGCTTCCCAGCCGAGCAGCTCCTTGGCCTTGGCGGGGTTGGCCCAGAGGGCGACGGCGTCGCCGCCGCGGCGGGGGCCGTATTCGACGGGGACTTTTTTGCCCGTCACTTTTTCCACCGTGGCGATGATCTCCTTCACGCTGAATCCCCGGCCCGTGCCGAGGTTGCATTGGATCGTCTGCTGCTTGTCCAGGGCCCCGATGGCGCGGATGTGCGCGTCGGCCAGGTCTTCGACGTGGATGTAGTCGCGCACGTTCGTGCCGTCGGGCGTGGGGTAGTCGGTGCCGTAGACGGTAATTTTGTCCTTCACGCCCAGGAGCGTCTGGAGGATGACGGGGATGAGGTGCGTTTCGGGCTCGTGGTCTTCGCCGATCGCGCCGTCGAGGGCGCAGCCGCTGGCGTTGAAGTAGCGCAGGGCCGCGAACTTGAAGGTCTTGTCCGCCGCCGCCAGGTCCTGAAGGATCTGCTCGACCATCCATTTGCTGCGGCCGTACGGGCTGACGGGCTTTTTGGATTCGCTTTCGGTGATCGGCACGGTGTCGGGATCGCCGTAGGTCGCGCAGGTGCTGCTGAAGACGAGCTTCTTCACGCCCGCGTCGTGCATGGCTTCGAGCACGTTGATCGTGGTGCTGACGTTGTTGTGGTAGTACATCAGCGGCTCGTGCACGCTCTCGCCGACGTACGCATAGGCGGCGAAATGCATGACGACTTCGGCCTTGGCGTCCTTGAGGGCTTTAGTGACAAGCGCCTTGTCGTCGAGTTCGCCGAAGACGGCGGGCACTTTCAGGATGTCGACGACCTCGCGGTGTCCGCGGCTGGCGTTGTCGAACACCGTGACGTTGTGCCCGGCTTCCTTGAGCTGCTTGACCGTGTGCGACCCGATGTAACCGGCCCCGCCGGCGACGAGAACATTCATGACGCATTCCTGTTCGTGATGACCCAGACCGTATCCCGCCGACCATACGTCGCCGACGCCCGCGAGTGACGCCGGTGGCGGGATTCCTGTCCCGAATTAGTAACTATGGATTACCCGCGTCCGCAAGCGGGTACAATGCCCGGCGGCGCGTGTGGCGCTAAAAACTTTTACCCGGAGGCATTTCCATGCAGCGATTCTTCTCCCAGGCGACGGCGTTCATTCTCAGCGGAACGCTGGGCCTTGGCCTGATCGGTTGTTCCAGCAAGGACAAGCACGACAGCGATCATGCCGACCACGGCGACAGCAAAGAAGTGGTCATCAGCGAAAAAGACGTGCCCGCCGAGGTGATGAGCGGCGTGAACAAAACGTTCGCCGGCGCCAAGATCGGGAAGGTCGAGAAAGAGACCTACACCGACGGCACGGTGCATTACGAATTCGATCTCAAGCTCCCCGACGGCAAGATGCAGGAAGCGGAGTTCAACGACAAGGGCGAGCTGCTGCCCGAGCACTGAGGTGCGGGTGAATTTGCGAGGAACTTGAATCAACTTTCGATGAATCGGATTTCACCCGGTTTGGCGCATCGCAATCGAAAAGAT
>DASVSS010000185.1:0-9874 GCA_036387945.1 Tepidisphaeraceae bacterium | reverse complement strand
GCGGGCGGGACGCCCACGCCACGCATTCCGCCTTGCCTCACTTCATCGCCGCGCCGACAACGCCCGCGAGCCAGTCCGAAAATTTCTCCGCCCCCGCGCGGTTGTGGTGCTGGAGGTCGCTGAACTCGGCGTCGCTCATCGTCAGCGGGATTCGGCCGGCGGAGAAATAGTCGATCGCCTTGCCCTCGGCCGCGGCCCGCACGGCGGCGTCGAACGGTGCGTGGAAGCCCGCGTCTTCCAACTGCTTCCGCCACGCCGCCGCCACCGGCATCTCGATCACGATCACCCGGCCGCCGCCCGCGCAGAACGCATCAAGCTTGGTCACCATCAACCGCAGCCGATCCCGCATCACTGGCGTCGGCTCGGCCGGCAGCGACCAGTTGTAGTTCTCTTTGGCGCGGGCGAGGAGGCGCCGCATCGCCTGCTTCGTTGTCGCCAGGCTGTTGGCCCCGCGCGATCCTTCGTGTTGCAGCGTCGCTCCGCCGGTGATCGGGTTCGGCTCTGGCGTGTACTGCAATTCCTGCAAACCCAATGAACGGCCCAGCGCGTCCTTGATCCGCGTGCTGATCGTCTCCCGGAACCGCAGCGTGAATACCACCCGCCCCAGCTCATTCCGCACCGCCTGCGGCAGCACGTCCGTCGCCCGCCAGCCGGCGCGGCGGTACTCGCGCCACCAGTCGCCGAGGTCGAAGAACGTCGCAATGCGCGGCAGGTCGGGGCCTTGGGCGCGCAAGTCGCGTACGCCCAGGCCGACAACGATCACCTTCGGCTTCGTCGGCCGCGACAGCACTTCGTCAATCACCGCCTCGAAACCGTCGACGCGCGCCCCGCGCGTCGCGTAGTTCGCCACCGTCACCGGGCGGCCGGCTTGCTTCGAGACGGCCTCGATCAACCGAGGCATCACCACGCCCTCGCGCATCTGGCTGCTGCCGACCAGCGCGACCTCGGCGGGGCCGCGCGTCTCGATGAACTCGCGCACGGCCTGGTACTGGCCGAGGTCGGTCGTGTACGGAATGAGCGACTCGCGCGGCCGGGTGTGCAGAAAGATTTCGAAGACGGCGACCACCGCGATCGCCAATAGAAACGCCCATGGGGCGCCCGCCCGCGTCGGCGGGTGCTGGTGCGGCACCGCGGCGGCATTGGCGGCCGGGCTCATCACGATCGCGTCGCTGCGGCCGGAAGCGGAATTAGAATTGGAAGTAGATGAAGTCGCCGCCACCGAATTCTCCGTACACGATCATCCCCAGGATCATCGCCGCGTAAATGACGGCCCGCACCGGCACGGGGATGCGGAAGATCACCTCGTGATTGTCGGCCAAGTATTTGCACAGCTGCGCCCCCATCAGCAGCACCGCGATTACGACCAACCCGACGACCATCTCCGGCGTGACGAGTGTTTTCACGAACGGCACGTCGTGGTGCCACGGCCGCACGATGCGCACGAAGTTGTTCCAATCGATCGCGCGGAACAGCAACCACCCCACGCACGTGAACTGAAAGAACACGACGATGCGCACGAACGTCCACAAAGCCGCTTGCGGCTTAGCCCTGAACGTGAAGTACCTCCTGAGAATCGGCTGCAGCGCCCGGTGCACACACAGCATGATCCCGTGGTATGCCCCCCACAACACGAACAACCACGTCGCCCCGTGCCACAACCCGCCGAGCAGCATCGTGACCATAAGATTGAAGTAGTTGCTCAGGTTCACGCCCGAATGCGTCGACCGTGGTGGCATGTCGCGCCGCTCGTACTCGATCACGCCGCCGGCGTGCCCTGTGGTCTCATCAGTCTCGTCGCGCATTCCACGTCGGCGTCGAAGGTATCGGCGGGCCCGCAACGCGCGGTCCTCGGCCCACCGCACGGGCGCGACGAGCACGCCGCCCCGGTTGCCGCCGAGGGGGATGTACAGGTAGTCGCGCAGCCACGTGCTGAGGCTGATGTGCCACCGCCGCCAGAAGTCGCTCGGATTGACCGCGAAGTACGGCAGGTCGAAGTTGCGCATGAGGTCGAAGCCCATCATGCGCGCCGCGCCCCGGGCGATATCGCTGTAGGCGCTGAAGTCGCAGTAGATCTGGAACGCGAACGCATAGATGCCAAAGATCGACTCCCACCACTGTGGCGTCACGTCGTGCGTATTGAAGACGCTGCTGACGATCGGCGCCAGGTTGTCGGCCAGCACGATCTTCTTGAACAGTCCGAAGCTGACGAGGCAGAAGCCGTAGGAAAAGTTGTTCCACGTCACGACGTTGGGCGCTTTGATTTGCGGCAGCAGGTGCGTCGCCCGCTCGATCGGCCCGGCCACGAGCTGCGGGAAGAAACCGACGAACGTCGCGTAGTGGACGAAGTTGCTCTCGGCGCGCAAATGGCGGCGGTAGACGTCGATCACGTACGCGATCGACTGGAAGGTGTAAAAGCTCACGCCCACCGGCAGGATGATCGAGAGCGTGCGCACGTCGGTCTTCCAGCCGACGGAGTGGGCGAGCGAGACGAAGCTGTCGATGAAGAAGTTGCAGTACTTGAAGAAACCCAGCACGCCGAGGTTGACGACGAGTGAGCCGACGACGAGCAGCTTGCGGCGGCGGACGTCGTTCTCGGGCGTGCGCTCGATGCCGAGGGCGACAAGGTAATCGAACGTGCTCGTGCCGATCAGGAGGAAGAGGAACCGCCAGTCCCACACCGCGTAAAAGTACCAGCCCGCGAGCAGGAGAAAGACGTTGCGCGCCAGCACTCGCTTGCGCAGCAGGCAGACGCCTGTGAAGACGATGGCGAAGAAGAGGACGAAAAGCAGGCTATTGAAGGTCATCGGACGCGGAGCGGACGCATGCGGGCGCGCCGCGTCCGGGCGCGGGCGGCACGCTATCGGCGTGGCGCAGCGATGTCAAAAGACGGCCGGCGTCACTGTAATCGCGCGGATTTCGTGGCGTGGCGTCCCGCCCGCGTTCGCCGCGCAGCGGCGAAACTATTTTGGCCAGACCGGAACGCGGGCAGGACGCCCACGCCACGCAGTCACCACGCATTCACCTCAAGCGGTTCGGCCGGTGCCCGATTGCCGTCTTCGCACGATCGCGAGTAGGTTAGCGTTTGCATGGCGGGACCGATCGACTGGCAATCTCTCCACGGCGACGCCCTCCGCGGCCGCCGCGTGCTCGTCACCGGCGGCGCGGGGTTCATCGGCTCGCACCTGGTGGAGGCGCTGGTCGCGCTCGGCACGGACGTGCGCGTGTTCGACGATTTCTCCGCCGGCAGCCCGGCAAACGTGCCGGCGGGAGTGGACGTGCGGCGCGGCGGGCTGCTCGACGTGCGCGCCGTGGAAGACGCGGTCGCCGGGCGTGAGATCGTATTCCATCTTGCCGCCCGCGTGTCCGTGCCGCAGAGCGTGACCGACCCGCGGGCTTACCACGAGGCTAATGGCACGGGCACGCTCAACGTGCTCGAAGCCTCCCGTGGCGCGGGCGTGCGGCGGGTGGTCTATTCTGCCAGCAGCAGCGCCTACGGCGACACAATCGATCTGCCGAAGATCGAGACGATGCCCGACCGCCCGCGCAGCCCGTACGCCGCGGCGAAGCTCATCGGCGAATGCTACGTCGGTGCGTACGCCGCGTGCTACGACCTCGACGCCATCAGCTTGCGCTACTTCAACATCTTCGGTCCCCGCCAGAACCCGCACAGCGCCTACGCCGGGGTGATCGCGGCGTTCAGTCGGCAGATTCTCGCCGGCGAGCCACCGCGCGTCACCGGCGACGGGTCGGCCAGTCGGGATTTCACGTTCGTCGCCAACGCCGTGCACGCGAACCTCCTTGCCGCGACCGCCGCCAGGCCGCTGGGCGGCGACGTGGTGAACGTCGGCACCGGCCGACGCTACACCGTGCTGCAACTCGCCGAGGCGATGCTGCGGCTGCTCGGACGCGAAGATTTGCGCCCGCATTTCGCCCCCGCCCGCTTGGGCGACGTGCCGCACTCGCTGGCGGATTTATCGAAGGCGCGAGCGGTTCTGGGGTACGCGCCGATCGTCGATTTCGAGACCGGGTTGGCCGCGACGTGCGCCTGGTACAAGGCGAGCTTGCGGGCTTAGGTTTCGTGGCGTGGGCGTCCCGCCCGCATTCCGGCGCAGTCGGAAGAATTCTTGCGCGACCAACGCGGGCGAGACGCCCGCGCAAGGAAGATACGCATCACTGCATCGGGCCGTGTTGCAGATGCATCGTTTGCCGCTTGGGGGCGGCGGCTTTTGCGTGGCGAGGGGATTGGTCTTGCTTGATCGCTTCGTCGACGACTCCGTTATCGTGCGATTGGTGTAGATACCATCGCAGATGCTCCGTCAAATCGTGCAGGTTGATGCCGTGCGTGCGGCGGCCGACGGCGGCGTAGAGGTGATCGGCAAACTCAGCGAACCGGCCGAAGGCTAAGCCGCGAGCGGCTTCGGGTTGGCCGAGCAGCAGGGGCAGCGCGCGCGTGAAGCGGCCGCTGTTGGCGATGAGGTCCCAGTACCTGGAGAAGCGGCGCATGCGCTGCATCGCGTCGAACGGCACGAGTCTGGTCTGCAGGATTTCGTACGGCGGGTGCTGGCTGTAAATCATTCCCCATTCCGCGTCGTGCCGGCAGATCGGCGTGCCGCGCAGGCGCTTGAGCATGCCGATCTGAATCTCCTGCGGGCCCAGCGCCAGCAGGCGGTCGAAACCGCGGGCGAAGGAGGCGAGATCCTCTCCCGGCAGGCCGACGATCAAATCGGCGTGGACGTGCACGCCGGTATGGTCGCGCAGCCAGTGCAAGTTCTCTTCCAGCTTCGCCTGGTCCTGCCGGCGGCTGATGAGCGACTCGACGTCGGTGTTGAGCGTCTGCACGCCCACCTCGAACTGCAGCGTGCCCGCGGGGAATTGCGCGATAACCGCGCGCAGTGGCTCGGGCAGGCGGTCGGGGATCAATTCAAAGTGCACGAACAATCCCGGCCGCATCCGGTCGAGGAAAAACTGCAGGATCGGCAGACTGATCTTGAGATTGAGATTGAACGT
Source organism: Tepidisphaeraceae bacterium (assembly GCA_036387945.1). Taxonomy (GTDB): domain Bacteria; phylum Planctomycetota; class Phycisphaerae; order Tepidisphaerales; family Tepidisphaeraceae; genus DASVSS01. The sequence continues at coordinate 4,867 of DASVSS010000185.1, read as the reverse complement.
GCGGTCGACGAATTTGAACTGCCGTGCCCCGCGGTTGAGCAGCTTTTGCAGCGATTCGAGGAACGGCCCGAGCGGCGCGTTGCGCACCGGCACGTCGAGCGACGACAAACAGAACTCACACTTGAACGGACACCCGCGCGACGCCTCGACGTACAGCACGCGGTGGGCGATGTCGGCGTCGTCGTACAAATCGTACGGCAGCGCCAGGGCCTGCGCCGCCGACGCCTTGGCCTCGAATTCCGGCAAGGCGGCGTCGATCACGCGCATCAGCGGCCGGCGGCCGGCGAGGAACGATCGGCAGAAGTCGGCAAACGCCAGGTCCGCCTCGCCGCGGATGACGTAATCGGCGACGGCGACGATCTCCTGCTGTTCGGTCTCGTAGCTCACTTCCGGCCCGCCGACGACGATCGTCAGGTCGGGGCGAAGCCGCTTGAGGTCGTGGACGATTTTGAGCGTCAGCTCCGCGTTCCAGATGTAGACGCCGAATCCGACGATTTTCGGATCGAGCGACAGGATTGATTCGACGATGTCGAGCGGCCGCTGGTTGATGTCGAATTCGGCGATCGTCGCGCGCGGCTGCAGGTCGCCGAGATTGGCCATGAGATAGCGCAACCCGAACGCGGCGTGGATGTACTTGGCGTTGAGTGTGGCGAGGACGATCTCGGGCATGACGGTGACGGGATTATACGCGATCGGTGGGCCGTCGCGTGGGGGTCTCGCCTGCGATCGTCCGGCGGCAGAAGGCGCTTCGGGCGTCGCTCAAACGTGGCCAAGACGCCCGCGCTGCGAAAGAGACGCGCTCGTTCAACGACGCGAGGCCTCACGGATCAGGGATAAAAAAGGGCCTGGTCACTCAAGTGACCAGGCCCGAAGGTTGTACGAAACGGGACAGAAAACGTGGCGATCAGCGCCCCGACTGCTCGTAGTAGCCTGTGAAGTACAGGAAGCGGTTCTGGTTCAGCACCGGGATGTTGAGGGCGATCGCGCGGGACAGGATGTCGTCGTAGGCCGTCAGTTCCTGTTTCTTGCGCTCGATCTCGAACTGCACTTCGGGGCGGTCGAGCTCTTCCTGCGTATAGCTGGGGATCTCGGGCACTTTGCCGATGACGAGGAAGTCGGTGTCGACGGTGAGCTTATCCTGAACGACCCCGCCCCACTGGGTGACAAGACGTTTGATCACGTCGGCGTCACTCGGGGTCGGCTGGTTATTGCGGTCGAGGTCGAAGCTGCCGTAGACGACAAAGTTGTATTTGACGTTGCGGTCGTAAACGACGTTGACGCAGAGATCGCCTTCGACCAGCGTCATGCCGGGCGTGGTTCGGATGACGCGGCCCTGGCTGGCGCCGGGGCTGACTTTTACCAACTCGATCGACGCCTTGCCCTTGGGCAGATTCTCGTCGGTCTCGGCGGGGCCGATCTGGGGGATGCCTTCGATGCGGTCGAAGACTTCGAAGCTCATGCCCGCCGTCACCTGGTCGCCGGCGCCGAGGTCGATGAAGACCACGCCGTCGCTGCCGACGCGGATGACTTTGGCATCGGCCTGGCGGCTGATCTGGCTCACGCCCACGCGCGTCTCGCGCAGCTTGCTCTGCAGGGCGGCGACGACGGCTTCCTGCTTCTTGGCGTTGTTGGCCGCTTCCTGGACCTGGGCCTGGAGGCGGTTGACGTCGTCCTGGGCGAGCTTGGTCTGTGCTTCGGCGGCGGCGAGGGCGTCCTGGATCTGCTTGTCCTTGTCGCTCCGCACGCCGGTGACTTCGCTCTGGTAGGCCCCGGCCTGCTCGCGGGCCTTACCGATCTCCGCGTCCTTGGACGCCAGCTGCATCTTAAAATCGGCGTTGACGGCGGCGATCTTTTTGTTGAGGTCGTCGCGGGCGGTCGTGAGTTGCTTGAGCTGCGCCTGAGCGGCGGTGTACTGGGCGAGAAGGGCGTTGGTGGCGCCGACGGCGTTGTCGGCGGTGATTTTCGCGTCCCGTGCCGCCGTGGCCAGCGCCGTGCGTGCATCGGCCAGGGCGGCGGGGGCGGTCTTGCCGGCGCCGGACAAGGCCTTGGCCAGGGCGTCGCGCTGGATCGTGGCGACGCGCACGAGCGACGGACTGCCGGCGAACATGTCCGGGTCGGCGGCGGCGGCGCCTTCGAGCTGGGTTTTGAGATCGCCGTTGAATTCCGACTCGCTCATCACGCGGCCGTACTTGGCCACGAGCGTGTCGCGCTCGGTGACGACGTTGTTGCGGTCGAGGTAGGCGAAGATCGCCAGCACGGTCGCCACCACGAACAGGATCGAGGTGATGACGGTCCAGGTCACAAGGGCGGCTTTGGAGCCGGTGTTCTGCTGAAAGGGTGGGGGCATAAGACGACCTTTAAGATGCCGATCAACGTTGAGGAATCGGGACGCCGCTCGCGGGATTACCGACGGCCCGGCGGCCCAATCTCCGCCGCAGGGCCGCGGGTAAGGGTAATTTACCGTTGCGGGAGCGCCGCGGTCAAGAAAGGCCGGAGTTGACGCGGGGCGGGGGTTACTCACGTCGGGCGCGCATAATGCGCCATCCCGTAGCGGGCGGGTCACTTCAGCAACCCGGAATCGGTCGTGTAGCGCTATATAAGAGACGTCCATACAGAGGACGTCGGACACTCAATCCCTCGCGTTTCCGGGAATCAGGCACGGGGTCGCCGAAGCGACCCGCGCCGCGCCCGTATGTCAGCGTTTGCGCAGGGGGACGTGCAGGCCCAGGAGGCGTGACACCAGCAGGTACGTCGCCGCGCCGGTCATCGTCACGAGCGTAAGTTGGCCCGCCCAGGCGGTTCGGGTGTCGCCGGTGGGATACAGCGGCGACGACCGCACGAGCAGGCAGACGCCGAGCATGACTGCCGTCGCCAGGACGATCCGTCCGAGCTGCCCGCCGATCTCGCCTAAGCCGATCCCGCCGACGCGGCGGTCGAGCAGCCACAGCATCACGATCGCCTGGAGCGAAAAGCTCACCATCGTGCCCACCGCCATGCCCGCTTCGCCCATGTGCCACACCAGGGGCAGTTCCACCGCCAGGTTCAGCATCACGTTCGCCGCGCTGGCGATCAGTGGCGTGGCCGTGTCGTGCAGGGCGTAGTACGCGCGGTTCGTCACCTGCAGCAGCGAGTACGCCCATACGCCCGCGGCATACCACACCGTGCTGTGGGCGATCAGCGCCGCGTCGGCGGCGGTCGTGTGGCCGTGCTGGAAGAGCAGCCGCACTGCCGGGCCGGCGACAAGGATCAGCCCCACGGTCGCCGGCACGCCTTCCCACAACGTCGCCGTCACGCCCTGCCGACAGACGCGCTTGAACTCAGTCCGGTCCGGGTCGGCCGCCCCGGCGCTGAGGCTGGGAAAGATCGCCGTCGCCAGGGCGATGGCGAACACCCCCAGCGGGAACTGGTACATGAGCTGCGCCAGATCGAGCCGCCGCGTGGCGCCGAGCTCCATTGGGTATCGGACACTGGCGCCGAAGATGTCGAAATGCGTCACGCGATTGCCGGCGCGGTCGACGCCTTCCATGAGCGCGTAGCTGATCGATTTATCCAGCAGCACGCTGATCTGCAGCACCGCGGCCCCGACGGCGACGGGCAGGCTCAGGCGCAGCATCTTGCGCGTATCGGGCGTCCACGAGGGGACATTCCACCGCAGGCGAAAGCCGACCGCCCTTAGCGCCGGCAGCAGGATCGCCACCTGCAGCACGCCTGCCGCCAGCACGCCCAGCGCGAGTGCGAACGCCAGCTTGGTCTGCAGCGCCTCGACCCCCGGCCCCCCCGCGGCCTTGCCGCTAAGGCCCAGGAACCACGCCCCGCCGACCACCACGCCGACGTGCACGAGATTGAGCACCAGCGGCGCCGCCGCCGGCGCGCCGAAGCGCTTGTGCACCTGCAGGATCGCGGACAAGAACGCCCCGCCGCACACGAGCAGCACATAGGGCAGCATAACGGCCGTGAACTGCAGTATCAGCCGGCGGTCGGGCCGGTCGGGGTCGGCGAAGAAAAACATCCCGCCGATCAGCAACGCTTCGCCCAGCAGGGTGATCGCCAGCAGAATGCCGACGAGCAATCGAACGCTGCCGGCGGCGAACGCCTCGGGGGCCGCGCCGCTCTCGGTCGCCCCGCGCCGCACGGCCTGGGCGTAAAGGGGGATGAACGCCTGCGACAGCGCCCCTTCGCCGAGCAGCTTACGAAAAAGGTTCGGCACGGTGAACGCCAGTGTGAACGCCGAGGCGACCAGCCCCGTGCCCAGGTAATGCCCCGCCGCCGCCTCGCGCAACAGCCCCAGCACCCGGCTGAGCAGCGTCAGCCCGCCGATGAGGCGGGCGTGGTGCAGGAACGATCGTGAAGCAGCCTCAGGCATCAATCGGGCCGGACTATACCCACCGCCGCGCTAAGCGACATCGGCGCCCCAAGCCCGCCCCGCCGGACTTGCCGCTTGAGCGGCAAGGTCCCCCTCGTCCCCAAACCCATACGCATTAAAAACCTATCCCACGCCACACGCACCGATGCCCCACGCACACGAAAGACAACACAATAAAAGAACAACGAAAAACGCAACGAGAACCCGCCCGCGCCGTATGGCGTGCGCGCCGTCGCCGCAATACACTCCCCCGCTCGAAACAGTCCTATGTCCACCTACAGACGAAACGTGTTGGTCGGCGCCACGGTGCTGGCGTCCCTGGTGATGCTCGGCTGGATGATCATTCGCTTCGGCGGCGACATCGGCAAGATCTTCGCCGGGGACATCATCGACATCCGCTTCAAGGCCGACCGCGCCGACGGGTTGTCCGCCGGCTCGGCGATCCTCATCGACGGCGTCGCCGTCGGCCGCGTGACCGGCGTGCGGCGGGATCCCAAGGCGCGT
>DASVSS010000184.1:0-6300 GCA_036387945.1 Tepidisphaeraceae bacterium | reverse complement strand
GAACGTTCCTGAACCGGGTGTCGTACCTCTTCTAGCAGCACGGGCCGGTGCTGTGTCCAATGACCCTCATCCTGCAACCTCCCAGCCGTATTCAACCCAGCCCCGCCAAGCCGGCGACCGGGTATACCACCGACAGCCGCGACAACCTGAAATTCATGTTCACCGTCGGCATCGAGTGCTCGAACCCGATCAGCACCGACGGGGTGCGCGTGGACGAACTGGCCCTGACCGGCCACTACGAGCACTGGAAGAAGGATTTCGCCAACATCCGCAGCCTCGGCGTGCGGTACGTGCGGTACGGCCCGCCGATCCACAAGATCCTCATCGGCCCCGGCGAGTACGACTGGCGCTTCTGCGACCAAGTGATGAACGAGATGCAGCGGCTGGACATCCGGCCGATCATCGACCTCGTCCACTTCGGCCTGCCCGACTGGCTCGGCGATTTCCAGAACCCCGACTGGCCGCGCCACGTCGCCGATTACGCCGACGCATTCAGCCGTCGCTACCCGTGGGTGCGGTTCTACACCCCGGTGAACGAGATTTACGTCACCGCCGTCTTTAGTGGTTTGTTTGGGTGGTGGAACGAGCGCCGCATGGACGACGCGGCCTTCGTCGCCAACGTCAAGCACTGCTGCCAGGCGAGCCTGATGATCATGGAAGCCGTCCTGGCCAACCGGCCCGACGCGATCTTCATCTTCAGCGAAAGCACCGAGTACGTTCACCCCGGCAGCCCCACGATGGTGCCCCAGGCGGTGTTCATGAACGAGCGGCGCTTCCTGTCGCTCGACCTGCTTTTCGGCCACGACGTGTCGGCGCAGATGTACCAGTACCTGATCAAAAGCGGCATGACCGAAAGCGAGTACGGCTGGTTCCGCCAGCAGCGCTCGGAACTGCGGTCGCACTGCATCATGGGCACCGATTACTACATCACCAACGAGCACATCCTGCGCGACAACGGCCACACCATGGCCGCCGGCGACGTGTACGGCTACTACGTCATCACGAAGCAGTATTTCGACCGCTACAAGATGCCGGTCATGCACACCGAGACCAACCGCACCGGCAAGCTGGCGGTCGAGTGGCTGTACAAGGAATGGATGAACCTCCTGCGGCTGCGTGAAGACGGCGTGCCGATCATCGGCTTCACCTGGTACGGCCTGGTCGACATGATCGACTGGGATTCGGCCCTGACGCGCCTGCGCGGGCACGTGAACAACGTCGGCCTCTTCAGCCTCGACCGCCGCCCGCGCAAGCTCGCCAAGGAGTTCAAGCGCCTCGTCGAAACGTATTCGCAACTGCCGATCAGCAGCTCGAAGATGCTGCTCCTAACCGCCTGAGCCCGGCGCCGGGAGCGACCGATGACCGCCGGCCCGCAGCGTGTTCGCCCGCACCGCCCGCCCCGTGGGCTGCCGGCGTGGGCGTGGGCGCTCACCACCATTGCCACAGGGCTGCCGATCGCGCTGCACCAGTCTCTAACCGCTGACTATCCGGCGCGAACGGCCAGATCCGCGCAAATTGAAACACAGGCTCGTGCCGCTGGCAAAACTCGGGCCGAGCGTGACCTCCGGGTCGTGGCCGACGCGTGGAGCCAGGGCCGGAAGGCGAATGCCGCCGAGCCCATTACGGCCGACGAGATAGACCGTCTCCTGCGGCCGCGCGGCCTGATTACGTGGCACGCGCGGACGATGCCGCTGTCGTTCACTTATACCGAGCCGAAATACCGTTACACCTGCATCACGACCGTGTCACCCGATGGCTTCGGTTGGAGTGGCGCATTAATGCTTCAGCGGCCGGAGTGGCCTCTAAGCAATCAACAACGACAGACGCTGCGACAGCTTCAACGGCCGATGGTGCTCGTCGGGATCGGGCTCCTCCTGTGCGCCCTTTTCCGCGCCCGAAATCGCGTCCTCATCGAGCTCGCCCTTGCGTGGGGACTGGCGATCATCGCAATCCGCGTCGCGAGCACGCTGGGCGTGAGCGACCGGAACTGGATCTACAGCGTCGATGACTACCCGTGGGTTGCGGGCCTGGCGCTATTGTTGCTCGTGCTGCACGTCCTGTGGTTCAGGCCGTCGAAGGACGTTACGACGCTGTGCCCCAACTGCGGGTACGAGCTTTACGGCAATGAAAGCGGCGTCTGCCCAGAATGTGGCGACCCCATTCCCCCGGCAGTCAAAGCCCGGCTCACGCCGACCGACATTAACGCCAACACCACGCCGCCCGCCTGATGCGCCGACGCCACGCCTGGGTGCCGGGTGCCACGGCTAGGTACTCCTAGCCGTGTCTTCGGGTGTCATTGGGCGGCCGAAACACGGTTAGGAGTACCTAGCCGTGGCACCCGATGTTACGAGTGCAAAACAAGGTCCAAACGAATGCGAACGCCACCGGCCTGCCCCGCTGCCTCCCGCTTACGCCACCGTCGCCGGGATTCGGCCGAACTGGCGTTTGACGAGCTTGGCGTAGAGCCCTTCGTGCAGCAGCAATTCGTCGTGCGTGCCTTGCTCGACGATCGAGCCGTGGTTGATGACGAGGATGCGGTCGGCGTTGCGGACGGTGCTGAGGCGGTGGGCGATAATGAACGACGTGCGGCCCTGCATGAGGTGATTGAGGGCTTCCTGCACGAGGGCCTCGCTCTCGGTGTCGAGGGCGCTGGTGGCTTCGTCCATGATGAGGATGCGCGGGTTCTTGAGGATCGCCCGGGCGATGTTCAGGCGTTGCCGCTGGCCGCCGGACAGGTTGACCCCGCGCTCGCCAAGCAGGGTGTTGTATCCGTCGGGCAGTAGAGTGATGAATTCATGAGCGTTAGCGGCTCGGGCGGCGGCGGCGACGTCGTCGTCGCTTGCGTTGGGCCGGCCGTAGACGAGGTTCTCGCGGATCGTGCCGGAGAAGACGAACGAATCCTGCTGCACGATAGCGATCGATTGCCGCAGGGCGCTAAGACCGTAATCTCGCACGTCGACGTCGTCGATTAGGATGCGTCCGTCACCGACGTCGTAGAGGCGCGGCAGCAGCGAGACGATCGTCGACTTGCCCGACCCGCTCGGGCCCACGAGCGCGATGTGCTCGCCGGCGTTGACCTTGAAATCAAGATCATCGAGCACCCACCGCCGGGCCCGGCCGGCGGCGCGGGCGTGGGGGTTTTCGCCGTCGAGCGAGACGCGCGATTCGTCGCTGTCGTCTTCGTAGCAGAACCGCACGTGCTCGAACCGCACTTCCCCACGATCCGGCGGCTGCGAAACGGCGCGGCGGTGCTCGGTGATCTTCGGCGTGATGTCCAGCACGCGGAACACCCGATCGAGTGCCGCCATGCTCGTCTGGTACACGATGTTGAGCGACGCGAACCGCTGCACCGGGCCGTACATCACCCCGAGATAGCCCAGGAAGCGCATCACCTGCCCGGCGCTCATGCCGTTGTCGCGCGTCAGCGCCAGGTACGAGCCGTACCCGATGATGATGACCGTGCCGCAGTGCACGAGCGTCTCGGTGATCGCGCCCACGAGGTGCGCGACGCTGCTTTGCTCGACAACGCGGCCGAAGTGTTCTTCGGTGTCCTCGGCGAAGCGCTGCTTCTCGCGCTCTTCGCCGTCGTTGACCTTCACGAGCGCGATGCCGGCGAGGCGTTCCTGCACCGAGCCGCTGATCTTGCTGATCTGGCTCTGCACCCGGTCGCTGGCGATGCGGACGCGCTCGTTGAAGATTTTGAACGTCAGGACGTACAGCGGCAGGATGCCGATGACCGCGAGCGTGAGCTTCCAGCTGATGCCCAGCAGCAGGCACATCGCCACGACGGTCTGCACGAGGTCCATCACCACCAGCAGCACGCCGCCGTTGATGAGGTTCCCCGCCTGCTGGATGTCGTGGATCAGCCGCGAGACGATGCTGCCGGTGCGCTCCTTGGAGTAAAAGTGCAGCGAGAGGCGCTGGAGGTGCTCGAACAATTCGCGCCGCAGGTCGGCGATGATGCGGTTGCCGAGCTTGATCGTGTAGTGGCCGCGGACGTAAGTGATGACGCCGAACCCAAGGGCCGTGCCCACGCCGATGGCGATGAGCACGAACAGCCACTTGATGCGGTGCTCGAAGTCCGCCGCCCACTCCGCCGGCGTGGCGGGCACGGGCACGCCTTCGCGCTGGTAGTCGCGGGCGATGACGAAATCGACCGCCGAGCCGATCAGCCAGGGAATGACGAACGTCAGCGCCAGATTGAGCGCGCTGGCCCCCACGGTCAGGGACAGCAACAACTTGTACCGCAGGGCCTGCTTGAGCAGCCGCTTGAGATACAGTTCCCGAATACCCGAACGCATGGCACGGCCTTCCCTGCCCGTAACTGAATTGAACGGCGCTTCCGGTTCCTGCCCCCTCCGGGGAGGTTAGGTGGGGGCGGACGGACGCCGAGTTGCTATCAATCGCTCTGCTCGTCTCTGCTCTCAGAGTCCAGACCAAGAACGCGGGCGTTCGGATTCGGCGATTGGTCGCGCCTCTGCGCTCCAACCCCTCACCCTACCCTCTCCCGCAAGGGGAGAGGGGTTTACTTCTTTGGCATCAGCGAGCAGCGGCTGCAGGTCGTCGGCCGCCCCCACCTAGCCTCCCCCGGAGGGGGAGGGACCGGGGACGGCGGGACTTTTCGTGACTACTTCTGATTCACCCGCGGCGTGGTCACGCCGAGTTCTTCTTCCGACACGTCCACTTCGTCCACGTCGCCCACGGCTTTTTTGGCCGGCACGGCACGGTCGACCTGCAGGGCCGCCAGTTCCGCCATTTTCTTCGGGTCGCCGCTGCCGGCGAGGTGGCTGCGCTCGTGGCTGGCGGCGTTGCGGCCGTCGAGGGTGCTTTCGTACTTGATGCCGATCGTCTGCTCGGCTTCGCCGAGCACGAGGCGGTTGACCACTTCCACGCCCTGCATGAGCGAGTGGTCGGTGTTGGCGACTTCGTACTTCCACATCCCGAACCGGCCGCGGCTGTAGATGCTCAGTTCGTTCTCCAGGAATGGGATCACCTGCGCCAGGATTGCGTCGCGGTCGACCGTCGGCGTCGGGTAGCTGTACTTGGCGTCGAACAGCCAGGTGCTGACGATGTCTTTACGGTCTTCTTCCTTCAGCATGCCCGCGTTGATGAGGCCGGCGATGGTCTTCTCGACGATCGTCTCTTTGCTTTCTTCCTTGAACGTGCTGTAGCTGGTTTCGGTCAGCAGCGAGTAGTGCGTGGCGTTGTCCGGGGTCATGTACGGGCTGTAGTTGCTCAGGTACGTCACGCGGTAGAACGGGCAGTTGCTTTCGGGGAAGTACATCCACGATTTGGTGCTCGGGCACGGCTGCTTGATGCCGATGCCCACCATGTACCCGCCGCTGTGCTTCAGCCCGGCGGCGGCTTTCTTCAGGTGCTGCGGCACGCTGCCGTTGAGCATGTCGTTGCACAGACGGTCGAGCGGCAGGGTGCTGATGAGCACGTCGTAGCTCACGCGCTCGCCGCTGACGAAGTGGATTTCCTTCTTCGCGGCGTTGATGAAGTCGACCTTCTTATTCAGCTTAAGGTGATCGCCGAGGACGGGTTCGAACGCGCGGTAGAACGCGCCCGTGCCGCCTTTGAGCGGGAACTTGAACTGGTTGTTCGGGCCCCAGCCGAAGTCGTCGGTGCCCATGACGACGTTCTTGATCGCGCGGTCGACGTCGAGCACGGCGACGCGCTCGCCGATCCACTCCTTGTTCATCATCTCGGCCGGGTGGGCCCAGACTTTGAAGTTGTAGGGGATCATAAAGTGCTTGGCGATGCCGTCGCCGAAGACTTTGTCGATGAACTCCTTGAAGTTCGTCGCGGTCTTGTGATCGCCCCTGGCCTGGGCTTTGACCAGGCCCGAAAGGCATTCGTAGGTCACTTCCTTGGGCAGGTGGCGGATGTTGTTCTGGAACGGGTAGGGCACCCAGCTGTCGAACATGCGCACCCAGCACTCACGCATGTTCAGCTGGTACTGATCGCCCATAAGCTTATCGAAGCACTCGTCGTAGTACTTGTAGTGGCTGAACATCACGTGGCCGCCGATGTCCCACGTGAAGCCCTTGTCGTCGACGTAGCTGCTGGCGAGGCCGCCGGCGTGGTCGAGGCTGTCGTAGATCTCGAAGTTCTTGTAGCCGAGCTCTTTCAGCCGGTACGCGGCGCCCAGGCCCGTGGGGCCGGCGCCGATGATGACGATCTTGCGGTCGTCGGCCCGGGGGTTGTGATTCTTCGTGGAGAGGGTGTCGTTGGCTGCGATCATTGTTTTCCTTCTGTCTTTAGTGTTCGAGTCGTTCGTTGAATCGTTCTTGGCAT
>DASVSS010000183.1:0-28765 GCA_036387945.1 Tepidisphaeraceae bacterium | reverse complement strand
CCATCAGGCGTTCCGTCGGTACGTCGAATCACGCAGCGACGACGGCGAAGTGCTTGCGACCTCTCCCCTCGCAGACGCCTGCACGCGCTGAATTTTTTCCGGTCCCTCCCCCGCAGGGGGAGGGACCGGAACGGCGGCGCTAATCAAGGGCGTCGTACCGTCGGCCCGGGTCTTCTTCGTCGGCCCGGGTCTTCTTCGTCGGCCCGGATTTCGATCAGCAGGTCGGAGTAATCCGCGTCGTCGAGCTCGAACCATTCCGGGATCGCCGACACCGGCATGCCGCGCCATTCGGCGAGCTTGGCCAGCACCTTGGCCTTAAGCTCCGGGTGATTGATATGGCAAATGCGGATCATTTTCTGCCCGGTTGCGGCTATAGTAGTGAAAAGTTATGAGCGACAAACCGAGCATCCAAATCGACAGCGACTGGAAACGCCAGGCCCAGGAAGAAAAGCGCAAGCTCGCCGAGGAAGAGGCGAAGAAAAAAGCCGCCGCCCCGGCCCCCGCCTCGCGCTCCGCCGCGACCGCTGCGCCGCGGCCGCGGGCGTTGCCCGAGCCGACGTTTAGCACGCTCGTCCAGCAGACGATGACGCAGGCGCTGTATTACCTCGGCGAACTCGGCGACGAGACCGAACAACCCACCGTCAGCTTCGACATGGCCAAGCACCACATCGACACCCTCGGCGTGCTCGAAACCAAGACCCGCGGCAACCTCACCCCCGAAGAACAAAGCCTGCTCGACCAGGTGCTGTACGACACCCGCTCGCGGTACGTCAGCATCGTGCGGCAGACGATCGCTTAAGGGGAGTTGGGAGTTGGTGGTTGGGAATTGGTGAGGACGGGGGTTCGATTCTCCAACTCCCAACTCCCAACTTCCAACCACTAATTCCCCCCATCATTCCCCGTCCGGCGGATTTTGCTTGCATCTGCCGCCGTCGCGCGTAAATTGCCTGCGCACATTTCGAACGTCACTCGCGACGGCGCATCATGGACGAGGCGCGGCGGGGGATCAGACTGAGGCGCACTAAGCCAGGATGGCGATGTCGTCGCGCACTGCAAATGCTTCCTATTCCGCGTCACAGCTTTGGCAGTTGCCGTTGCTGCTGGTGTCGCTCGGGCTGTTCGGGTACGCCGCGTATCTGCTGTGGGACCCGCAGCCGGGGCCGACCGTTGAGGAACGCATCGTCGACGTGCGCACGCTGCTCAAGGCCGAGCGGCCCGAGGCGGCGGTCGAACGGCTCAAGGCGCTGCTCTCGCTCGACGCCCTTACGCCGCCGCAACGCGGGCGCATGCACCTGCTGATGGCCGAGGCCCTGGATTCGTTCCAGACGCTGCGCAAGCAGATCATCCCCGTGCTGCAGCACCGCATCATCGAGCAGACGCGCCTCGCCGGCACGCTCGGCGTGCAACCGGGCGGGGCGGATTACCGACGGCTCGGCGGGGCGTACGAGCGGGTCGCCAAGCCCGTCGAAGCGGTCGACGCGTACCAGAAAAGCATCGCCCTTGATCCGGATAAATCGCTCGTCCTGGCGCGCAAGATCATCGACCTGCTGCTCGATACCGACCAGACCGCCGCCGCCGACCGCGCGCTGGCCGAGTACACGCAGCAGCCGTCGCTGACCGACGCCGAGCGGTGCTGGGCCTTGGGCGAGCGCGCCGAACTGTTGATCGACGCCAAGCAGTTCGTCGACGCCCGCGTGCTGCTCGATCAGGCCCTGAAGCTCAGTGCCGATCCGGTGCAGGAAGGGGAGATCAACTACCGCCTGGGCTATGCCTCGTACCATCTCGGCGACAGCCAGCAGGCCGAGCGCTTTTTGCGGGCGGCGCGCGACCAGCTCAAGATCCGCCACCCGCTCGACGCCGAGGCTTGCGTGCTGCTGGGCAAAATCTCCCAGGCCCGCGGCGAAGCCGAGGCGGCGATCTCGTTCTTCGAGATCGTGCTGACAAGCCACCCCGACGCCAAAATCGCCGTGCTCGCCAAGCTCGGCCGCGGCGTCTGCCGGGCGATGCTGAAGCAGGACGACCCGGCGATGATCGACTTGCAGCAGGCGACCAAAAACGTCGACGAACGCGCCGGCTATGCCAGGTACGAGGACGACGTCCTCACCGGCCTGCGGCAGGCGGCGGAGCTGCTGGCGGGGCGGGAGAACTTCGCCGCGGCCATCGAACTGCTCGACGCCGAGCAAACCCTCGCCGCCGAGCCGATGCCGGAATTTTTCGCCCGCGTCTCGCGCCTGATGGCCGCCCGGGCGGATCAACTCGACAAATCGCTCGCCGGCCTGACCCCCGCCGAGCGGATCAAGCGCGAGCAGCAGGCGCGCGACCTGCGCACCCGCGCTGGCGACGCGATCATCGCCTACGGCTACAAGCAGACGCTGAGCGACGACAAGCAGTACGGCGAATCGCTGTGGCGCGGGATCGAGCTGTACGAAAAAGCCGTCAACACCCCGGCCGTCGTCGCGGCGCTGGAACTGTTCGTCGCCGAGCGGCCTGAAGACGCCCTGGCGCCCGAAGCCCTGCTGCGGCTGGGCCGCACCTACCAGGCCAACGGCCAACTCGATAAAGCGGTTGCCGTTTATCAGCGGAACCAGTTCCGCTACCCCAAGTCCCTCGCCGCCAGCAAAACCGCCGTGCCGCTGGCGCAGGCACTGATCGAGCGCGGCCCCGATTCGTACGCAAAGGCCGAGAGCGTGCTCGTCGGCGTGCTCGACAACAATGCGATGTTCGACCCCACGTCGCTGGATTTCCAGACGGCGCTGTTCGAGCTCGGCCAGCTCTACTCCCGCATGCAGCGGCACGAAGAAGCGATCGTGCGGATGGAAGAATTCGCCAAGCGCTACCCCACTGACGACCGCGTCGGCCGGCTGACGTTTCTGATGGCCGACGGGTACCGCAAGAGCGCCCAGTCGCTTGGCGCGCAATTCGTCGTTGCCAGTGCCGAGAAAAAGCCCGGCGTCGATCTCGAAGAGCTCAGAATCGCCCACCACGGCCGGCTGACCAAGGCCAAGGCGCTGTACGACCGCGTCGTCGAGCGCTACCGCGAATCGCCGCCGGCGCGCGATCCCGACAAGCTGTACCACCGCCTGTCCTATTTCTACCGCGCCGACTGCGTCTACGACCTCGGCGACTACCAGCAGGCGATCGCCTTGTACGACAACGCCGCCTTCCGCTTCCAGGACGACCCTTCGGCCCTGGCGGCTTATGTGCAGATCGTCAACGCCTGGTGCCGCCTCGGCAAGACCGCCGAGGCCAAAGTCGCCAACGAACGTGCCAAGTGGCTCCTCCGCCGCATGCCCGCCGACGCCTTCGCCAATGGGACGTTCTCGATGCCGAAGGATTACTGGGAACAGTGGCTCAAATGGTCGAACGAGGCGGGGATGTGGTGAACGTCATTTGTTATCAGTCATTAGTCACTAGTCGTCGCGGCTTTTGCTAATGACTAATGACTAATAACCAATGACTAACGACGAATAACTAACCAACAATGACCCCTGCTGCCGCCCTCACCTCTCAACTCGCCCTTTACCGCAAGCTCCAAAAGCTCTGCGAGAAGCAGCGGCAGTTCGTGCAGCAGAACCAGATCGACGAGTTCGTCGCGGTGCTGGCGGCGCGGGCGGAAATACTGGGGGAGATCGCCCGGCTCGAGCACGAGGTGTCGCCGTTGAAGCGCGACTGGGCAGGCCAGGCGGCGACGATGGACGACGCGACGCGGGCCGGCGTCGCCGACATGCTCGCCCAGACGCGGACGCTGCTGGAGCAGATCACCCAGGCCGACCAGGACGACGTGCTGCTGCTGCAGCAGCGCAAGCTCAACGTCGGCAAGCAGATCGCCGCGACACAGACGGCCCGCAAGGTCAACACCCGCTACGCCGCCGCCGCGTACGGGAATGCCAGTGGATCGAAACTGAACGTGCAGAAATGACCGCGACCGCCGCCACAACCCCGCAGACGCCCGCCGCCCAGCGGATCGAAGAGCTGGGGCGGATCATCCTGGCGTACAGCGAAGTCACCGAGCGGCTCGAGCAATCGCACGACGAGCTCAAGGCCCGCGTGCAGGCGCTGCAGGACGAGCTGAGCGAGAAAAATCGCCAGCTCGAGCGCAGCAACCGCCTCGCCGCCCTCGGCGAGATGGCGGCGGGCCTGGCGCACGAAATCCGCAACCCGCTCGGCGGCATCCAGCTTTATGCGTCGATGCTGGCCGAGGACGTCGCCGACCGGCCGGACAGCGCCCGCACGGTCGGAAAGATCATCGGCGGCGTGAAGCGCGTCGAAGAGCTCGTTTCACAGGTGCTCCGATTCACCCGCGAGATCATCGCCACGCCCGCACCGTGTGACCTGGCGCAGATCGTCCGCGACACCGTCGAACTCGCCCAGATGCAGATCGCCTCGAAGTCCGCCGGCGCCAAAGACTCGACCATGCACGCCGCGGACGTCGCGTGCTTTATTCCACAACAGTTGCAATACAACGTGGACGCTCGTCTTCTGTCACAGGCGCTGCTGAACCTCATCCTCAACGCACACGAAGCGATCACCGAAAACGGCGGATCGACGATCCGCGTCAAGCTCGACGCACACGAGAACCGCGCGAAGCTCGTCGTCGAAGACGACGGGCCTGGCATTCCCGCACACGTCCTCGACCGCATCTTCAACCCGTTTTTCACCACGAAGGACGAAGGCACGGGCCTTGGCCTTTCGATCGTGCATCGCATCGTCGAGGCCCACAACGGAACGATCACCGCCAGCAACCGCCAGAAGGGCGGGGCGCGGTTTGAGATCAGGATTTAGTTACTAGTCACTGGTCATTAGTCATTAGTCATTGGCTTTCTCGAATGACTAATGACTAATGACTAATACGTTAACCAAGGACGGTTCTTATGGCCCGCATTTTAGTTTGTGACGACCAGGATCTGATGCGCGACTCACTCGCGGCGCTGCTCGCCCGGGACGGGCACGACGTCGCCGCCGCCACGGACGGGCCGATGGCCTTGTCGAAGCTGGCGGCGGGGCGGTTCGATCTGCTCATTACCGATCTGAAGATGCCGAAGATGACCGGCATCGAGCTGCTGGCCGAAGCGCGTAAGCTCAAGCCCGACATGCCGGTCGTGCTGATGACCGCGTTCGCCACCGTGCAGACGGCGGTCGACGCGATCAAGCAGGGGGCCTACGACTACATCCAGAAGCCCTTCGAAGGCGACGACATCCGCCGGCTGGTGGAGCGCACCCTCGAGCACAGCCAGCTCAAGAGCGAAAACGCGGCACTGAAAAGCGCCATCGCCGACGTCAGCGCCCCGCGTCCGCTCATCGGCGCCAGCGGGGCGATGGACGAGATCAAGAAGCGCATCGACCTCGTCGCCCGCAGCTCGGCGACGGTCCTGATCCGCGGCGAAAGCGGCACGGGCAAGGAGGTCGTCGCCCGCGCGATCCACGCCGCCGGCGACCGCCGGGACAAGCCGATGCTTGCCGTCAACTGCGCGGCGCTGAGCGAGAATTTGCTCGAAAGCGAGCTGTTCGGGCACGAGAAGGGCGCCTTCACCGGCGCCGACAAGCTCCGCCGCGGCCGGTTCGAACTCGCCGACGGGGGCACGCTGCTGCTCGACGAGATATCCGAAATCGCCCCCGGCCTGCAGGCGAAGCTGCTGCGCGTGCTGCAGGAAAGCTGCTTCGAGCGCGTCGGCAGCAGCAGCACGCAGGTGGTCGACGTGCGTGTGATCGCCACCACCAACCGCGATCTGGAAGACGACGTCGCCGAAGGGCGGTTCCGCCAGGATTTGTTCTACCGGCTCAACGTCGTGCCGATCGAGCTGCCGGCCCTGCGCGAGCGCGCCGACGACGTGCCGGAGCTTGTGCGTCACTTCCTGCACCGCATCGCCAAGCGGGACCAATCTGCCTTCCGCCACATTGAGCCCGAGGCCGTCCGCCTGCTTCAGCGGTACCCGTGGCCGGGCAACGTCCGTGAGCTGCAGAACATCATCGAACGGGCGGTCATTCTCGAATCCGAGCCGGGCGTGATCCGGGCCGAGACCCTCGCCCCGTGGCTGCGCCTCCCCAGCGCCGCCCCCGCCGCCGCCGCCCAGGACCTCGCCGGGCAGCCGTTGGCCGACATCGAGAAGCAGGTCATCCTCAGCACCCTCGACCGCTTCAAAGGCCACCGCGTTAAAACCGCCTCGGCCTTGGGGATCGGATTGCGCACACTCGGCATGAAGCTCAAGAAGTGGAAAGACGACGGCGAGCTCGTCGGCGCCGAAGCGGAATTTGCGCGGTAGGCGCAGAAGTTGCCGCCAAGGGCGCCAATGAACGCGAATCAGGAATAGCGAGCTCGCCGTTTTCTGCTGCTTCCAGTCGTGTTCATTCGCGCCGGTAACGGCTCGTCTTCCCGGTACGGCAATTGCATTGGAGAAGTCGCCATGTTCATTGACCGCCTGCTGAATCAGACGAACGCCCCTCTGCTGGAGCAGATGGTGCGCTTTACCGAGCAGCGGGCGAAGCTGCTCGGCGAGAACATCGTCAACGCCTCGACGCCGAACTATCAGCAGAAGGACCTGTCGCTGGCGGAGTTCCAGCAGCAGCTTTCCGAGCAGGTGGACCGCCGGCGGGAGGCGTCGCCGGGGCAGGTCACGATCGATCCCGTGACGCCCGAGCCGCAGGAGACGTCGCCCAACATCATGTTTCACGACCGAAATAACCGCTCGATCGAAAGCCTGATGAGCGACAATGCCTCAAATGCCATGCTGCACAACCTGATGACTGAGCTCTTGCGAAAGCAGTTCACGAGCATTCAGGACGCGCTTAAAGAGCGCGTGACGTAACGACTCGAATTCGGAGATTTCGATGTTCAACATTCTGGAAATCGGCGCCACCGGCCTGGTCGCGCAGCGCACGCGGATGGACACGATTGCCAACAACGTGCTCAACATCAACACGACGCGCAACGAGCAGGGCGAAAAGACCCCCTTCCGCCGCCGCATGACGATCTTCCAGGCCGGCGCGGCCGAGGGATCGGGCGCCGGCGGGGTGCACGTCAAGGAAATCAAGCTCGACCGCTCGCCGTTCCAGGAGCGCTACGAGCCGGGGCACCCCGACGCCGATTCGCGCGGGATCGTGAAGTACCCGAACGTCGATCTGTCGACCGAATACGTCAACATGATGGAAGCCAGCCGTGCGTACGAAGCCAACATCACGATGATGGACACGGCCAAAGCGATGTATAATGCGTCGCTTCGATTGATCGCCTGAAGGTGCGTCCGGCCCCTCCCGGGCGGGGAAGGAACCAGCAGCAAGCATGTTCGATCCGCTCAACAATCTTTCGCTCACCAAGCCCGGCATCACGGGTTCGCCCGCCGCCAAGGCGGCAGGTGGGGGCGCGCCGGCGACGAGCTTCGCGGACGTGCTCAAGCAGCAGATCGGCGAAGTCTCGCAGATGCAGCAGGACGCCAGCCAGGCCGTACAGGATCTCACCACCGGCAAGACCGACAACGTCAGCGGCGTCTTCGTCGCCATGGAAAAGAGCGAGACGGCGTTCAAAACCCTTCTGGCGATCCGGTCGAAACTTCTCGAAGCCTACGACGAGATCAAGAATATGCCGATCTGATTCGGATTTCTGTGCGTCGACTTTGCGTGCGTCACCCCACACCGGCCTGGTCGCGTAAGCGACCAGGCCGCTTCATATGCGCGAGCGACACCGCCGTCGATCGGGCGTGGACGAGGTGTGGAAACCCTGTGAAATCCAGTCAAAATCGGGTTTCTAAAGAAATTTTCATTGACCAATCCGACTCTCGCCGGATAATCCCCTTCGTCGCTCATGGATGAGCGAGCACATTTCGCCGCGTAGGGATCGCAGTGCCACGGGAGGGCCGGCGATGGACGCACTCAAGCAGCAGCTTCTTCGCATTCAGCAACAGCTCGCGGGCCTTTCTGCGTCGCAGAAAATGCTGACGGGCTCGCTCATCGTCATCATGGTGATGACGCTGTTCTCTTGGGCCCGGTTCGCCGGCAGCAGCGAGATGGCGACGCTGATCGACGCCCCGGTCAGCGCCGAAGACCTCGGCGCGATCAAGAGCATGCTCGCCGGCCGCGGGATCAAGTACGAAGTGCAGGGCGACCGCATCCTCGTGCCCGAGGAGAAGCGTTTTGAGATCATCGCCGACCTCGGCTACGCGCAACTGCTGCCGCGCAACGAGACGAGCGGGTTCGAGCAGATCATCGCCAAGCTCACGCCGTTCGACCCCGCGAGCAAGACCGACCGCTACATGGACCACGCCCGCGAGATCACGCTCTCGCGGATCGTCGGCTCGTGGCCGGGGGTGAAGTCGGCGAACGTGCTGATGTCGACGGAGCGCAAAGTCGGCGTCACGCGCAACGTGCAGCCGTCGGCCACGGTCGACGTCACCACCAAGGCGGGCGTCGCCGCCGACCGCCGCAAGCTCGCCGAGGCCGCGGCCAACCTCGTCAGCGGCGCCCAGGGGGCGATCGCCCGCGACCGCGTGACGGTCATGATCGACGGCCGCAACCAGAAGACCCAGAACGGCGATGACCTACTCGGCGACGACAACACCTACGTCGAGCGTAAGGCGCAGAACGAAAACTACTACATCAAGAAGATCCAGGAAGCGGTGTCGAACGTGCCGGGAGTGTTCGTCACCGTTTCGGTCGATCTGAACACGAAGCACACGACCAGCAGCGAGCACACGATCGATAAGACGAAAGTCGACATGCTGCTCGAAACCAGCAGCAAATCGACGGAGAACGCACAAGCCGCCGCCGGCGGCGAGCCGGGCGTGGGGGCGAACACCGGCGTGACGATCGAGCAAGCATCGACCAGCGGCGCGGGGCAGAGCAGCACCGGTGAAGAAAGCAAAAGCCGCTTCCAAGTCGACCACGGCTTCAAGGACACGCAGGTGATCGACCGCGCCGGCGCCGCCCCGGCGATCGGCGCCGCCCTGCGCATCCCCGACAGCTATTTCATCGCCGCCTGGAAGAAGCGCAACGGCGGCATCAGCGCCGCCGGCGCCGTGCCGCCGCGCGATCCCAGCGATGCCGAGCTCGAGGTGATCGTGCAGCGCGAGCTGCCGAAGCTGCGCAGCCTTGTGCAGGCGGCGACGGCCATCAAGAACGTCGAGAACATCACCGTCGAAACCTACATCGACTTGACCGAAGCCCCGGCCCTGGGCGATTCCGCCACCGCGGGGCTGGCGGCGTTGCCGACGAGCTTCGGCTTCGGGGCCAAGGAAATCGCCATCGCCGTGCTGGCGGTCGTGAGTTTGTTCATGATGTCGATGATGGTCCGCAAAAGCGCCCCCGCGGGCAGCGGACAACTGGCAATGGCGGGCATGGGCAGCGTGCCGATGACGCTCGACGAGGCCGACGCCGTCGAGGCCCGCAAATCCACGCTCGGCAGCGCCACCGACCTCGCCGGCGAGGTCGGCGAAGCCGGCATGATGCTCACCGGCCACGAACTCAGCGGCGACGAGATGGAAGCCAAACAGATGATCGAGCAAGTCGGCACGATGGTGAAAGAAAACCCCGACGCCGCCGCGAACCTTGTCAAACGCTGGTTGAACCGAGACTGAGGGAGGAGGAGTTAGTGGTTAGGAGTTAGGAGTTAGTGAAAGGCAGGCGGAACACCTCCCACTAACTCCTAACTCCTAACCACTAATTCCTTCCCCAAAGCGCAGATAACTTACAAAGCGACCCCCCCAATGCCCGCCGCACCCACCAAAGACCGCGAAAAAGAGCTCACCGGCGTCCGCAAGACGGCGATCCTGCTGCTCACGCTCGAACAAGAGCAGGCCGCGGCGGTGATCTCACGGCTGGGCAAAGAGCAGCAGGAAGAAGTCGGCCGCGAGATCGCCAGCCTGCGCGACATTGGCAACGAAAGTCGCAACGTCGTCTTCCGCGAGTTTTACAATCTCGTGCTGGCCAACAATTACGTCAGCGAAGGGGGCATCGAGTACGCCAAAGCCCTGCTGCGCAAGAGCATGCCCGAGGGCGACGCCGAGAAGATGATCAAGCAGGTGATGCAGCAGGTCGCCACCACGCCATTCGCGTTCCTGCAGAAGGCCGAGAGCGAGAATTTGCTCACGTTCATCCAGGACGAGCACCCGCAGACGATCGCGCTCATCCTCGCCCACCTCAACCCCGCCAAGGCCAGCGAAATCCTCGTCGGCCTGCCGAGCCAGAAGCAGATCGAAGTCATCAAGCGCATCGCCAACATGGAGCAGACGAACCCCGACGTGATCAAAGAAGTCGAGCGGGGACTCGAGCACCGCCTCAGCGACATCGTCAGCCAGACGTTCGAAAAAGCCGGCGGCGTCGACGCGGTGGCCGAGATGCTCAATCTCGCCGACCGCAGCACCGAGAAGGGGATCATGGAAGGCCTCGAAGCCGAGGACCCGGACCTCGTGGAAAGCATCCGCCGGCTGATGTTCGTGTTCGAAGACATTCTGCTCGTCAACGACAAGGGCATCCAGGGCGTGCTGAAGGAGATCGAGAACGACGTCCTGAGCCTGGCCCTGAAGACCGCCAGCGAGGACTTGAAGAACAAGATCTTCAAGAACATGAGCGAACGCGCCGCCGAGCTGATCAAGGAAGATATGCAGTACATGGGGCCAGTCCGCGTGAGCGACGTGGAGTCGGCCCAGCAGAAGATCGTCGACGTCGTGCGCCGCCTGGAAGACAGCGGCGACATCGTCATCAGCGGCCGCGGCGGCGGGAGCGAGATGATCGTGTAAACCAACGCGAAAGCGCAGTAGCGAGTTGCGGGTGTAAGAAGATCAAACCCCTCTCCCGTACACCGGGGAGGGTAGGGTGGGGGCCGAGCGTGAAGGCGTAAGGTCACAGCTCACCGCCCGCACCTAACCTCCCCGCAGGGGAGGGACCGGAAAAGAATGGCACTGATCAAGCAGTCCAACCCCGCCGCCGCCGCCGCCCGGCCGTTCAGCATGGCGGATATCGAATCGCACGCGCGCAAGATGCTGCTGCAAGCCCGGCAGCAAGCCGACCAGCTTCTCGCCGCCGCCCAAGCCGAGGCCGAGGCGATGAAGCGGCAGGCACTCGAAGAAGGGACCGCACAAGGCTTGGCTGCCGGCAAGCGCGAGGGATTGATTCAAGGCAAAGCCGAAGGCGTCGCCACCGGACGCAAAGAGGCGTTCGAGGCTGAAAAAACAGGCCTCACCGAACTCGCCGCCGCCCTCGCGGCCGCCCTCGAACAGTTCGACGGGGGGCGTCGCGCGATGATCGAAGAAGCCGAAGCCGAACTGCTGCCGCTGGCGCTGTCGATCGCGCGCAAGGTCACCAAGCGGATGGGCGCGATCGATCCCCGCGTGGTCGAGTCCAACGCACGCGAAGCCGTCCGCCTGCTGGCGACCAAGCACGACGTGCGGATCGTATTGCACCCGTCGCAATCGCAACTGATGCACAGCGTCGTCGATCGCATGAAAGTGCAGTGGCCCCAGTTGGGCCACGTCACGCTCGTCGACGACACGTCCATCACCCCCGGCGGCTGCCGCGTGCACACCGCCGGCGGGGAGATCGACGCGGAACTGGATTCGCAACTCGATCGCCTCGCCCGCGAACTCGTACCCGACATAAAGGGTGAACCGGAATAATTCGTGGCGTGGGCGTGTCGCCCCGTCGGTCGCAAGAACACGGGCCAGACGCCCACGCCACGTCCAATCATGCTCGCACTCTCAGCCCAACTCGAAGCGATCGAAAGTGCGATGTCGTTCGGCGTCGCCGGCGGCGTCGCGGCCGTCAGCGGGCTGACAATCGAGGCGGTCGACCTGCCGTTGCCAGTGGGATCGCTGTGCCGCATCTTCGTCGGCGGCAGCGAATCGCGCACCGCCGCGGCGGAGGTGATCGGCTTCGCCGGCGACCGCACGCTGCTGATGGCGCTGTCCAACGTCGGCGGCGTGGCGCGGGGCGACCGGATCGATTTGGTGACGTCGTCGCCGCGCGTGTGGTGCAGCGACGGACTGCTCGGTCGGGTCATCAACGGCCTTGGCGAGCCTATCGACAGCGGCCCGCCGCTGCCGCGCACGGTGTCGCGGCGGATCGACCAGAAGTGCGTCACGCCGATGGACCGCGTGAACATCCGCGAGCCGATCACCACGAGCGTGCGCGCCATCGACGCCTTGCACACCTGCGGCCGCGGGCAGCGGATGGGCATCTTCAGCGGCCCCGGCGTTGGCAAATCGACGCTGCTCTCGCAGATCGCCAAGAACACCGACGCCGACGTGAGCGTCGTGGCCCTGATCGGCGAGCGCGGGCGCGAGATCCAGGAATTCATCGAAAACGCCCTCGGCCCTGAGGGCATGAAGCGCTGCGTGATGGTCGTGGCCACGAGCGACGAGACGGCACTGCTTAAAGTCCGCGCCGCGAAGATCGCGTGCGCGATCGCCGAGTACTTCCGCGACGCCGGCCGCGACGTGCTGATGATGATGGACTCGCTGACGCGCCTCGCCCAGGCCCAGCGTCAGATCGGCCTCGCCGCGCGCGAGCCGCCGGCCACGAAGGGCTTTCCGCCGAGTGTGTTCGGCCTGTTGCCCGAGATCATGGAGCGCGCCGGCCGCACGGCGGCGGGCAGCATCACCGGCTTCTACACCGTGCTCGTCGAAGGCGACGACTTCAACGAGCCGATCCCCGACGCGGTCAAAGGCATCAGCGACGGGCACCTCTGGCTCAACCGCGCCCTCGCCGCCAAAGGCCACTTCCCTGCGATCGACGTGATCCAGAGCATCAGCCGCGTGCGCGGCGACGTCTGCGATCCCGCGCACGTTCGCCTGGCGCGCCGGGTGCTGGCCCTGATGGCGACGTATGACGAGATCGCGGATTTGGTCAGCATCGGCGCCTACGTCCCGGGCCTCAACGCCGAGCACGACCTGGCCGCGGCGGCGCGGCCGAGGATCGTCGAGTTTTTGAAGCAGGATTCGCTAACCCCCACGACGCTCGACGAAGCCAAACAGCAGTTGACGCAGCTCATCGCGTGGATCGATCAGATGGAAAAGGTCATTGCCGCGGCGACGGCCAAGGCGCAGGCGAGGAAGTGAACGCCCGCCGCGCGGAGTCGCGGCGGGCCGTGCGACAGCAACACCGGACACGGAGGTCCCCATGGCAACGCTTATCTCATGTCTCTGTCTGATGGCGGTTCTGGCGTCGTGGTACACGAAGTAGCCCGCCCGGCGACGAAATCGGCCGTGATCGGCAAGGCCGGCTTCAATGCCGCGCACTGAACCCAGGCGTATGCGCCGACGTTATCTCGCGCAGAATCCCATGCGGTGCGCGTCCGCTCTTCATCCGAATGAACCTTTGTAAAGAGTCATCTCATGGCCCAGTTCAATTTTCCCCTCGAAGGCGTTCTGCAACACCGCAAGATGCTCGAACACACCGCCCAGCGCGACGCCGCGGTGGCCCAGC
This sequence comes from Tepidisphaeraceae bacterium, assembly GCA_036387945.1. GTDB lineage: Bacteria > Planctomycetota > Phycisphaerae > Tepidisphaerales > Tepidisphaeraceae > DASVSS01. The sequence goes on along the minus strand of DASVSS010000183.1, from coordinate 15,358 downwards.
GTGCCCTCGTCGAACTGCAAGCCCAGCTCACTCGGCTCGACGAGAGCGTCAAAGGCGTGAGCGAAGACGTGCGGCAGAATCACCTTGTCGGCCGGATCGATGTGAGCTTCATCACCGCCCATCGGCGGTTCCTGCTGAGCATGGAACGGGCGGCCCTAGACCTGGCGCGGCAAATCGCCGAAGCGCAGTCGAAGGTGTCCAGAGCACAGGCCGCGCTGCTCGACGCGGCGCGCGACCGCAAGGGCATCGAAAAGCTGCGCGAGCGGCATCTCGAGCGCTGGTCGGCGGGGGAGACGAAACGCGAAAACGAGCGGCTCGACGAAGCTGGCACGCAGATCGCTTTCAGCAACATCGTCGCCGAGCGCGACGAAGCGACGCATTGAAAGGGAATCGCCCGTGGTTAAGAAGCTGATCAGTCTCGTCGCCGCCGTGCTGGCCCTGAATTTCGTGGCCGTGGCGGGGGGCGTGGGCTATCTCGTGGCAACGAAGAAGCTCGACAAGGCCAAGGTCGCCCAGATCAGAGGGATCATCCTCGCCGGCGACGCCGGTCCGGCCACGCAGCCGACGACCCAGCCGGTGGCGCAGGATCCGCCCGCCGACACGCCGATGTCGCGCCTGGATGCGCTGATCGCCGCGGCCAAGCCGCGCACGCCCGGCGGGGCGGGGGAGGCCGTCGCCGTCGGTTACGACGCGCACGCGGCGCTGCTGGAACGCCGGCTGGCCGAAGTCGAAGCCCAGCGTCTGCAGATCGAGACGGCCAAGGGGGAACTGGCCAAGTCCCGCCAAAACATCCTCCAGCAGCAGAAGGCGCTCGACGCCCGCCAGACCGAGCAGACGAAGCTGGCCGACGACGAGGGATTCCAGAAAACCTTGTCGCTGTACCAGACGCTGCCGGCAAAAAGGACCAAAGCCATCTTCGCGGCACTCGACGACGCGGCCGTGGTGCGCTATTTGCAATCGATGGAAGAGCGGCAAGCCGCTGGCATCTTGAAGGAGTTCAAGACGCCTGAAGAAACCGTCCGCGCCAAGGGCATCTTGGAGAAGATGCGCCGCGCGAATCCGAAAGCCGAGTGATGCCCCAAGCCATCGACCTAGTTCAACCCGCCGCCGCCCCGCGCCCCTCGCGCCAGCCGCGAGCCGCGGAGCCGCCGTCGCGGTTCAAAGACGTCATCGAGCAGCGAGCCCGTCGGCCCGAACCCGAGCGCCCGCCCGAACCCAAGGCAGAGGCCCCGGCCGCAAAGTCGGCCAAAGCGGTGAAGTCGAAATCGGTCGAGCCGTCCGACGACTCGTCGGAAGCAATTGAAGCAATTCCAGAAGACGCCATGCCGGCGGCCGAAGGCGCCGCGGCCGAACCCGCCCAGACGGGGCCGGGGAACGACGAAGCGCCTGTCGATTCGGCGGCCGATGGCGAAAGCGGATCGGCCGACAGCGAAGCCGGACCCGACGCGGAGCCTTCGGAGGACGTGCCCGTCGACGCGATGCTGCTGGCGATGAGCGCGGTCAGCGCCTCCGTCCCCGTCCAACCTGCCGCCGACACCGCGGGCGTGGCCGGTGGCACAGATCCAGTGGGGATTGCCGCTGTCGCCGATCCGGCATCGTCCGTAGCGGGTGTCACGGGCGCCCTTGCCGCTACCAGTGCGCAATCGCCCGCCGCTGGGATGACGGCATCCGCTAACCCGGCTGAGGCGCAGGCCACGCCCGAGGCAACCACCGGCGCAGCGACCGCCGTGCTGCCGGCCGACAATGCCAACGCCGATAGCCACGCCGATACCGATACCGACGCCGGTGCGGATCTATCCGGCAATGGCCTCGCCGCCCTCGACGGCATGGCGGCAGACGAAAGCGCCGACACGACGAAGCCGACGTCATTTGCCGCGATCCACGCCGAAGCCTTGACGCAAGACTCCGACGCCGACGGCGCGCTCACGCAAGTTCAGCCGGGCGAGGCCAGGCCCGCGCCGGTCAACCAGCCCCTGTCGATGCCGGCGATGAAGGTCGCGGCCCCGGAAGAGCAGTTCGTTGAGCGCAACGCCGAAGGCATCGTCACCACGATCCGCGGCGAACTCATGCCCACCGGCGGGAGCATGAAAATCCGCCTCGATCCGCCGAACATGGGGCAGCTGCAGATCGACGTCACCGTCGCCCGTGACGGCACGATCAGCGCCGCGTTCCAGACGAGCAACGAAGACGCCGCGAAGTTGCTGAGCCATGGCATCCAGCACCTCAAGACCGCGATCGAGACCGCCGGCGTCGCCGTCGACCGCATCCAGGTCCGCCAGGCCAGCCCCGCCGAGCAGTCGGGTTCGTCGCAGAACAACGGCCGCGACCAGAACCAACAGCCGCAGGACGGCTCGGCCCGGCAGGAACAACAACGCCGCGAAATGCTCGAGCGCATGTGGGCCAAGCTCACCGGCAACGAAGACCCGCTCGACCTGGTGGCCTAGCCTTATCGCACCGAATCCTTTTTTACTGCAACGGTAGCACAAGCTATGACAATCACTCCCTCGTCGGTCAAGAACAACGAAGCTTCAGGCACACAGACGGCCGGCAAGATGGCGCTCAAGGCCCAGGATTTCATCAAGATGATGATCACCCAGCTCCAGAATCAGGACCCGATGGAGCCGGCGAAGAACGAAGCCCTGCTGGCGCAGATGAGCCAGATCTCGCAGCTGCAGACGAGCACCGAATTGCAAGGCTCGCTCAAGACGCTCGTGCAGCAGAACAACGTCAGCTCGGCCGGCTCGATGATCGGCAAGATGGTCAAAGGTAAAGACGCCTCGGGCGAAGAGCTCACCGGCCTCGTCAGCAGCGTGCGCGTCGAGGACGGCAACTTGTTCCTCGAACTCGACAACGGCAAGCACATGGCCCTCGACAGCGTGACCGACATCACCCACGCCGCCCCGGCGGCAACGCCGAAGCCGGCCGCTGCGACGGCGGCGAGCTGATCGCCAGATGGATGGCCGTTGCGATACGGCGCGACCGAAGTACAGCCGCATGGGGGCCGTGATCTCGTTTACTTCGATGCCCACTGATCCGTCTCGCCAGTATCCGGCGACAGGCCGCGGCGCGCGCTGGGTGCGCCGCTGGAAGCCTGTGGATCGATACGCGCGACTGGCGCTGGTCTTCACCTGCATGGGCCTGGCGCTGCGGTTTACGATTGCCTCGGTCACGCTCGGCACGAACGACGCATGGATCTGGTTCAACTTCGGCCGCAGTTTTAACGACATCGGATTGGGTGTCTATGCCGCGTCGCCGGACATGATCCATCCGCCGCTGCCGTTGGTGTGGAGTTGGGTGTCGTACCGATTGAATGGCACGTTCGACGTCGCGTTTTGCCTGCTGATGAAGTTGCCGGCGATCTTCGGTGATGTCATCAGTTGCTGGGCGCTGTGGAAGATCGGCGTCGCCGGGGCCGGGCGTCGCGCGGCCATGATGCTCGTGGCGACGATGGCGCTGAATCCTGCCGCGATCCTGATCTCCGCGGCGCATTGCAACACTGACAACCTGTACACGGCCTTCACGCTATGGTCACTTTATCTGGCCCAGCGGCAGCGGATGCTGCTCAGCGGTGTTCTGCTGGGCGCGGCGATCAACGTCAAGCTCATCCCCGTCATCTTTCTGCCGGTCCTGCTGCTTTGCTGCAGGAACCCGCGGGAGTGGACGGCATTCGCCGGCGGACTCGTGGCGATGCTCGTTCCGTTCGTGATCGTCGGCGCTGCCACGCATGGAGAATCGATCGCGCGCATCGCGGGCTACGGCTCGGCGGAACAGAACTGGGGCGTGAACTACGTCCTGCGACTGCTGGAAGCCAACGGAGTTGCGTCCACATGGGCGAGTGATCTTCGCACCCACTACCGCGGCGGCTTGGGAAAAGTCGTGCTGCTGGTGTCGGTCCTGACGGCGGCCTTCTTCTGTCGCCGTCGTGGGGCAGGCCCGCTGATGGCGGGAGCGATCTCGGCGGCGATCTTTCTTGTCACGGCGTCGGGGTTCGGCGTGCAGTACGTGGTGTTGCCTGTCGTGCTCGCCTTGGCGGTGAGTGTGCGATCGGGGTTGGTTCTCGGCATGCTCGGGGGTGCGTTTCTTGTGGCCACTTACTGGGCTTTTTGCGCGCAAATCGACCCGATGTATTTTCGTTTCACGACCTTCATCCCGCCGCCGGCGAGTTACCTCGGACTGCTACTGTGGGTCGCGCTGGCGGCGTTCGCCGTTCGTGCACTCGTACGCACAGCCAAGACGGCCGTGGAGTAAAACAACGTCGCATCGGCGGGCTCGATGATCTGCAAGATGGTCAGGTCAAAGACGCCTCCGGCGAAGAGCACTGTGGCCCGGTCAGCGACGTACGCGTCGAACACGGCAACCTGTTCCTCGAACGCGACAACGGCAAGCATGTCGCCCTCGACAGCGTGACCGACTTCGTGCACGCCGGCCCGCCGGCAGCGGCGCCTAACCCGGCCCCCGCGGGGGCAGGCTGATCCGGTACGCGCGGAAGAGCAGCGACGGACGTTGCGAATCGGGGGCGTAGGGGATTTCCTGCAGCGTCGTCGCGCCTGGAACGATGGCCGCCGGATCGGCGCCTGGGAAGAGCGGAAACACCCATGCCTCGTCGCCGCGCATGTCGTTGATGGCCGCGGGCGTGGCCGGCGATTGGAGCAACAGAACGTCGCGCGGGAAAAGACGGGGCACATGGCTCATCTCCAGCGCCCCGTACCACGGCACGTACGGCGAATCCGGCCGCGAGCAGAAGATCAGGGTCTGCCCGGGGCGCACGAAAGGCCCCGCGGCCTGGGCCATTGCGTACAGCGTTGGCGCGTCGTTCCGTACTGGAAAATCAGGGCGATAGACGGAGCACACGACCACCGCCGCCGTCGCACCGATGTGCAGCGGCCAAGCGACCGATCGCATGCGAAACAGCGACAAGGCCCCAATGCCGCCGACCAGGATCGCCGGTGCGCATGGGGCGCAGTAGCGGATCATCATGGTCATTTTCGTCTGCCCGATCAGGTCGATGACGAACAGCCCCACGCTACCACCGATGGCGATGATGGCCGGCACGCGCAGGCGGCGATGCTTGCAGGCGAGGATGAGAGGACCGAACAGCAGAACAAACCCGACGAGCAGGGCGACGTCGTTGTTCTGCCAGCCTTCGCTGAGCAGGCGCAGCGGCAACGTGAGCGTGCGGGGAAGCACCTCCCAGATCGAGCCCTCGGCGTTCCCGAAAAAGCTGACCGAGACGTCGGTCACGTCTCGGAATTGCCGGCGCAGCGTCGGCAGCCAGACGACGCAGTACACGGCCGCCGCGCCGACCCCGGCCGCCACCACCTGCCACCGCTGGCCGCGTCGCGCCGCGCCCAGCGCCGCTACGCCGGCGGCCAGGCACGTCATCGCCGCGAGATAGTGCGTGAGCATCGTCCCCAGCAGCACGACGGCAAAGGCGGCGGCATTGAGCGCAGTGACGCCGCGCCGGTCGATGCACACCGTGACATAGAGCAACGCCGCGCACCACGCCGTGAGCATCGCGTAAGCGCGTACGTCGAGGCCGAAATAAATCTGCGTCGGGGCGACCGCGGCAATCACGCCGACCCACGCCGCGGCGGGACGGCCGAAAAGGGTTCGGGTCGCCAGGTACAACAGCACCGCGGCCAGGCACGACCACGCGACCGAGAACGCCACCGACACCGGGTCACTCCCGCCGAACACGTCTCGCCATAAGCGGAGTGTCTGTGCATAGAGCGGCGGATGAACGACCTCGTTGAGCGTCGTCCAGACCGTCCACCAGGGGCGGGCGGCGTCGATGGCGGTCATCGCGGGAACGTCGAAGGCCACGCGCCCCGTCGGGATGCTGACCGCCTGCTCGCCTTGGCCGGTCGAGAGGGCCAGGTGCCATAGCTCGTCGATCGACGGGGGATCGGACGCGTGCGGCGTGTCCGGGGCGCCAAGGGTGCCGGGCAGCACTTCCGACGGCGACGCGCGATGATGCCAGCGGGCCGCGATTGTTAGAAGCACCAACGCCAACAGCACCGCGGCTTCGAGCACGCGAACCTTCCAGCGGCGGGAAAGGTCCGGCCGCTGCGGCGGGGGTTCGGCCGCGGGGCTGTCGTCTACCATTTCGACTGCGTGAGGCATTCGAACGCCTTGACGTAACGATCGCGGGTGCCGGCGACCACGTCGTCGGGCAGTGGCGGGGCGGGGGGGGATTTGTTCCAGCTTGATCGTTCGAGGTAATCACGGACGAACTGCTTGTCGAAGCTCTGCTGATCGCGGCCGGGGGCGTAGTCGGCGGCGTTCCAGAAGCGGGAACTGTCGGGGGTGAGGATTTCGTCGATCAGGATCACCTCGCCGCCGGGCAGTTGCCCGAACTCGAACTTCGTATCCGCCAGCAGGATGCCGCGCTCGGCGGCGGTCTTGGCGGCCTGGTCGTAGAGCGCGATCGTCGTGTTACGCAGCTTGGCCGCCAGCGGCTCGCCGATGCGGCGGGCGGTTTCTTCGAACGAGATGTTTTCGTCGTGGCCGGTTTCGGCCTTGTTGGCGGGCGTGAAGATCGGCGCGGGCAACTTGGCGCACTGCTTCAATCCGCGCGGCAGTTTCTGGCCGCATACCGTGCCGCTCTGCTGGTATTCCTTCCAGCCCGAGCCGGCGAGGTACCCGCGGGCGACGCACTCGATCGGGATGACGCGCGTCTTTTTCACCAGCACGGAGCGGCCGATAAGCTGATCGGCAAAACTGCGCGCCGCGCGCGGGAAATCAGTGACGTCGGTGGCGATCAAGTGATTGGCGATGATCCCGCCCGTGCGGGCGAACCACCAGTTGCTCAGCCGTGTGAGCACGCGGCCTTTGTCGGGGATGCCGGTCGGCAGCACGCAATCGAAGGCGCTAATCCGGTCGGTGGCGACGATCAGCAGCGCCTCGTCAAGGTCGTAAACGTCGCGCACTTTCCCCCGGCGGCATGGGAACGGAAGGCGCGATTCGAGCAGCACGTCGGGCATGGGCGGGAGTGTAGGAGTTGCCGGCCGAAATCCAAACCGCCCGCCTATCCGACGGCCGCGACGGCGACGAGGCCGAGCGTCAGCGCCACGGCGAGGTAGCTTTTCCAGTCCGTGAGGGCGAAGACGACCGGGTCGTGGTGCAGGCTGCCGCGGTGGGCGAAGAACCACACGCGCGTCAGCCAGTACGCCAGGATCGGGCAGACGAGCCAGAGAAGCTGCGGCTTGCTGTACAGCGGCCGCACGGCTTCGGACTGGATGTACAGTGCCAGCACCAGCACGGCGAGGTAGCCGTTGACGGGGCCGACGACGCGCAGGATGTCGAGATCGCGCGGCTCGTAGCTGCGACCAGGCAGCGGCTTGCCGGGTTCGGCTTCGAGGCGGGCCTGCAATTCGGTGTAGCGCTTGGCGAAGGCGATGCATGCGAAGAAGAACATGCAGAACGCCAGGAGCCATTGCGAGGGGAACAAATCCGTCGCCACGCCGCCGGCGATCGGCCGCAGGCTGTACATGGCGGCGACGGCCATGACGTCGACGAGCAGGCGCTTCTTCAGTTGCACCGAATAGATGTGCGCCAGCGAGACGTAGCCGAGCACGACCCACAACACCCCCGCGTGCCCGACCCGGCCGGCGACGGCGCCCACGGCGATGCCGCCGATGAGCAGCAGCAGCGCCAGCAGCATCGCGCGGGGGATCGTCACCGCGCCGCTGGCCAGCGGGCGGTCGCGCTTGCGCGGGTGGCGGCGGTCGGAATCGATGTCGAACAGATCATTGACCGCGTAAATGCCCGAAGCGCACAGGCAGAACGCGACGAACGTCAACAGCGTCGGCAGCCATACGGCGGTTTCAAAAATGCGGTGCGACGTGATCGCGGGGATGAACACGAGCACGTTCTTCACCCACTGGTGCGGCCGCAGCAGCCGCACCACCTGCGGCCATTCGTTGTTGTGCAGGTGCGCCAGCCGGTGCACCTGAACGGCGGTGTTGGTCATCGGCTTGAACCGCCGCCCGCCGACGATGCCGGCGGTGTGGCTTTTTTCGAACAGGACCAGGTCGGCGGCGCTGTCGCCGAGGTATTCGAAGCCGAGATCGCCGGCGTCCTTCTGGATGCTCTCGAGCTTGTGCGAGCCGATGAGGTTCGGGCCTTCGCCGGTGGCGAACACCGCGTCGAACAGCCCGACGTGCTTGGCGGCGGCCTCGGCGTAGCGCAGGTGGCTGCCGGTGGCGAGCACGACGCGGCGGCCTTCCTGCTTGGCGCGGCGCACGTATTCGAGCACGTCGGCGCGGTACGGCAGGTGCTCGGCGTCGAGATCGACGTAGCGGGCGATGTAATTCTTCGCCGCGGCGCGGCCGCGCGTCAGCTCGGTGATGACCGCGGTGGGGACGCGCAGCGGGTGGTCGCGCAGCAGCGTCAGGAACGCCTGCTGCATGCTGTCGCTGCGGATCAGCGTGCCATCGAGATCGACATAGAGCGGGGGTTTGGCCAAGCGACCGCGACAATACCCGATCGATCGCGCGCGGCAATGCGTCAAATCCTTATCGGACGAGCCCTCGGCGCCCGTTGCAGCCGGGCGAACGCCGGCAAGGCGTTTCGCGCCGCCGCCGCCTCTGCTATAGTCGCCGCTCGCGACACCACGCTCATGACGCTCAAGTTCGAGATTTACAACAACGGCGAGCGGGCCCGGCATTTCAGTCCGACCAACGCCATCGCCGTCGGGCCCGAAAGCGTGCCGTGGTCCGGGTCCGTCATTTTCCGCGACGAATTGCTCCAGGTGTCGCGCGTCGACGAAAGCGCGACCGCCGTCTCCCTGCTGTGGGACATGGGCCCGCACGGCGCTTACCAGATGGAGACCACGCGCCTGCCGCCCTCGCCCAAGCCGTACGTGCTCAACGTCGAGCTGGCGCGGTTCCGGCTGATGCGCATCGTGCAGAAGCAGGAAGACTGGAACCTGTTCGACTTCCCCAAGACCGAAAAATACCAGCAGCAGTTCAAGGAAGCCCAGGGCCTCTTCGCCGAAGCCCTCGCCCATCTCGACCGCCCCGAGACGGCGTCGAAGCTGGCGGACCGGTCGATGGTGATCGCGCTGGAGCTATCGGAAGAGCTGGCCAAGTTCCATGCCGAGCTGCTGCTCACGCGCCGCCGCACGAACGGCGCGCTGCCGCGGCACCTGTTCGGCTGCCGGATCGACTGGACGATCCAGAACCAGAAGTACCGCGACCTCGTCTGCGAACTTTGCGATTTCGTCGTGCTGCCCATGCACTGGAAGCTGCTGCAGCCCACCGAAGACACCTGGGCCACCGAGCAGCTCGACGACTGGATCGAGCACCTCGCCAAGAAGCGCGTGCTCGTGATCGCCGGTCCGTTGATCGATCTGTCTGACAACCACGTGCCCGACTGGCTCTACATCTGGGAACACGATTTCGAGACGCTGCGCGATCTGGCGTACGAGTTCGTGCGCAAGATCGTCAGCCGCTACCGCCGGGCGGTGACCGCGTGGAACGTAGTCGCCGGGCTGCACGCGACGACGTCGTTCACGCTATCGTTCGAGCAGATGATCGAGATGACGCGCGTGCTCGTGCAGCAGACGCGGACGGTGGCGACGACGGCGCGGACGATTATCACCATCAAGCACCCGTTCGGTGAGTACCACGCCCACACGCACCCGACCGTGCCGCCGATGCTGTACGCGGAGATGGTGGCGCAGGCGGGCATCCACTTCGACGCCTTCGCTCTGGAATGGGAGATGGGCGTGCCGCTGCGGAGCCAGTTCACGCGCGATCTTTTCCAGCTTTCGACGATGCTCGACCGCTTCAGCACGCTCGGCAAGCCGGTGTTCCTGACAAGCCTCGGCGTGCCCGACCGGGCCAACCCCGATCCGGCCGACGCCAGCGGCGGGGCGCTCGATCCGGCATCGGCGGGGCGGTGGCACACCCCCTGGACGCCGGACAACCAGGCGAAATGGCTCGACGAGTTCACACGCATCGCCCTCAGCAAGCCGTACATCGAGAACATCTGCTGGGCCAACTTCGCCGACCTCGCCCCGACGATGCCGGGCGGCGGATTGCTCGACGACCTTCTCCAGCCCAAGCCCGCGATGCGGGCCGTGCAGGCGCTGCGCGACTCGCTCGGCAAAACCGTCCGCAAACCGTGAGGCGCGATGGGGTGGCGACGGCGTGTGGGTGACCGCGCGGGCTTCGAGCTGAGCTTCTCCGCCGGCCAGCGCCGGGCGGTCGGGGCGCTGCTCGTCTGCGCGATCGCCCTGTGCGGATGGCGGCTGCTGTCGGATCGCGTGACGATCCCCGACCCCCAGCCCCCGCGCGGCGACCGCTTCGCCGATCTCGCCGACCGGATCGATCCCAACACCGCCGAAACCGCCGATCTGGCGACCATCCCCGGCCTGGGATCCAAGCGCGCCCAGGCGCTGGTCGACTGGCGCACCGCCGCGCGGACGCGCGACGGCCAGGCCACGGTCTTTCGACGGCCCGAAGACTTGTACAAAGTGCGTGGCATCGGCCCGGCACTGGTCGATCAGATGCGGCCGTACTTGATCTTCCCGCCGCCCGGCGCGACGACCACGCCCACGCCGCCGTAGCCCGCGGGGCGCGGCGCCGACGCATAAAACACGCCGGATTCGGGCAACCGAAACCCGCCCGCCGGCGTATACAATCAGTCTATGAAACAGTTCGAAGTGGTATCGCCTTACAAGCCCCAGGGAGACCAGCCGCAGGCGATCGCGGCGCTGGTCAAAGGCGTGCAGGAGAAGAAAAAATTCCAGACGCTCATGGGCGTCACCGGCTCGGGCAAGACTTTCACGATGGCCCACACCATCGCCCAGGTGAAACGGCCGACCCTGGTCATCAGCCACAATAAAACGCTCGCCGCCCAGCTCTATGAAGAGATGAAAGAGCTGTTCCCGAATAACGCCGTTGGGTACTTCGTGAGCTATTACGATTACTACCAGCCCGAGGCGTACATCCCGCAGCGGGACATCTACATCGAGAAGGACGCCAGCCGCAACGACGACCTCGATCGCCTGCGGCTCAGCGCCACGTCCAACCTCGTCAGCCGCGAAGACGTCATCATCGTCGCCAGCGTGTCGTGCATCTTCGGCCTCGGTTCGCCCGAGAGCTACAAGCGCAGCGTAGTGCCCATCCGCAAGGATACGCCGATCGAACGCGACGACCTCATCCGCAAGCTGCTCGACGTCCAGTACCAGCGCAACGACATCGACTTCAAGCGCGGCACGCTGCGCGTCCGCGGCGACGTGCTGGAATTGCAGCCGTCGTACGAAGAATTCGCCTACCGCATCGAATTCTTCGGCGACGAGATCACGGCCATCGACATGATCAACCCCCTCACGGGCGAGATCCTGCAATCGATGGACGACATCTTCATCTACCCGGCCGTCCACTACGTCATGCCCGAAGACCGCGTCGCGTCGGCGGTGCAGTCGATCCGGGAGGAACTCGACGCGCAGGTCATGCACCTGCGCAGCCAGGGCAAGCTGCTCGAAGCCCAGCGGCTGCTGGCGCGGACGAAGTACGACCTGGAGATGATCCAGGAGGTCGGCTTCTGCAGCGGGATCGAGAACTATTCCCGCCACCTCGACGGCCGTCAGCCCGGTGAGCAGCCGTCGACGCTCATCAGCTTTTTCCCGAAAGATTTCCTGCTCATCATCGACGAATCGCACGTCACGCTGCCGCAGATCAGCGCCATGTACAACGGCGATCGGATGCGCAAGGAAGTGCTCGTCGAGCACGGCTTCCGCCTGCCCAGCGCGATGGACAACCGCCCGCTAAAATCGGCGGAATTCGAGGCGCTGTGGCACAACGTGATCTTCGTCAGCGCCACCCCGGGCAAGATCGAGCTCGAAAAATGCAACGGCGAAGTAGTGGAGCAGGTCATCCGCCCGACGGGCCTGATCGACCCGCTGATCGAGATCCAGCCCGCCCAGGGCCAGGTGCCGCACCTGATCGAGGAAGTGCGCAAAGTCGTCGAGCGTGGCGACCGCGTGCTGGTGACGGCGTTGACAAAGCGACTAGCCGAGGATTTGTCGGCCTACGTTCAGGAAGCGGGCTTCAAGTGCCGTTACCTGCACAGCGAGATTCAGACGATCGAGCGGCTGGAAATCCTAGCCGACCTGCGGCGGGGCGAGTTCGACGTGCTCATCGGCATCAACCTGCTGCGCGAGGGACTCGATTTGCCGGAAGTGTCGCTCGTGTGCATTCTCGACGCCGACAAGGCGGGCTTTTTGCGGAGCGAGACGTCGCTCGTGCAGACGATCGGCCGCGCCGCCCGCAACGTCAACAGCAAGGTCATCATGTACGCCGACCGCGTCACGCCGGCGATGCAGGAAGCGATCGACGAGACAGACCGCCGCCGCAAGCGGCAGACCGAGTACAACACCGCCCATGGCATCACTCCCGCGACGATCGTGAAGACGATCCGCCAGAGCATCGAAAGCGAAGTCAGCGCCCGCAAGACCGCCCGTGCGGCCATGGGGGCCAACGAATTGCAATTCGAGCAGACTGAACTGGTGGCGCTGCTCGAACAGGAGATGCTCGAAGCCGCACAAAATCTTGAATTCGAACGCGCCGCGCAGTTGCGTGACCGCGTCAACGAACTCAAGGGCGCCCCGACGATCAGCAGCACGGGCGGCGTTTACAAGGAAGAGCCGGAGAAGATCTGGAAACCCAAAAGCGGCCGCGGCAAAGGGAAGAAGCCGAGCACGTTCCGGAGCTAACGCATCGGCGAAACCGAGTCATGCGAAGAGGTCGGCGACCTTGCACCGGAACGCCGGCAGGGCGGCTTCGCCGCTGAGTTCGTCATCGGCGCGCAGCATCAGTGTCGAACCGTCGGCGCGCCAAACCTGCACGCGGCGGGATTCGGGGTACACGACCCAGATCAGGCCGAAGCCGGCGGCGAGGTACTCGTCCACTTTGCGCATCAGGTCGGCGACGCGGTCTTTGGGCGAGACGACCTCAACCGCTAAGTCCGCCGGGATCGGCATGAAGCCGGGGTCAGGTTCGACGGCGGTGAGCCGTTCTTTGCGAATCAAGGACACGTCCGGCTTGCGGACGCGGTCGGGGTCGTCAGGGAAGCATTGATAGCCCAAATCGTTGGGATAGACCTCTGCTTCGTCAGCCGCGTCAGCGACATTCGCCAATAACTTAACGATCCGGCCGCCGATCCTGCTTGATCCTCTGCTCACTTCTTTCTCCACCAGTTCACCGTTCACTAGTTCGGTCGAATGCGCGTCGGGCATCGCCAGCAGTTCCGCCGGCGTGACTTTGGTCGTCAGCGTGCTCATGTGGGGTATCATACCAATGTCGTATCCAAAGGTGTTTCCCCTTTTCAGGTGATGCCGATGCCGCCGTTTCCGCCGCTCGCTTCGTTCAAGCCGCTCATTGACCTCGCCCGCGCCGAGGACCTCGGCCCGGATTCCGACGACGTCACGTCGCGCCTCTCGATCGGCGAGAACGTCGTCGGTGTCGGCACGCTGCTGCAGAAGCAGGTGGGGGTGGTTTGCGGGCTGCCGATCGTCGAAAGCGTATGCCGGGCGTACGACGAACGGCTGCGCGTGGAGATGATCCCCGGCTTTCACATGGAGATCATCGAAGGCCGCTACAGCGACGGAAAGACGACGCCGCTGCTGCGCGTGCGCGGGCCGATGCGGTCGCTGCTGGCGGCGGAGCGGGTGCTGCTGAACTTCGTGCAGCACCTGTCGGGCGTGGCGACGATGGCGCAGAAGTTCGTGCGGCGCGTGGAGGGAACGGCGGCGCAAATATGCGACACGCGCAAGACGATGCCCGGCTTCCGCGCGCTCGACAAGTACGCCGTCGCCGCCGGCGGGGCGGTGAACCACCGCGCGGGGCTCTATGACATGGTGCTGATTAAGGACAATCACCTTGCAGGCGTGACGCCGCGCGAGTTGTCGGCATCGCTGTCGAAGCTCGTCGCCCGCTCGCGGGAAGAAAGCCCGGGCCGGCCGATCCAGGTCGAGGTCGATACGCTCGAGCAACTCGCCGAAGTGTTGAAGGTGGACGGCATCGATTTCGTTCTGCTCGACAACATGGATTGCCCGGCGATGACCCGCGCCGTGGCCATGCGCGACGAAGCCGTCCGCCGCGGCCGCGTGCGGCTCGAAGCGTCGGGCGGGGTGACGCTGGAAACGGTGCGCTCGATCGCGCAGACCGGCGTGGACCGCATCAGCGTGGGGTCGATCACGCACTCGGCCCCGGCGCTGGATATCGGACTCGACGTCGAACTCCAATAATCTCCGCGGCCCATATCGCACCGAAGCCCGCGCCGCATTGGCGCGGGTTTTTTCGTTTTCCGGCCCGTGGGGTTGTCGCGTCGCGGCATGAATCGTACGTCCTTCGCGGCGGCGTTCGTGTGTGCGAATGGCCGCGAGAAGAATCAGGATCCACGACAAAGGCTAAGTCGCCGCAAGGCGACGCCGGGGCGCGAGCCCTGGCTCATCGGCATCGGCCGATGATGCGCAAAGCCGCTGGTCTTCGGCCCCGGGCAACCGGGATGAAGACGGCAGCGGCTGCCGAATGGGTGCCGGCGCGAGTGATCGCGATGCACATCCCGTGCGACGAGCCTGATGAATTCGGTGAAGGCTGCTTAACCCGCCCCGGCCGCGTGCCGATGGCAAAAGCAGAAGGACCGCCGCGTGCGGTCGATCCTCGCCGACGTGGTCGCGGGCACGTAAGCCCGCTGGCGAAAGGCGGGCATTTTCCGCGCCGGGGTTCCGCGTACAGCGGGGCGGCCGGTGACCCGACCGGGCAGCAGGTCACACGCGTTGTGACAAAGGCCGGTCGGGACGCAGTTGCTTCGGCCTTGCGGGTGTTCCACGAGGCCCAACGGTTCAGTGTTCGTCTCCGGCCAAGCCCGCAGAGTTGCAGGCCGCCGATATTCACGGGAGTCCGCTCATGTCCGCTCAACGTTTCATCGCCCGCCGCAAGGGATTTACGCTCGTCGAAATCCTGATCGTGGTCATCATCCTCGGCATCCTGGCCGCGATCGTGATCCCGCAGTTCACCAACGCCTCGGAAGACGCCCGCAAGAGCTCGCTCACGAGCCAGTTGCAGACGATCCGCTCGCAGGTCGAGCTGTACAAGCTCCAGCACCGCGACCAGTTCCCCACCTCCACCGGCACCCCCGCCGGCGTCTGGGATTGGGAAAAGATGACCACCCGCACCAATGAGGACGGCGCCGAATATGAAGCCGGCGACGTCGGCCCCTTCGGTCCTTACCTGCAGGGCCCGCCGAAGAACCCGCTAACGGGCAAGTCGGACATGCAAGCCGTCGCGACCGAAGTGGAGATGGGCGCTACCCACACGTTCAACAACAACGGCTGGCTCATCACCCC
>DASVSS010000182.1:0-18891 GCA_036387945.1 Tepidisphaeraceae bacterium | reverse complement strand
CGACGGCTTACGCGGCCGCTAGGATCGATTCTATTCAGCGGTTAACATGCCGGCAATCGAGCAAGGCGACAATCCGACCGTGAACCCAGCGACCGAAACCGCCAGCCCATCGCCGACCAGCAAAACGCCCGTCACGGTCGTCGTCCCCACGTTGAACGAAGCCAAAAACCTGCCCAAGTGCCTCGATCACCTGCAGTGGGCCGATGAGGTGGTCGTCGTCGACAGCGGTTCCACCGACGGCACGCAGGACATCGCCCGTAGCAAAGGCGCGCGCGTCATCGACTTCCGCTGGAACGGGCAATGGCCCAAAAAACGCGGCTGGACGCTGGAGCACGCGGAGCTGAAGCATCCGTGGATTTTGTTCGTCGACGCCGACGAGTGGATCGTCGCCGATCTGGCCGACGAGATCGGCGCGGCGATCCGGTCCGACGCGCACGTCGCCTACTGGATCAACCGGCGCTTCATTTTCATGAACCGCTGGATCAAGCACTGCGGCTACTACCCCAGCTGGAACCTGCGCCTGCTCAAGCGCGGCTACGGCGAGTTCGAGCGCCTCACCGACGTCGGCGATACACGCAGCGGCGACAACGAAGTGCACGAGCACATCCTCGTCAACGGCCCCTCGGGCCGGCTGACCAAAGATATGCTGCACTTTGCGTTCCCGAACATCGAAACCTGGGTCGAGAAGCACAACCGCTACAGCAACTGGGAAGCCATCGTCCAGCACCACGCGCGCCCCGGCGATGGTTCGGTGGCCGCCAACAAGGACATCGCCGGCCGACGGCGGCTGAAGATGCTGGCGCGGCACTTGCCGTTCCGCCCGACGCTGCGTTTTATTTACAGCTACGTTTTGCGCGGCGGCTTCCTCGACGGACGCGCGGGGTTCACCTTGTGCCGGTTGATCGGGATCTACGAATTCCTTTCAGTCTCGAAGCTCTACGAGCTGCGCCACCAGGCGGAGACGGCGCGCGAGTTCGAATCGCCGCGGTCGGCCTGACAGCGAGGTCGATATGCCCGACGATCCCGCCTCCGCTAAGCCGCCGGCCCGCAACGTCTCATCGCACTCCCGCCGCGAGCAGCTCCGCCGCCTCGCGTGGTCGGTCGTGTACCACACGCTGTTCCGCACGAGCTTCCACACTTTCTATCGCCACCGCGCGCGGCTGCTGCGGGCGTTCGGCGCCCGCGTCGGCAACAACGTCCGCGTGCGGCGGACGGCCAGGATCGAAATGCCCTGGAACCTCGATCTCGCCGACGGCGTGTCGGTCGGCGACGAAGCGATCCTGTATGCGATCGGGCAAATCCGCATCGGCGCGCGATCGTTCGTCAGCCAGTACGCACACCTGTGCGCCGCCACCCACGATCACACGACCGACACCTACCCGCTGCTGCGCGCGCCGATCGCCGTTGGCGAAGACTGCTGGGTGGCGGCGGACGCGTTCGTCGGGCCCGGCGTGGTCGTGGGCGATCGCTCGGTCGTGGGCGCGCGGGCCACGGTGATCAAAGACGTCCCGCCCGACGTGATCGTGGCCGGCAATCCGGCGCGAGTGGTGAAGCCGCGGGTGTTCTCGCGCAGCGGGCAGTGACGATCCGGCGCGGTTAACGCGCCGGGTGCCGCCCGTACGCCTCGACCATCTGCCGCGCCACCGCCGGCCAGGTGTAGCGCGCTTCGACGAGTGCGCGACCGCGCTCGCCCATCGCGCGGGCGGCGGGTTCGTCGTCGAGCACACGCGTGATGCCGCCGGCGACGTCGGCTGCGGTGAGCCGCACCACCGAGGCCGCCCCCGCAGCGCCGGCCTCGGGGAAGTTGCACTCTTGGGAGATCACCGCCGGCACGCGCGACGCCAGCGCCTCGGTGATGGCGATGCTGAAGCCTTCCATCCGGCTCGGCAGGCAGAAGCACGCGGCGCCGCGCAGCAGCGACCATTTCTGCTCGCCGTACACCGGCCCCGCGACGTCCACCCGGCCCTGAAGGCCGTGCGCCGCGACGCGCCGGTTCAGATCGTCCAGCGCCCCGTCATCCGGCCCGGCGACTACCAGCCGCACGTCCGCCACCCGCGCCGCCACCAGCGCGAACGCCTCGGCCAACACGTCAACGCCCTTCTTGTAATGCAGGCGGCCCATGAACAAGACGTACCGTCCGCCCGGCGGGGCAGTGGCGATCGGCCGGTCGATCTCGTCGAGGAACACCCCGTTGGCGACCACTTCCACCGGCGACTTCAGCCGCAGCGCTGCGAGGCTCTGCTTTTCGATCGGATTGAGCAGGTGCAGGAACGCCGCCCCGTTGAGCGTACGGCGGACGAACAGCGTCATGGCGGTCTTTTTCTTTAACCGCTTCTGGCTCAGCCCCCACGGGTCGAGCATGCCGTGCGGCGTAATCACGTACGGTACCCGCGCCGCCCGGGCGATCGACGCCATGAAGGCGAACTGCAGTTCCCACACGCCGTGGAAATGCAGCACGTCCAGGTGCGGGATCAGCTCACGCACGGTCGCGCGGATGTCGGGCGCGAGCCACGCCTCTCGGCGCGTCTTTGGCGCAAGCAGACGGACGCGCACCTGCGGCCATCCAGGAATCTGCCGCAACGACGCGTCGATCGCCGCCTTGGCGTCGGGGTCGGAATAGGACAGCACCGTCACCTCGTGCCCGGCCAGCGCCTGCGCCGCGCCGAGCCGCTCGGCCACGGCTTGCGGTCCGCCGCGCGCGGGATTCAAATCCTCGATGAAGTGCAGGATGCGCATGCGGCGGCGAGTATAGGGCGGTTGGGTTCATTGCTGAACCGCGCCCGGCCGTCGCTTTCGCCGGTAACGTCGCGTGGGCCGACGCACGAATGACCCATGCCGAAGGATTTACGCATCCTGCTGCTCGCCACCTGCTTCCCCAAGCCTTCAAAACCGTGGGCGTATTACTGGGCCATCGAGCAAGCGTGGGCCCTGCAGCGCGTGGCCGAAGTGCGGGTGGTGTCGCCCACGTCCTGGGTGCCGGCCGTCGCGGCGCGCTTCGGCAAAGCGCGCGACTGGGCGCTGTGCCCGTCGCAGCACCAATGGCAGACGTTCGAGGCGCAATACCCGCGGTGGCTCGCGTATCAAGCCGGCCGACTCGCCGCGGCGGCGTACGTCAACCCCGAACCGCAGATGCGCATCGGCTGGTACTCGATCGCCCCGGCGCTGCGCCGCGCCGCCCGGCGGTTCCGGCCCGACGTGATCCTGTCGCACCACACGGCCACGAGCGGCTATCTGGCGATGCGCCTCGGCCGCGAGCTGGGGTTGCCCTTCGTCACCGTCGACTGGGATTTTGACGAGCTCGAATCGGCCGAACGATTGCCCCTGCGGCGCGCGTTCCTGCGGCGCGTCTTCACCGCCGCCGCGGCGTCGGTCGCGGTCGCCCGCCGTATGGAGCGCGCCGTGCGAGCCCTGCACCCGGCCGCCACGACGCGAACGATCTACAGCGGCGTAGCGCCGATCGAACCCGATTACTGGAAAACCCCGCGCCCGGCCGACGTCAGTAATCGAACCGTGATCTATTCCGCCGCTAACTTCTATGAGCGTAAAGGCGGGTTGCTGCTCGTCAGCGCTTTCGCAAAAATCGCGGCGCGCTACCCGGGGGCGGTGCTTCGCGTGGCCGGCTACGGACAGCAGGTCGGGCAGATGGCGGAGCTGGCGGGGCGGCTGGGGATCGCAGGGCAATTCCAGTTCCTCGGTACGCAAACGCACGAGCGGGTGTTACAAGAAATCGTTTGGTGCGATCTGTTCGCGCTGTTCGGCTGGAACGAGCCTTTTGCGACGGTGTATATGGAAGCCATGGCAGCCGGGAAACCCATCGCCTGCGCCAGCGACGGCGGCGTGAATGACTTGCTCACCGACGGCCAGGAGGGCATCGCCGTCGCGCCGCGCAACGTTGACGCCGCGGCCGCGGCGTTGGACCGCCTGCTGTCCGAGCCGTCCGCTCGATTGCAGATGGGGGCGGCGGGGCGGCAATTGTTCGATCGCCATCTCGACTCGCGCCATACGGCCGATCAACTGCTTCAAACCCTTCACGCGGCGGTGAACCGATGACCGCCGCCAACCCCGCCAGCAACCCCGCCGTCGACGCCTCGGCCGAGCGGCCTGTCGTTGCGATCATCTCCAACGCACAGACGCCGTACCGCACCGCCGTCCACCGGCGGATCGACCGGGAAATGCCCGAGATCCGCCTCGTCACCGCCTATACGCACGACGTCAGCAACGCCCCTTGGGCGATCGCCACCACCGACGCATTTGAGATCGCCCGCTTCGGGCAAGGCCAGCACGCCAGCGAAGGCCCGCTCCCGCGCTACGCCCTGCGCGAGTGGCGCAAAGGCGGGCGGATCATCCAATGGCTGCGCCAGCGCAACGCCCGGGCCGTCGTCCTCGAAGGGTACAACGACCCTGGCCGCCTCCGCATCCTCCACTGGTGCCACCGCCACGGCGTGCCATGCTTCCTCTTCGCCGACAGCAACATCAAAGGCGACCACACCACCGGCGCCAAAGCGATCGTCAAGCGCGCCCTGCTCCGCCGCGTGATCCGCTGGAGCACCTTCCTCTTCCCCTGCGGCACGCTCGGACGCGATTACTTCATCAAGTACGGCGCGACCGCGGACCGGGTCATCTTCTATCCTTACGAGCCCGACTACCCGCGCATCCAAGCCGCTGCGCCGGACCACACGCTCGTCCCCCCCGGCCGCCGGGCCGTCCTGTTCTGCGGCCGGCTCATTCCCGAGAAGCGGCCCGACATGGCGCTGCGCGCGTTCATCGAAATCGCCGCGCAGCGGCCGGAGTGGGACATGCTCTTCCTCGGCGACGGGCCGCTGCGCGAATCACTCGAAGCCGAGGTGCCTGAAGCAGTACGCCCGCGCATTCGATGGCTGGGCTTTTACCGCGATCCCGACGAGACGTACCGTGTATTCAAGTCCGCAGACGTCCTTGTTCTGCCGAGCGATTACGAACCGTGGGGCGTCGTCATCAACGAAGCCGTCGCCGCCGGACTCGCGGTCGTGGCCAGCGACAAAGTCGGCGCGGCGGCGGAACTCGTCCGCGACGGCGTGAACGGCAAGACGTTTGCGGCCGGAAATGACGCGCATCTGGCGAGTTGCCTTTTGAGCGTCACGGACGAAGGCCGGATCGATCAGCTTCGTGCCGACAGCGCGTCCTTGTTGGCGCAATGGCGGTCACGCAGCGACCCGCTGGAGGGCCTCCGGTCCGCGATGGCGAAGTCGTCCTTCTCATAACGGCGCACACGACTGCGTCCATGAGTCCTGGGATATCGCCGTTCATCCCGCCGCGCGATAGTCCAATGAGCCGTCGACGTTCTCCTGGCTGCGGTGGGCGATGAAGAACCGAAACACGAGCAGAATCGCCACGGTCAAAAACAGCGGATAGAAGAACAGCGTCGTCCATGAGCGGAAGTTATTGAACAACCCCACCATCATGGCGTAATAGCTCGTAAACATCAGGAACATGTACGGATTCAAGTGGTCGTGTTCGTCGAACAGATCCTGTCCAATGATCAGGTGGTCAAGCATCCGGTACAGCATGCCCAGCACGGCCATCACGGCCCAGCCGGCCCAGCCGAAATGGGCCCATAGATCGCCGAAAAGTCCGAGCGTATACCAACGCGCCGAAGCCCCACGGATGAAGTACGAAAGGTCGGTCGTCAGTTCGGGCTGGAAGCCCCATGAATAGGGAATGGGGATATGGATCAGCAGCCAATCCGTCCAGGTGACTGCGTGAATGTCCGTGCTTTTCACTGCCTGCATCGTCACGCACAGCGGCGTATACGCATCCACCGCGCCCGTAAAAATCGAGAACATCTCGTCCCACCGCGATAGCGATTCGGTGAAAAGAAACTGCAGATAAGGGAAAACGCCAGCGTAATGCCCCATCACGCCCCGCCCTGCCAGTCCGGCATGTCCGCATAGTGCCGTAAATCCGACGGCGAGAATTGCGACGACCCAGTTCAACCGCCGGTGACGCACCGAGAACGCCGCGAAGCAGATCAATACCGGCAGCGCCGATCCTCGGCTGAACATGGCCATGTTCGGGGTACATAATGCCAGCAGGAACAAAAGACGGAATGCGTTGCCGAATAACGATTGCGACCCCTTGGCCGGCCACGACGCGCCCAGGGCGGCGGCGCTGACGGCGGTGCCGATGACCATGATCACCGCCACCGGACGCCCAAGCGACTCGGGCAACTGAATCAATGGCCCTCCGCCTTCGAGTCCCAGGAACGCCGGCCCGTTGAGGATGGCGATGAGGAATAACGAAAACCCCCCGACCAGGTATGCGAGGATGCCGAACCGTTGCGGCCGGATGGGGAGCTTGTTGGTCACCAGCGCCATGGGCTTGGCGAGGTATACGCCAATGGGAGACGCAAACCCGACCCAGAACCCCAGCAGGCAGGTCATGATAAAAAAGGCTGCCGTGCGGCCGCTGTCTTCGCGCGCCCTCTGATAAACGTTCGATTCAGTGTACGGGTCGCCGTACGATATCATCGGCAAGAACGTCGCCAGCCAGAACAGGAAAGGGATCGCAAAGCGCGGCCGGATCAACTCGTACGCCGACTTGGGCCAACGAAAGAAACCGAAGCAGCATACGGCTGTTCCCAGGACCAGAAGTTCCAGCTTCTCGAACGTCATTGTTGCTCGCTTCGACCAATCATCACTCGCGGCCGACTTTCCGGATCGCCCACGGCGCAACGCGCTCGCCCCTTCAGGGTCGCCCAGAACTGCGTTGGGCTTGAGGTTGTACGAACGTCCGCAGTACCGGGTCCCAGATAAAATTCAGTTCTGCGGCCCTTACGTCGGGTGCTTCGGCGTCGTCAAAAAAGTAAAACGCCCCGCGCAATCCACGGCCCGGTAACGCCCAGTCGATCGCCTCGTCGCAAAGCAGTGCCGGCTCCGGAGGAAGGTACACGGAATAATGCGGCGTATCGAGCATGCTGCGCGGCTGATAAACGTGGATCGTGGCGTCCCGCAGCGTCCCTGGAACCTGCGATGCGATCGACGCCAGCCGACGATCGGCCTCGATGCCGATGTCCCATAGTTTACGCACCTTCACCTGTGCCGAGTACGCCCCCCATAGGGAAACCGCTGCCCACATCACCACGATGCCCCCCCGGACGCGGCGTGGCGCACGCAGCCACCCCTCGCACGCCATGCCGGCGAGAATGCAGAACGGCAGCATGGCGCCAATGACGTACATCTCCGACACGCGGGTCAGGAAGGGCGGGAACATCGCAAGGAAAAAAGCGCCGACCCAGTAAAATACACGCGCCCGGTGTTCCCCGTCGTGCGCTCGCCAGTAAAAGGCGACCCCCCCAGCGAGCATCGCCACCACCAGGCCACACCCGCCGGCCAGCACCGCATAGGCCACGGGTCCGCGATTGAGATACACCCAGGACGTGTCGCCGGGAAAGCAGATCGCCGCGGTTAATGCGACAATGTTCTTCGCCCAAAGGATGGGGTCGAACACGACGTATCCCATCCCGGTGTTCCCGCCCGCGGCGATCGTCCGGGTCCGGACTGCGATCAGCGCGAGCGTCAGCCCGCACAGCATCACCGCGCTCGTCGCGGCCCAATGCAGGCGTCTTTGCCGCTGGGCAAAAAGCATTGTCCATGGGCCGAGAAGGACGATCGCTAATGCGTACTCCTTCAGCAGCACGGACGTCACGAACGCGGCTGCGAGAATCAGAAGGGATTGCCGGGGGCGGTGTCGCGCTGCATAAGCGCCGATGACACCCAGCCACATCACGCCGACCGCCGCGGGGGCGCAAAAGCCGTCAAGACTGACCGTCGTGGCGACGCTCGCCGGACCGAGCAACAGCACGACCGCGGCACACACGGTCGCCGTGATCCCGAGCCGACAGACGTGCGCCGCCCAAGCGGTCGCCGCGGCCAGGATTGCAAAGCAAACGCTCCCCGCGACGTGCAGCCAGAACACACGATTTGGCGGATCGATCGAGGCTGCCGCCCACAACACGACCGACTGCAGCGGGCGGTAGTTCATCGCCTGGCCGCTTCGGGCAAACAGCCGAAGAATGCCCTCCTCCCGCCCGCGTCGGATTTCGTCGAGCACCGTGAAGTCGTCCGCCGTCGGCAGCACTCCGAAAGTGCGCTGAAACAGAACCAGGTGAACCGCAAACACGGAAAGAAACACCAGGCCCGCACCGCAAAAGCCGCGGCAGAAAGGCGTTTGGGATGTTGACTCCGGTTTCTCCAAAAAAGCCTCGCGCTCATGGCAGGTTTCAAGTCGTCCGGGGTGCGGTGCGTCTTCAAACCTGCTTGCCAATGACGTCGAATTTCGGCGCTGTTTGCAAGCGTTGTCCGACCTGCACTGCGTCCCTCACGTACAGCGTATTTCCATCGTGTTCTCTTGCCCTGCCCTTGTCAGTCAGCGTGCGGCGCAAGGGGTCATAGGCATAGGTCTTGAAGCCGAATCCGAGCAGCCGCTGATGCAGTACGTCTTCGTCGTGGCCGTACCGCGTGCCAGCGCCAATGAGCTCCATCAGCACCGCTTGAAGCCTTGGGTCGCCCAGCACCGTTTCGCCGCCGGCGATGACCGCGGTTTCAAACCCTTCGACGTCGATCTTCATCACAGTAGGAATACGCCCGTTCAACGCGTCGTCGAGCCGCTCGACAGCCACCTCGACGACATTGTCGCCAGTGCTCGGCTCGTCAGAACCGATGACGTGGTTGGTCGTATCATAAAAGCGCGTGAACTTGAGGACCCCCTTCTCACCCCCGATGGCCGCATTGCGGCAGTCGACGCGGCCGGAAAGCCGGTTCAACTGGACGTTGTCGACAAGACGCTCGAAAGTTTTGACGATCGGCTCGAACGCGATTGCACCTGCACCGCAGACCCCGGCCGCCAGGACCGTATAGCTGCCCACGTTCGCGCCTACGTCGACGAACAGATCGTCCGGGCGCAGTGCGTGCAGGACAAACGCCATGTCCTGGAATTCGTGCAGGCCGTAATAGATGTTGCCAGTCGCGCCGGTCATCTGCGCACTCGCCAACAACCGTGTCTGCCCGACGAACGGCACGGCCACTGAGTGACCGAGCAGACGGCTGCCCACTTGCCAGCGGACGTAACGCGCGATCGCTTCTGCACGCGCGTCCTTGGTCAGGGGGTGTTCGGCGAATCCGGAAAGGATGCGAAATAAGCCCATGTTTTCCTTGCACAAGACAATGATCGCACGACGCGGGATCAAAACACGCCGGCTACGGATCTGCGAAACCTTCCCAGCAGTGGGGCGAGGTTCTGCAAAAGTTCGCGGTGTAACTGTGGCACCGCCCACTGGAGAATGACCCAGTACAACGGTACCGCGATCAACACGCCCATCAGCAATTGCAGGACGGGCTGGTCGTCAAGAACGTTACAGACATCAATGAGAACGACGCCCGGCAGGAACGCCATGGTGCTGACGATGAAAGGCCGGACGAAAATCGTTTGAAGCACCTCGGTGGCGCGTTCCTGACCGCGCACGGCCAACAATACCAGTACAGGGTCGATGAGTGCATTGACCACGATCATCGCCACGGCGACGCCGGTCGGGCCGTTCCACCACGCGGCGAATGATGCGCTTCCTAACCACAGGGGAACTTGGATCGCCATGACGATGCCGTGTGTCCGAAAACGCCCTTGCGCTTGCAGGAGGCTGACGGCGCAGTATCCAGCCAGGCGAAATACCATGGCGATGCTCAGCAACCGCAGCGGCCAGATCGCGGAATGGTATTCCGGCTTGAACAGGACACGGATCACCGGCCCCGCCAGTGCCGCCTGCGCGAAGCACACCGGCGATCCGATCATCATCATCAACCCGATGGCCCGAAGAAATGCCCGGGCCTGGCGGGGCGGGTCGAAATTAAGCCGGCTCAGCGTGGGCATGAGTACGTTCGCCAGGTGCGAAGACGTCATCACAAGGGCTTGGACCGAGAGGTTGTATGCGAAGTAATAGATCCCCACGACGGTTTCATTATGAAACAACTGAAGCGCGAAACGGTCCCCCTGCAAGGTGACCACATACAGGAAATAAGATCCGGTGACGATCGAACCGCTTTTCAGAAGGCCTGTCCAATAGCCGAACGCCGGGGGTCGAAACGGCGTGACCCCGGCGGCAATCCAGGTCGAGACGGACCGTGCCACCGACGCAACCACGAGCGACCAGGCGACACTCGCCGCCCCGAAGCCGTACCAGGCCAACAAGATCGTGACCGCCATTTGAAGCAGCGAAAGGGCAAAGGCCTGGACCGCTATGTACTGAAAGCGAAGGTCGATCTGCAACTTCGCGTAAGGGACGGTCGCAAGGGCATCGAAGACGCACCCGATTGCGAGGATGTGTAACAGCCCGATTAACTGCGGTGTGTCGAATAACTTTGCCACCCCGGGTGCGACCAACACCAGCAGCCCGCTCGCCAAGAGGCCCAGGATCCCTGAGATCCAGGTTGCCGGGCCGGAAAGCCGGTCCATCTCCGTGCTTCGGTGCGTCAGTACCTGCAACAATCCGGCTTCGCGGACGAGGTTGATGAACATCATCACGCCATACATCAGCGCGACGAGGCCGAAATCCGCGGGCAACAAAATCCAGCCCAGCACGATCTGGCCGAAAAAGGCGATGGCTTTATTGAAGACCGTAACGAATCCGAACCAGGCCACTCCGGTCGCCGCCTGGGTCGTGAGGGATGGGCCTGCTGCCGGCGCAGCGCCAGGATCGTCCGCTCCGGGCGGGAACGAGGATTGGGAGTTGGGATCGGACAATGGAGGTCGCAGGACGCGCTCGACCATGAGCGCGTGGTGGCTTTGGGAAATCATCCGCGAAGCCCAACAGCGTCGCAAGGCGGTCGTGGCACCGAGGTCGGCGTCGGTGCGCGGCGTCTTTCAGCCCGTCGGCCCGGTGGTGGGCGGCGGGGGCACCGCAAGTTTCTGAAGCAGGGCTTTGAACTCGCTCGCCCAGCGTTCGCCGCCGAGTTTGTCGCCGTGGATGAGTTGTTGTTCGATGAGCAGGCCCTTCATGCCGGGGAGGTTTTCGTTGAGTTCGATGTTGCTCTGGATGAGCTTGTACATCGCTTCCCAGTAGGTGGCATTGTCTTTGTCGGTCACGCCGCCGCCGGGGTTGGGGACGGATTGCGTCGCGGTGCCGAGGACTTTGTCGCGAAAGAGTTCGAGGAAGGCCAGGCGTGCGTTCTTGTAATCGCCGAGGGCGAACTGCGCCCGGCCCAGGCCGAGCTTCACTTGCGGGTCGTAGCGCATTTTTGCGCGGCGCTCGGGCGGCTGGAGGTCGAGGAACTGCTTGAGCGCGTCGGGGCTTTGGAGTTCGGTAAACCGCTTGATGGACGCCTCGAGAAGCGTCTTCTTCTTGCCCGCGTCCAGGGTCAGCTCCGCGGCGCGGCGCTGGGTGTCGGCGTCGTAGACGCTGTAGGTGTAGGCGTTCTTCTTGATGTCCGCGACGTCGCTCCCGCGGCTCCATTGCACGAGGAACGGCGTGAGCGTGGCGCGGCTGTTCTCGAGCTGCCGCACTTCGTCGGTGCGGTTGGCGGCCTCGGCGGCGCTGACTTTTTCGTCCAGGTTCTGCAGCAGGTTGTAGACGATCTGCCCGGTGCCCTTGGGGTCGCGCTTGGCGAGATTGGCCAGCTCGGTCGTGGCCTCGTTGAACTTGTCCAATTGCACGAACGCCTGCACGCGGATCAGCAGCACCTGCGACAACAGGCTTTGCTCGTCGCGCAAGCCCTTGGCGGCGGATTCGAAATCCTTCAGCAGATCGACCGCCCGCTGCGGCTGCTTCTGGTCCCGCAGCGCCACGTCGCCGGCCAGCAGCCGGGCCTGGGCCAGGCGCGTGTTGATCGCAAGGCGCTCGTCGCCGGTGGCGGTGGATAAACTATTCTGCAGAGACGCGTTGACCTCGTCGGCCAGCGACTGCAATTGCGCCAACAGCTTCGTCCGCGCCGGCGCGGCGGGCTTGAGTTGTCCGAGCTTGCTGTGCACGGCGACGAGCTGGAAATACTTCGAATCGACCTTCTGCTTGCTGTCGGCGGGCACTTTGTCGTACATCGCGATCGCTTCGTCGATCTTGCCGGTCGCCTGCAGGCGCCGCGCGTACTCGTACGCGAATTCCATGCGCGAGAACGGCGGATTGACCGCGGCGACGAGCACCCGGTCGATCAGCTTCGTCACCGCCGCGTCGCCCGACTGGGCTTTGCGCAGTTCGCTCGTGATGGGGATGGCGTTGTTGAACGCCGTCTGCACGCGCTCTTTTTCCTTCTCGTCCTTTTTGTATCGTTCGACGAACGTCATGAAGCCGTCGGCGGCGGGCACTTTCTTGTCGAGCTTGCGCTCGAAGAAGGGGACGACGAAATAGCAGTTGTCGATGATCGTCTGGTTGGCCTTGTCGCCACGCTTGATGATCTCGCGGGCGGCTTCGATTCCTTTGGCGACGGCGACTTTGTCGAACGCTTCGCCGTCGGGCTTGCGGGTTTCGTCCTCTGCCTTGGCCAGGAGCGATTGCAGCAGCAGGTTGTTGAGCTTGGCGACCTGCGTGTCGGCCTTCACGCGGCCGGCCATGAGTTGGAGGATCAGGCCGCGCAGTTCCGGGCGGTTCTGCTGCAATTTGTCGAGCACGTCGTCGGCGGCGCTGGCGAGCTTCTCCTTCTCGCCGCCGCTGGCAAGGTCCGCCTTCAGCAGGGCGATGCGGTACTTCAACGCCTCGGTCCCGATCTGGACGTTCGCTTCCTTGTCGAGACTCGCGCCCTTGCTCCACATGACGAGCTTCTCAAGCGCGGCTTGCGCCCCGCTCATGTTCTTGGCATTCAATTCGGCAACGACCAGCAGCAGTCGGCTGTCGAACTGCTGGGCGACGTTTTTCGAGTCTCCGCTTTCGATGGCGGTGGCGAAGTTCTTCTTCGCGGCATCGATCCCGGCCTTCGTGCCGCGGGCGAGCTCGAGCTTGCCGATGAAGAATTTAAGGTCGGCCCGGCCGGGGTTGTCGTCGGTATCGAACTGCGACAGGTACTCCAGCGCCGCGGCGAGTTGCTTCTCGCGGTCGGTCGAGGCGGGGTCGGTGGCGATGGCGCGGGTGTAGGCGAGGATGTTGCGCGTGTACTCGGCGGTGGTCTTGAGCTGGTCGGCGGCCTCCCACGCGGGCTTGCCGGCGGGCCAGTTGGACTCGGCCTTCACCGCCGCGGCGGCGGCGGCTTCGGCGGCGCGGTCGAACATCGCCTGCGCTGCGGCAGCGACGGGGGCCAGGCGGTTCATCAGCGTCGCGTTGGGGCCGAAGTATTCCAGCAGCCGCTGGTCGGTGAGGATGCCGTGATCGATCAGGGCGTTGGCGTCGGCGACGATCGACCGCGCGTCCCTCATCTGCGGCAGCAGCGACGGCAAGGCTTTGACGAAATCGGACACGAGCTTCCGCTGCTCGTCAAGCGACAAATCCTTTTCGCGCTCGAGCCGCGTGAGGGCGGCGCTGGCCATGACGGCGCCTTTTTGCGCGTCCGTGATCTTGTTCACCTTGAAGGCATGCTCGAGCAGGGCAGGCATGTTGCGGCGTGCCAACTCGCTCATCACCGCGTCATCCGTCAACGCGTCGAGCCCCTGGGCAGGCTTGTCCTGCGCGCTCAGAATCGGGGCGACCGTCAGGGCGGCGCAAAGTGACAGGATGCGGATGCGGCAGTGCGTCATAGGACAGAAGATTGTAACACCGAACAGTCGGCAATCACGCGCCCGCGGGGGCCGCTTACCCGACCCCAGGCCATGAAAGTGCAACCAAGATGTGATCGCCCTCCGGGGGTAGGTGGGGGCGGCCCCTGACCTGCAATAGCCAATCGCAGTCGCCGGAGAACCAAACCCCTCGCCCGGTACGCCGGGAGAGGGTAGGGAGAGGCTGGAGCGTGATTTCGCTTTGCTGTAATGAGGCGGCCGGCCGCCCCCACCTAACCTCCCCCGCAGGGGAGGGACCGGATTGGCGCTTCAGGTGATGATGCGGCTGCATCCGCCCCCTCCCTGCCCTCCCCCGGGTACGGGGGAGGAGTGGCGTGCGGGTGTTGGGGTTCGCCTACCGCGGCCGGTGACGCGATCAGCCTTCGGAGGTTTGGAAACCGACTTTCGTGAACTTCGATTTCAGCACCGCCGTGTACACGCGCACGACAAGGGCGTAGCGGACGTTGCGGGCGGGCTTGATGTACACCTGGATGTCGTCGACCTTGCGGCCGGCGCCTTCCATGCCCTTGAGCAAGCCGGCGAGCTTCGCGGCAAGCTCGTCGTCATTGCTCGTGCTGATCTGCCCGACGAACGCGCGGTACTGATCGGCGGTCGGGGCCGAGACGTTGATGATGACCGGCTCCTTGGGCACTTCGTTCGGGTCGACGGGCTTGGCGCTGGCGCCGGCGCTGGTGATCGGCTGATCACTGGCGAGGTAGCGCGTGCCGCCGCCGAACTTGCCGACCATCATCAGAAAGATCAGCAGCACCATGACGACGTCCACCAGCGGCGTCATGTCAGGGCCGGCTTCGTAGTGGACTTGTTTCGAGCCTTTTAGTTTCATGGTGGGTGGTTAGCGGTCGTTGGTCATTAGTCATTAGTCATTGGGTGAAAGAAGCTGCTCGTGATTGCCTTCGTCCACTAATGACCAATGACTAATGACTAATGACCACTCACGATCCTTGCTTGTCCGTGGTGGTCTGGAAGTTCACGCTCGTCACGCCGGCTTCGTTGGCGGCGACGAGGACTTTCTGTAGCACGCCGAAGGTCATGTCGGCGTCGCCGCGGATGATGAGCTTCATCGCGTCATTGTCCGCCGCCGAGCCGCCGCCGCCCTTCTTTTTGTCGCTGCCGTAGCGGAGCAGGCGGAGAGTGTCGACGAGGCGCCTGCCGGTGCCGCCGCCTTCGAGCACGAGCCGCTCGCGGCCCTTGCCGGCCTCGACGAGGGCCGACACCTCGGCGAGTCCGGACGATTCCTTGACGTTCACCAGCAGGGTGTTGTCGAACGACTTCATTTCCTGCCCCAGCAGGCCCAGCGGGATCTTGATCTTCTCGTCCTCGCCGGTGTCGACGCCGATCTTGGCCACGAGCATGAAGAAGATGATCAGACACATGATGATGTCGATCAGCGGAACCACGTTCGGGTGGCTCGTGTGGCTGGCGGGCATGTGGCATTTCATGGGGCGTAGGAGTTAGTGGTTAGGAATTAGGAGTTAGTGAAGTGCGATCGAGTCATCACACTAACTCCTCATTCCTAACTCCCAATTCCTCCTCTAAACGGCCGGCGCGGCCGGGGGCTGGGGCACGGGGTTGACGCGGGGGCGCGCCGGGGCCGCGGGGCCGCCGGTGCTGACGGCGGGGCGGGCGGCGGCGGGCTTGGCCTCGGCGGGCTTGATCATCAAAAGCAATTCTTCGCAGACGAGGGCGGCACGGATCGTCAACCGATCGACGATCGTCCGCAGCACGCCGAAGGCCGCCAACGCCGGCACGGCAAGGAACAGGCCCAGGAACGTGTGCGCCAGCGCGCGGCTGATGCCGCCGGCGAGCACGTCGGGCTTGGCGTTGCCGCCGGCCGCCTGCATGGCGCTGAAGGCGTCGATCATCCCTAGCACCGTGCCCATCAGGCCCAGCAGCGGCCCGAGGTTGCCGATGATGTTGAGGTATTCGATCTTGCGGAACTGCTCGGCCGATTGCTCGCCGATGCTGGTCTCCATCGCCTCTTTCATCGCCGCGAAGCTCGGGGCGCGTTTCAGCGCAGGGTTGATCGCGCGGGCGACGAAGCTCGGGTCGTTTTCGGTGTAGTCGATCAGTTCTTTGAACTGCCGCTGCTCGATCATGCCACGGATGGTGTTGGTCGTCTCCTCGGGCATGAACGCGCTTTTGCGCACCCGCAGGGCCGATGAGATGATCAGCGTCAGGGCCGTCACGCTCAGGGCGGCGATGATGACGAACACGAAATCGATGTGACTGAGGATGATCGTCAGCACGCCGTCGCCCTTGATCGGCTCGGCGGCGGCGTCGCCCGCCCCCGGAGCGGCGGGGTCGCCCTGCGCGAAGCCCGTGCCGGCGAGATAGCCCACGGCAATGAGCATCGCGGCGAGGAGGATGACGCGGGACCAGGAAGTGCGTTTGCGGGTCATGTCTTTGAAAACCTTTCGGGAGGAGTAATTAGCGGTTAGGAATTAGGGGTTAGTGGAAGAACGTCCAGGGCGCTTACACCGCAACAATTCTGCACTCCCCAAACCACTAAATCCCAATTCCTAATTCCTAACTACTGTTTGAGCAACGCGTCCGTCGTGACGCTCACATACGCGCCGCCGTTACCGGTGGCGATCTGCTTGAGCGCGTCTTCGGCCTTGGGGTCGCGGTCGCCGAACATGATCGTGTTGACGCGCACCTTTTTGTCGGCATTCAGACCGCTGACGGCCTTGATCACGTCGGCGTAGCTCACGCGGTTGTCGAATTCGCCGTCGGACAAGACGTACATGAGTTGCGGCTGCATCTTGAAGGCCATTTCGATGGCGGGCAGCGGGTTGGTCGAGCCGATGGCGCTGAAGTTGTCGAGGAACTCATACGCCTTCTTCTTCGCCGGGTCGGTGGCGTCGAGAAGGGTCTTGGGGTCGACGCCTTTGGCGAAGGTTTCGTTGTTTTCGTAGAAGAAGATGACGTTGAATTTCTGCGTGGGCTTGAGCTTGCTGATGGTGCTTTTGAGTTCGCGCTTGACGAGGTCGAACTTGATGCCGTTCATCGTGCCGGTGCCGTCGACGACGAAGACGATCTTGTAAGCGTTGCCGCCGTTGCCGAAGACCGCGCCCTTGGGCCCGATGCCCGTCCCGCCGCCGGGGGCGCCGAACTTGGCCATCTTGCCCCCGCCGCCGAAGCTGCTGCCCATGTTGGTCGCGCCGGTCTTGGTGGTGCCGAGCGGGTCGACGGCGGTGGCGCTGTCGGTGGAACTGCCGCTGAGGCTTTGCGACAGGCTTTCGCTCTTGGCCTCGCTCCATTCGTTGCTGGCGGTGACGGCGGTGTCTTTGTCCTGGGCGGCGGCGCGGGTGGAGTCGGTGTTCATCCCCGGGTTGGGGATGCCGCCGGGGGTGTCGGTGGCCAATTCGCTCGTTGGGATAACGGTCTGCTCTTCGGCGGTGACGAGGTTCTTGAGCTGATTCTGTACCTCGGGCACGAACAGCAGCCCGCCGATGATCAGCACCGCGTGCAGCAGAATGCTCGTGCCCATGCCGGTGAGGCTGGCGACGCGCGGGTCGGCCCAGAACCCGCCGCGCGGCAACTGCTCGGCCGGGGGGACTTGGCCAGCGGCGCCGTCAGCGCCGGCTTCAAGGTCCTCCACCGACGGCGGGGCGTGCGGGACGCTGTGCGCCGGTAACGGGCTCGGCGGCGTCGGGGGGGTGGCAGTGCTCATCCGGTACTCAACTTTTTCCGCGACAGGACTTCTTCCGCGACAGGATCGATCGCCGCGCGCCGCTCGCCTACGGATGCGCCCGGCACGCAGGAAAGTCGTGCCTTGAAACGGTTATATCGCCAGCAAAAGCGTGGCGTCAATGGATTTGTCGCCCGGGGACGTTCCGTTGACGTAAAAAAGTGGTCCGAATGTCCGAATCGCGCTAACCCCCATTTTGCGACATCCGCACGGCGTTGCCGCGGCGCCGCCGGTCACGTCCGCCGCGGGCCGCGCAGGCCGCGAACGTACACCCATGCCATCGCCACGCCCGCGACCAAGCCCATGACGTGTGCGGCGTTGGCGACGTTGGGAATCAGCGGCGTCATGCACAGCACGAGCCACCCCAGGGCCAGCCCGATGTCCTGCGGCTGCAGAACCAGGCCGTCGCTCGGGCGAAGGCGGCCGTAGATCCAGAGGAACCCGAAGATCGCGTAGTTCACGCCGCTCATGCCGCCGAAGCCCACGCCGAACAGGAAAAGGTCATGCCCGACCGCCCCGGCGCCGGGTGCCGGCGTGCGGTAGATCTCCCACGCCGCCTGCCCGCAGTGCGCCACAAGCGCGCCAATGAGCACGACGAGGATCATCATCAACGGCCCCTTGCGGGCCTCGAGCCGCCCGCCCATCGAAAGCAGCCACAGCATGTTGAAGAAGATGTGCCCCAGACCGTAGTGCAGCAGCATCGGCGAAAACAGCCGCCATATCTGCCCGTGCCGCACGGCGTCGGTTCCCAGGGACCAGCCGCTCTTCTCGTGCGACTGGATCATCGCCCCGAAATCGCCGGCGGGCTGGCCGCTTTCGTCGATGGAAATCTGCGGCGGCTGGAACAGCAGTGCGCTGAACACGCGCCGGTTCATTCCGTCCCGCCCCTGCACCGCCAGGAACGTCAGCACGCACAGGCCCACAAGCGCGAACGTCACAGGCGTCGCGAACCGCCGCGCGCCAGACCAGTTCGTGCGCACGTCGGTAAAGTTCTTCTGCCGCCGCTCGGCGGCTTTTTGCTTTTCGCGGCGGATGCGGTTGGCGTCGCTGACGACCGCGTACTTCGGGTCGCCCGGCGCGGCCGTGAACGCCGCAAGCTCTTCGCGGCCGCGGTCGATGAGGTCGTCGTGCTCGATCCACACCAGCCAGGCTTCCGACGCATCGGACTTTTCGGCAAAGGCGTCGATTTTCAACGTCAGCAGGTACGCCGTAAACCGCTCGGCCTCCACCTCGCTCGCGACAGTTCCGATCATCCGCATGACCGTGAGGGTACGGGGGCGGAAGGAAAATTGCACCGCGGAGACGCGGAGGAGCGCGGAGACGGGGTTTCTTGTCCCTTCTCCCGCGTATGTGCGGGGGAGGGCCATGGGGGGCAATAACGTACTTGACGCACTCCTACTGCACGACGGCCAGTCCATCGGGAGGGCGAGGCTCCTGCCGAGCCTTAGGCGTAATCACGCTCAAGGCTCGGCAGGAGC
>DASVSS010000181.1:0-2149 GCA_036387945.1 Tepidisphaeraceae bacterium | reverse complement strand
CTTCGCTGAAGTAAGTCGACTTGATCTCCTCGGGCTTCATGCCAGCGTACTTTTTCCAGATGATCGACCACAAATCGATGAACGGCACGTTTTCCTTCTCGGCAGTCTCTTTGGCCCACAGGCGGTAGCTGTTGGGGGCCGGGTCGGCTTCGATCGTGTCGGTCGGTTTCGGGCAGCGCGGGACGTACGAGCAGATGATCGGCGTCATCCCCTTTTCCCTGGCGTCGGCGACGTACTTGCGCAGGTACCAGCCGTAAGTGTGGACAACCTCCTTGCGGCCGTCCTTGTGCGTGCCTTCGACGGTCTCTTCGCCCGTGCCGCGGATGCTGCCGCGCGAGCGGGTTTCGTCGAACGGCGCGCCGCTGTCGTTGTGGCCCATCTGGATGAGCACGAAATCGCCGGGCTTGGATTCCTTTAACACCGCGTCCCACAGTCCTTCGGTCTGGAACGTGCGGCTGCTGCGCCCGCCGCGGGCGCGGTTGATGACGCGGACCTTGTTTTCGTCGAACAGCTCGATGAACGGATCGCCCCACCCCTGTTGGCCTTTTGTGCCGTTCTTCACAGTCGAATCGCCGACGAGCCAAACGGTGGGCTGCCCTTCCCTGCGCTCGGGCTCGGCGGCCTCGGAGAAGCCGACGCACAGGAGCACGAACGCCGCGACCAACAGCAAGAGGGAATGCATGTGGATACCTTATCGTATGAACGTTCGATCCCAAGCCGACCGACGGATCGCCCGGCATCAGCCGGCGGAATGCCGCACGAGCACCCGTGACCCGTAGGGCGGCAATGACAAGACACCCGAAACGGCCTCTCCGTTAAGGGCATTGGTGTATTTGGTGTCGCCCAGCGCCAGGTCCTGCGGCGAGCGGGCGAAGCTGAGGATAAAGACGTAATCCCGCTCGCCATCGCTGCGGACCTGCGCCGTGACGCCGGCCGGCAGCGGGCCGGGGAGTGCGCGGGGAATGGCGAGTTCGTCGACGAGTCCGCCGAAGAAATCGCCATTGAACCGCCCGTCGAACCGCGCCGCGACATAATACGCCCGGCCGCGGCCGACCTTGTTGACTGTAAGTGCCGGCCGGCCGGCGTAGAACTCCGAGCCGTACGTCGCCAGCACCGTCGCCCCCTCGGCATGGATGAGGTCGCAGAACTGCCGCGCCGGGTACGTCCCGCCGAGCCCCTTGGCGCCGCTGCCGGTCGGGGTGACGGTGGCGGTCTCGTCGTCGTAGAGCGTGTCGATTTCTTCGGCCCACACGCCGCACAGCTTGCGCAGCGGGCCGGGGAAGCCGTTGAGGAAGCACAAGTCGCTCTCGTCCACAATGCCGCTGAAATACGTCGTCACGAACGTGCCGCCCTCCTGCACGAAGCGCTCGACGCGCTCGGCCACGCCCGGCCGGATCATGTAAAGCATCGGCGCTACCAGCAGCTTGTACTTCGAGAAGTCGGCGATCGAGTCGATCACGTCCACCGCCACCCCGGCCTGCCAGAACGCCTGGTAGTGATCGACGCAGGCGTCGGCGTAACCCTTCTTCGGGTTGCGCGGGCCGGCGGCGTCTTCGACGGCCCAGTTGTTTTCGTAATCGTAAATCACCGCGACCTGAGCGGCGGTTTTGGTCCCCACGACCGCGTCGAGCTTGCCGAGCGTTTCGCCGATCGCCGCCACGTCGCCGAAGACGCGCGTCGTCGCGCCGCCGTGGTGGTCGACGACCGCGCCGTGGAATTTCTCCACGCTGCCGCGGCTCTTGCGCCACTGGAAGTACATCACCGAATCGCTGCCATGGGCGACGGCCTGCAGCCCTTCGAGTTGGTGCACGCCCGGCCGCTTGAGCTTACAGACGGCCTTGTAATTCTGCTGCGCGGGGGCCGACTCCATCAGCACGAACGGCTTATCGAGCATCGCCCGGCGCTGGTCGTGCAGGAACGAAAAGTGCACGCCGGTGCGCACGTCCTCGGGGCGGTCGTGGTAGGACGGGTACGAATCCCAGCTCACCACGTCGCACGCCTTGGCGAGCTTGTAGTAATCAAGGCCGTCGTAAAACATCAGGTTCGTGGTGATCGGCACGTCCGGCGTGATCGCGCGCAAGGGCGCGGATTCGGCCTTGAAGCAGTCGATCGTCTGATCCGTGGTGAAGCGTTTCCAGTCCAGGGTGTG
>DASVSS010000180.1:0-6509 GCA_036387945.1 Tepidisphaeraceae bacterium | reverse complement strand
CGAATGCGGGCGGGACGCCCACACCACAGAACCAAGCCTTTATTTCACTCTTCGGCACGCTAGCGCAATGCACCGTATGACGAGCCGCTCTCCGCTCTCTCCGCGCCTCCGTGTGCCTTCTCTGTGTCCTCTGTGCCTCTGTGGCCAATCCAGCTTCCAGACTGCCGAACAACCCAATCGCCGCTGCGCCGATCTCCGCGTCTCCGCGGTGCTTTTCCTCTTCACCGCGGCGCGAAGTTCGGGGCCGAGTACGGGTGGCAGAGCATGATGATGATGGCGACGACGTACGACGTCAGCCCGACGATCATGAGGATCACGCCGAAGCGGTAGGTTTTGGTTTTGATGTCACGGTAGCGCAGACTCGTCAGAAGCCACGCGCGGGTGGCGTCGCCATTCTGCATCGTCAGGTAACGCAGGTGCAGCACGCCGTAGCACACCACCGCCGCCGACAGCAGCACGAGCAGCATGCCGGCGATCACGAGCTTCTGCGCCCACGGCCCCGTGCCGGCGACGTTGCGGCCGGTGAAGCCGGTGGTGCTGATGATGATGCCCCCGAGCGCCAGCAGCACCTGCGCGCGGTTGTGCAGGATCACGAACTGCCCGTTGAGCATCTGCATGATCTCCGGCAGGGCGTCTGCGCCGAAGTGGGTGAGAATGCGGTCGGCCTCGGCGTCACGGGCGAGCGATCGGCTCATGGCCGCTATACTCCCGCGATGCGAATCGTCGTCAATGGCGTGGAAGAAACCGCCGCCCCGGGGGCCACCATCACGTCCCTGCTGACGGCCCGAAACCTCACCCCCGACAAAGTCGCCGTCGAACGCAACCGCCGCCTCGTGCGAGCGACGCAATACGACGCCCCGCTCGAAGACGGCGACCAGGTCGAGATCGTGACGTTCGTCGGCGGAGGATGAGGTAGGGGTTAGGGATTAGGGGTTGGGAATTGAATTTCTGTTCTCACCCCTCACCCCTCTCACGCTTTCCTAAACGAATGCTCTGTCCCTGCGATCAGCCGGCGGATGTTGCCGCGGTGCTTGTAGACGATCAGTCCCGAGAGCACGAGCGAGAAGGCCAGCAGCGGAAGCTGCCGCCCGAACACCGGCCACCCGAAGCCCAAACCGGCCGCGAGGTAGATCGGCGTGAACGCCAACGCCGCAGCGATCGAACCCAGGCTGACGGTGCGCGTGAGCGTGAAAACGACCAGGAACGTCGCGATGCACCCGACGCCAGGGATCGTCAGATACGGGAACATCCCCAGCAGCAGCCCGCCGCTGGTCGCCACGCCTTTGCCGCCTTTGAACTTCAGGTAAACGGGAAACAAATGCCCGATCACCGCCGCGGCGCCCACGAGCATCCACAGCCCGTAAGGCTTGGCCTCCACCGCGATCGGCCACACCATCGCCGAGGCGATCAACATCGGAATAAACCCCTTGAGCAGGTCGAGCGTGAACACCAGCGCAAAAAACCGCTTCCCCAACAATCGCCCGACGTTGGTCGCCCCGATATTCCCGCTGCCGGCCTTGCGCGGGTCGATCCCATTGGCCCGCCCCACGATCAGGCCGAACGGGATCGACCCGACGAAGTAGGCGAAGATCGCGAGAATGCCGAGCTGCTGAGAGAGCGTCATCGCGTGCGTTTGTAACGCTGCCAGGCAATAACGCGAAGCGCGGCGGATGGCGCGACCGGTCGAACTTGATGTCGGACGCGCAGCGTGCATGCCTCGCTCACGCGCAGGCCCGTCCCGTACTGCAGCCGCGCCATCCCGCCGCGCCCGACAAGCCCGATCAAGACGTTACACCAGCCGTATGGACACAAGGTTTGGCCGACGTTTAGGTCGATAAGATATTTCCGCCGTTGGCCTCGAAAATGCCCGTGAATGGAGGGAGAACCCCGAATACTCTTCCCTCCGATCGGCGCGCAATGGGCTGCGGTTTTAGGTAAACAATAGTTATGTGCCATATGGAATTCACCATCACGACAATCGTGGGCATCGCCTCTGCTGTGTTTGCGGAATCTGTTCCCGCCACCCAGCCGGATTGGCAACTGCAAATCATCGCCCCATATCGTCTGGAATTGTCCGGGCCATCGATGCTCGCTATTCCGTCGGCTCAGCCGTCAGGTCCATTGAAGGTCGTAGACGTCAAGGTTTCCTTCAAGCCGGTTTTTCGTAGCCCTCTCCACGAGTTGCGGCAGGTGCGCTTGCGTCGCCCAGGCGACCTGATCGATGATCGCCGCTAGCAGCAAATAACCAACCGCTGCAGTGGACCGGCCCCGGCGTCGGAGTTGTTCGGGTTAGTGTATCTTCCAGCCTGCCCGTGCGAGTGGACGGCCATGCGTTATGCCCCTGATCGAGCGACGTGAGAAGTGGCGAGCGTTATATGTTCGAAAGCAACGGCGCCAGTTGCTTCCGCTGGTGGTTTTACTTCCGATCGGGGCCGCGGCACTTACATTGGTCTGCGTTGCGCCGTCGTATTTATTCTCGGCCTGCTCGTTCCGCATCTGCCTTGGGTTAGCCGCCCTGACCCTGATTTGCAGAATGCGATTACCACTGCCCGGGCCTGCGCTCGTTTTGTTGCGTTTTTTCGATCATCTTGTGGGCAGCGTTCTTCGTCTGGGTGCAAAGCCCGGGTCGCCGTAAACCGCACGGAGCATAACTACCCGCTGCAATGGACTGGCCTCGGCCACTAAACGGTTTTGCGGTATGCATCGCGAGGAGTCCGGCGAATGAGGTGTTGGTTGAAACGGATTGCGGTCACGACGTCGCTGCTACTATCAGTGGCCACACTGATCTGTTGGTACCACAGCGTTCGACCTGGCGGTCACGGATTCGATCTGGTGCGTTGGCAGGGCAACGAGGAAGGGTACGTGTCCTACGGCTTCGCCTGCCATTCGTGGAACGGATCGGCGGAAGTGCAGTGGGTGCGCATGCGCGGAGGGTTCGCTGAAACGGGGCAGGTCGACGAAACGGCACCCGTCGGCCAGTCCCAGCCAAACGCCTCGTACATGCCCGGCGTGGGCGACAGCCGGGCAGAAAATGGGGGGCCGCCGGGCCGCTGGAATTGGACCGACCATGTATGGGACTTCAACATTCGCGAGGACCACTTGGTTGACGCGGGGGAACCGCTGGTCGCTACACGGTGGGGACTCAATGTGGATGTCCGAAAGGCCGCCTGGGAACTGCCGTGGAAGGGCGGAATCATCTGGCAGCGCGTCAGCTTCCGGCGGATGTGCGTCCCGTTCTGGCTGATCGCGTTGACCTTCTCGCTTCCCGGGGTCGTACAGTGGGTCATATGGGGATGGCGGCGAGCACGGCATCGCGCGCGGTCGCGGAGCGGTATCTGCACCGCCTGCGGGTACGACCTTCAAGCCACCCCAGACCGGTGTCCTGAGTGTGGGGCCATTCCGGGGTCGGCAACGGTCGCCGCATAACATGTGGCTAGAGCGGACCGTGCGGGCGGTTAGACTTAGGATACGAGAGCCAGCGCGGCGCCGGCTCGGCCACTGATCGGCATTACGTTATGTGCGCGTATGGCCTTAGCGATTGGCATTCTCGGACTCATCCTCTTGGCGTCGTTCGTTGCGATGACTTGGATCGGCGCGCGTCGATACGGCTTGGCGGGAATGCTCGTGGTGCACTTCGTGGTGCTGTTCGCGTACCTCACCTTCGCCGGCGTCTCGCTCGCGGCGGGCGTGTACGAGTACGACGGCACCTTGTCCATGATCGGGTTGGCGCTCCAGGCGTTCTTGCTGAACTGTCTGCTGCTCCCGGTGGCTGCCGTCGCGCTGTGGACGCGGCGCAGCTCGTGCGGCAAATAACGGAATGCGTTATCCGCGGGTAGCATCTCGGTAAGACTGCGAAACTTTTTACGCTTCCCGCGGCGGCACGCCGACGGTTTTGACGCGCAGGATGCCGGCCTTGGCGCGCAGGTTTTCGATCAGCGCCGCCGGCGGGGCGGAGTCGACTTTCAGGACCATCAGCGCGTGCGGTTTGTCGTTCTGGCCGCATTCGCGGCTGATGACCATGTCGGCGATGTTCACGCCCGCTGCGCCGAAGCTCGTGCCGACGACGCCGATGATGCCGGGCTTGTCTTCGTTCTCGATCAGCACCATGTGCCCTTCGGGCACCATGTCCATGTTGAACCCGTCGAACCGCAGCAGGCGCGGCAGGCCGTCGGCGTAGGCGGTGCCGAGGATGCGGTGGCTTTCGCCGACGCTGTCCTGCACGCGCAAACCCAGCACGTCGCCGACCAGGCCGGCGGGGGGCTGGGGCTCGTGGATGGCCACCATCTCGATGCCGCGCGCGCGGGCGACGTGCTCGACGTTGATGACGTTGACCGACTCGTTCAAATGCGCCCGCAGCAGTTCCACCGTGGCCAGGCGCAGGAACGTGTCCTTGTGCTTGGGTGCCTTCGTGCCGCTGACGCGCAGGGTGATGTTTTTGTAGCCGCCCTCGGCGTAGCCGGCGAGCAGCGTGCCCAGGCGGCTGGCGAGCTTGGCGAACGGCGCTTCGTCTGGCGGCAGATCGAGCTTAATGCCCCCGGCGTTGACCGCGCCGCGGATCTCGCCGGTCTGCAGAAACGCCACCATCGCCTTGCACGCCTCGACGCTGACGGCGGTCTGCGCCTCGTCGGTGCTGGCGCCCAGGTGCGGCGTGACGACGCAATTGTCCAGCCCCAGCAGCGGGTGAT
Source organism: Tepidisphaeraceae bacterium (assembly GCA_036387945.1). Lineage (GTDB taxonomy): Bacteria > Planctomycetota > Phycisphaerae > Tepidisphaerales > Tepidisphaeraceae > DASVSS01. The sequence goes on along the minus strand of DASVSS010000180.1, from coordinate 1,824 downwards.
CCTTCGGCGGCGGCTCGACGACGAACACGTCGATCGCCGCGCCGGCGATGCGCTTCTCGCGCAGCGCGTCGGCCACGGCGTATTCGTCGATGACTTCGCCGCGCGCGTCGTTGACCACGAGCAGGTTCTTGCGCGCGACGTTGAACAGTCGGTGGCGGTTGAGCAGGTGCCTCGTCTGCTCGCCGCCGGGGACGTGGAAGGTGATGACGTCGATCTGCCCGAGGAACTCGTCGAAATCCTGCACCATCTTCACGCGGCCGTCGAGGACGGTCGGGGTCTGCACGAACGGGTCGAAGCCGATGACGTTCATCTCAAAAGCCAGCCCGCGCGTGGCGACGGTCTGCCCGATCCGGCCCATGCCGACGACGCCGAGGGTTTTGCCCGCCAGCTGCGTGCCTTGAAAGACGCTGCGCTTTTTCCATTCCAGCTCGCCGGACTTCAGCGCGTGGCTGGCGGCCGGCACCTTGCGGGCCAGGCTCATGAGCAAAGCCCAGGCGTGCTCGGCGGTGGAGAGCGTCGAGGCCGCGGCGGTGTTGAGCACGAGAATGCCGCGCCCCGTGGCCGCGGGGAGATCGATGTTGTCCACGCCCACGCCCGCCCGCGCGATCGCGCGCAGCTTCCCGGGATTGGCCAGCACCTTCGCCGTCGCCTTCACGCCCGAGCGCACGATCAGCCCGTCATAATCCGGCACCGCCGCGGCGAGCGCGTCTTCGGTCAGCCCGATCTTCACGTCATAGCTCACGCCGCTCTGGGTCAGGTATTCGAGGCCTTCGTCGGCCAGCTTGTCGGCGACCAGTATCTTCATCGTGCCCTTTGAAAAAGTCGGGCCGGGCATGGTAAATGCGACGCGCCGCCTTGTCGAACGTGATAGATTCAAGCCGCAGATGAAGTACAGGGACGTCATCCGCGTCATCGAACGCGACGGCTGTACCGTCACCCGACAAAGCCTGGGACGGTCACGATCTCGGCCGGCGGGTAGTTGTCGAGGGACGTTCCGACGGGCACATTGCAGAGCATCCGTCGCCAGGCGGGCCTTCTTGATCAGGAGTAACAATGGATTACGTGGTCGTCATCGAGCGGGCCCCGGATGGCAGTTACTCGGCGTATGTACCGGATTTGCCCGGCTGCGTGGCGTGTGGCGACACGCCGGACGAGGCCCAGGCCCTGATCGCCGAGGGCGTGCAACTGCATATCCAATCCCTTCGCGCACACCAGGAACCGATTCCGCCGCCGGCGGCAAGGACCGCGACGGTGCATGCGGCGTGAATCATTCGGTCAGGGTTTCGCCGGCGTCCACGACACGTCGGCGACGCCGGCCTCGTGGTTGGCCAGGCGGGCCTGGACGAACAGCCAGTCGCTGAGGCGGTTGAGGTACGTCACCGTGCGGCCGTGGGCGGCGCGCTGCTGGGCGTAGGCGGTGATGAGGCGCTCGGTGCGGCGGCAGACGGTGCGGGCGTGGTGCAGCCGGGCGGCGGTGTCCGTGCCGCCGGGGAGGATGAAATTTGCCAGCGCCGGCAGCACGGCGTCGGCTTCGTCGATCTCCTTTTCCAGCCGCGTGACGGCGGCGGGGTCCTGGGGCGGCAGGGCGTGGGTCGTCGCCGCGTCGTCTTCAGGGGCCGCGAGGTGCGAGCCGATGACGAACAGTTCGCTTTGCACCTGCTGCAGCTTGGCGCGCGCGGGGGCGGTAGCGGTGACGGTCGCGAGGCCGATCACGGCGTTGAGTTCGTCAACGGTGCCGTAGCATTCGAGGCGGGCGTCGTGCTTGACGACGCGGCCGCCGCCGATCAGGCCGGTCGTGCCGTCATCGCCGGTGCGGGTGTAGAT